>NZ_JBJQJP010000010.1:0-188880 GCF_046487365.1 Escherichia sp. WS1451
AATCAAAAAAGAATAAAACTCAGTCTTGGGGGACTCAGCCCGGTAGAATACCGGACTGAGTATCAAAAAGCCGGTTAACTGAAACTGTCCAGGTTTTGGGGTTCAGTTCATGGCGCATCTTATCCGGCCTACGGTTGCTCTCCAGCCAGGTCGGATAAGGCGGTTGCGCCGCATCCGGCAAGATCACCGTTTAGGCGTCACATCCGTCGTCCCCTGCAAACGGGGGCGATTTTCCTCCATTTGCCTCAGTGGTTGTGTTTCATGTAACGATGCATGACAGCGCCCGACAAGATCCTGATACTCTTTGGTATTCAACCGTTTCCAGTGTAACTCGTCGTCACTAACACTGCGTACAGCGCGGGCTGGCGTACCCATCAACAACTGGCGTTTCTCGCCGCGAAAGCCCGCTTTGACAAAGCTCATGGCGGCAACAATGCTCTCTTCGCCAATGACCGCGCCATCCATAATCACGCTGTTCATCCCGACCAGTGCATCGCGACCAATCACACAACCATGCAGGATCGCTCCGTGCCCGATATGACCGTTTTCCCCAACGATGGTGTCAGTGTCGCAGTAGCCATGCATAATGCAGCCATCCTGAATATTGGCTCCCGCTTGCACGATCAACCGCCCGTAGTCACCACGCAGTGAGGCGAGTGGGCCGATGTAGACACCGGCTCCCACAATCACATCGCCAATCAAGACCGCACTGGGATGGACAAACGCCGTCGGGTGAACCACCGGAATTAACCCCTCAAAGGCGTAATAGCTCACGGTTGTTAACGTCCTTTCCACACCGGATCGCGCTTCTCGGCAAACGCCAGCGGCCCTTCAATGGCATCTTCCGAATGCAGAACCGACGGATAGTGTTTCAACACGCCGCTGCGAATATAGCGATACGCTTCTTCTACCGGCATTTCGCTGGTGGTGCGGTAGATCTCTTTCAGCGCCGCAATCGCCAGCGGAGCGCTGTTAACCAGCTGCTGCGCCAGTTCGCGGGCGTTATCCATCAGTTCCGCCTGGCTAACCACGCGGTTGACTATCCCCCAACGCAGCGCCTCTTCTGCGCCCATTCGTCTGCCGGTCATCACCATTTCATTGACGATGGCAGGCGGCAGGATCTTCGGCAGACGCAGCACGCCGCCGCTGTCAGGAACGATGCCCAGTTTGGCTTCCGGCAGGGCGAAGCTGGCGTTATCGGCACAGACAATAAAATCTGCCGCCAGTGCCAGTTCAAAGCCGCCGCCAAAGGCATAGCCGTTCACAGCGGCGATAACTGGTTTGTCGAGATTGAAAATTTCGGTTAATCCCGCAAAACCACCCGGGCCAAAGTCAGCATCCGGTGCTTCGCCTTCTGCTGCCGCTTTTAAATCCCAGCCCGCGGAAAAGAATTTCTCTCCGGCACCGGTAATAATGGCGACACGTAATTGCGGATCGTCTCGGAAATTTAGAAATACTTCGCCCATTTCAAAGCTGGTTTTTGCATCAATAGCATTCGCTTTTGGACGATCAAGGGTAATTTCCAGAATTGATCCATTGCGGGTCAGATGTAATGATTCACTCATTCCTTTTCTCCATTTTTGCTTTTTCAGGGACGACAACATCCCTGCAAAAAATGCATATTGTTTTAGAGCGTGATTATTAGCTGACAGGGTAGTTCCCTGCTGTTTCATTTATTTCAGATTCTTTCTAATTATTTTCCCCGAGCAATTACGTGGCAGATCTTTTCTGATCTCCAGATAAGAGGGCACTTTAAATTTCGCCATATTTTGTTCACAGAAGCTGAAAAATTCCTCTTCGCTCAATGTTTCACCTTCATTCAGCACCACAAATGCTTTGATGGCTTCATCGCGAATCGAATCTTTAATACCCACAACCACGATGTCCTGAATTTTCGGATGGGTGGCGATGATATTTTCCAGCTCCACGCAGGAGACATTCTCGCCACCGCGTTTGATCATATTGCAGCGGCGATCGACGAAATAAAAAAAGCCCTCTTCGTCGCGGTATCCGGTATCGCCGGTATGTAGCCAGCCATCGGCTTCCAGTACTTTCGCAGTGGCTTTCGGGTTGAGAAAATACTCTTTGAAGATGGTTTTCCCTGGTACGCCTTTAATACAGATTTCACCGATCTCACCTGCCGGGAGCGGGCGATTGTGATCGTCGCGGATCTCCGCTTCGTAGCAAAACCCCGCCCGACCAATCGACGGCCAGCGTCGTTTATCGCCAGGGCGATCGCCGATAATGCCAACAATGGTTTCCGTCATCCCATAAGACGTCAGCAAGCGAACGCCGAAGCGTTCACAAAACGCATCTTTTTCCTGCTCCGACAAGTTGAGATAAAACATCACTTCCCGCAGGCGGTGTTGCTGATCGTTCGCTGAAGGCGACTGCACCATCAACGTACGGATCATCATCGGAATACATTCGGTAATGGTGGCGCGGTACTTCTGCACCTGTCCCCAGAAGGCACGGGCGCTGTATTTCTCGACCAGCACAAAGGTGGCCCCGGCAGAAAACGCCGCCATCGCCGCAGTACACTGGCAATCGATATGAAACGCAGGCATTACCGTCAGGTAGACGTCATCGTCACGCAGTGCACACTGCCAGGCGGAGTAATATCCAGCGAAGCGCAGGTTGTAATGGGTAATCACCACACCTTTCGGTCGGGAGGTAGTGCCGGAGGTGAAGAGAATTTCCGCCGTATCGTCAGTCGATAGCGGCGGTGCATAGCACAAGGTGGCAGGTTGTTGATTTTTCAGTTGAGTAAACGAACTCACGCCATCATCAGCGGGAAGTGCCACATCTGTCAGGCAAATGTGCCGCAACTGCGTGGCATCTTCCTGCTGAATCTGTTGATACATAGGATAAAATTGCGCACTGGTCACCAGCAGGCACGCCTGGCTATTTTGCAGGATCCACGCGCTTTCCTCGCGTAACAGGCGGGCGTTAATCGGCACCATAATCGCACCAATTTTTGCCAGCCCGAACCAGCAAAAGATAAATTCCGGGCAGTTGTCGAGATGTAGAGCAACCTTGTCGCCTTTGCGAATCCCCAGCGTATAAAACAGGTTTGCCGTGCGGTTAACCTCCTGATTTAACTCAAGATAACTATACCGGTTAACGACTCCGCCGCTGGATTCACAAATCAGCGCCGTTTTATGACCGTAAACGTCCGCCAGATCGTCCCACATTTGACGTAGATGTTGTCCGCCAATGATATCCATTGCACCTCTATCCATTTTGTTCGTTTGTTATTGGGCGGGCGCTAGTCAGGCAAGCTGACTGACGCCACGCGTTTAGTCCTCAACTTTGGCCAGACCTTTGCTGACCAACTCCTGAATGTCGTTTTCGCTGTAGCCGATATTTTTCAAAATGGCAGCCGTGTCCATGCCATGTGAGGGCATTCCGCGCCAGATTTGTCCGGGGTTATTTTTGAATTTCGGCATGATGTTCGGCCCTTTGCAGGTGCGACCATCCATCGTTTGCCACTGAGTGATTGATTCGCGAGCCACATACTGTGGATTGCTTTCCAGTTCCGGTACGGTCAGTACTTTGGCACAGGCGATATTCAGTTCGGCAAAGCGTTCTTTAACTTCTGCGATGGTATGTGCCGCCAGCCAGGCATCGAGTTTCTCTTCTACCAGTGGGCCGTAAGGGCATTCGATACGGTGTATAAGTTGAGTGCCTTCCGGAATTTCTGGCGTGCCGAGCAGATGCGCGAGGCCAATATCTTTAAAGCACTCTGCAATTTGAGTAATGCCCACCAGTTCCATCACGATGTAGCCGTCGGCGCATTTATACAGACCGCAACCGGCGTAGTAGGGATCTTTACCTTTGGTCATGCGCGGGCACATTTCGCCGCCGTTGAAGTAATCCATCATGAAGTACTGGCCCATGCGCAACATCACTTCATACATGGCGATGTCGATGCTTTCGCCTTTGCCGGTTTCACGCACTTTATGCAGTGCTGCCAGCGCCGCCGTGGTGGCAGTCAGGCCAGAAAAGTAATCGGCGGTATACGGGAAGGCAGGCATTGGCTGGTCAACATCACCGTTCTGAATCAGGTAACCACTAAAGGCCTGGGCGATAGTGTTATAGGCCGGAAGATTGGTGTACTCCTCGGTGCCGTACTGACCAAAACCGGACAGGTGAGCGATAACCAGTTTCGGGTTGTGCTGCCACAGTACTTCATCGGTAATGCCACGACGGGCAAAGGCCGGACCTTTACTGGCTTCGATGAAGATATCGGTGGTTTCCATTAATTTCAGAAACGCTTCGCGGCCTTCATCTTTGAAAATATTTAACGACAGCGCGTGCAAATTGCGGCGGGAGAGTTGCGGGTAGTTCGGTTGAACGCGAATGGTGTCGGCCCAGGCGACGTTCTCGATCCAGATAACTTCCGCGCCCCATTCTGCGAACATTTGCCCGGCAAACGGTCCGGCGATTTCGATACCGGAGAAGACAACGCGCAATCCGGCCAACGGCCCGAATTTCGGCATGGGTAGATGATCCATTATTAGCTCCTGAAAAATTTATGTAGCGCATGACTGCCGGATGCGGCGTAAACGCTTTATCCGGCCTACATTCGTGCTCCCGTAGGTCTGATAAGACGCGTCAGCGTCGCATCAGGCAGCGCACGGACTTAGCGGTATTGCTTCAGCACCGCGCGACCCAGCGTCAGGATCTGCATTTCGTCAGATCCCCCGGAAACGCGGTCTACACGCAGGTCACGCCAGAAGCGGCTGATGCGGTGGTTGCCCGCAATCCCGACACCGCCCAGCACCTGCATTGCGCTATCCACCACTTCAAATGCCGCATTGGCGCAGAAGTATTTGCACATCGCTGCATCGCCAGAGGTGATGGTGCCGTTGTCTGCTTTCCACGCTGCTTCATACAGCATGTTTTTCATGGAGTTTAATTTGATCGCCATGTGGGCGAATTTTTCCTGAATCAACTGGAAACGACCAATAGCCTCGCCAAACTGCACGCGCTGGTTGGCGTAGCGCGCCGCATCTTCAAAGGCGCACATCGCCGTACCGTAGTTGGTCAGGGCTACCAGGAAACGTTCATGGTCGAACTCTTCTTTGACGCGGTTAAAGCCGTTACCTTCCCGACCGAACATGTCTTTCTCGTCCAGTTCCACGTCGTCAAAAGTGATTTCACAGCAGCTATCCATACGCAGAC
Organism: Escherichia sp. WS1451; assembly: GCF_046487365.1. Taxonomy (NCBI): domain Bacteria; kingdom Pseudomonadati; phylum Pseudomonadota; class Gammaproteobacteria; order Enterobacterales; family Enterobacteriaceae; genus Escherichia; species Escherichia sp. WS1451. Next base: position 5,188 of record NZ_JBJQJP010000010.1, read on the forward strand.
CGAGCTTTTCAAGTTTGGTCACTTTGATGCCCGGTTTGCTCATATCAACAAACCATTCGGTGTAGACAGGTTTGTCCGGAGAAGCCCCGTCGCGCGCCATCACCACGATGTACGGGGTGTAGGCGCTGCTGGTAATAAAACACTTACTACCATTAAGATAAATCTTACCATTTCTACGGGTATAAGTCGTTTTCAGGCTACCCACGTCGGAGCCCGCGCCCGGTTCGGTAATCGCTGAGTTCCACATCTGCTTACCGGTGCCGCGGAAAGCCATAATCTTGTCGATCTGCTCTTGTGTGCCTTCGCGCAGGAAGGTATTGAACCCGCCCGGCAACTGGTACAGCACATAGGTTGGTGCCCCCAGACGTCCCAGCTCCATCCACACGGCGGCGAGAGTAACAAACCCCGCGTCCAGACCACCGTGCTCTTCAGGGATCAGCAGACTGTCGATACCCATATCCGCCAGTGCTTTGACAAAACGTTCCGGGTAGACGCTGTCACGGTCGCACTCGGCAAAATAGGCCTCCCAGTTTTCGCTGGCCATCAGTTCGCGGATACCGGCGACAAACAGTTCCTGCTCATCATTTAAATTAAAATCCATCTTTCAACCTCTTGATATTTTGGGGGTTAATTAATCTTTCCAGTTCTGTTTCGCGTCTTTAATAAAGGAGAGCGTCACCATAATGTTGACGAAGAACAGCGGGCATCCTCCGGCGATAATGGCGGTTTGAATCGGTTTCAGGCCGCCGAGCGCCAGCAGAACAATACCGATAATGCCAACCAGAATTGACCAGCCGATACGCACCAGCAGCGGTGGTTCTTCACCATCGCGTACTTCGCGGCAAGTGGACATCGCCAGGGTATAAGAGCAGGCGTTAACCAGCGTAACGGTGGCAATAAAGCAGAGGATGAAGAAGCCCCACATGGTGGCGGTGCTGAGTGGCAGAGCGGCCCAGGTTTCGATGATGGCGCGCGCCACACCGTACTGTTCGATCAGATTTGGAATGTTGATGATGTTTTTATCCATCAACAGCAGAGTGTTACTACCGAGTACAGTCCACAGGATCCAGGTTGACGCTGTCAGCCCCAGCACCATGCCGAAGCACAGTTCACGCACGGTACGACCACGGGAGATGCGGGCGAGGAAGATACTCATCTGGATAGCGTAAATCACCCACCATGCCCAGTAGAACACGGTCCAGCCCTGCGGGAAGCCGCCTTTAGCGATGGGATCGGTATAGAACAACATGCGCGGCAGATACATCAGCAACATCCCCACCGAATCGGTGAAGTAGTTCATGATGAAGCTGGCACCGCTGACAATGAACACCCAACCCAACATCAGGAAGCTCAGGTAACTACGCACGTCACTGGCGATACGTACCCCTTTTTGCAGACCGCAGGCGACGCAAATGGCGTTGAGGATAATCCAGCAGGTAATGATGATAGCGTCCAGTTGCAGGGTATGCGGAATGCCAAACAACCATTGCATACACTCGGTCACCAGCGGCGTGGCAAGGCCCAGACTGGTACCCATCGCGAAGATCAAGGCGACGAGATAGAAGTTGTCGACGATAGTACCGAACAACCCTTTGGCGTGTTTTTCACCCACCAGCGGCACCAGTGTCGAGCTGGGGCGAATCACTTCCATTTTGCGGACAAAGAAGAAGTAAGCGAAGGCGACTGAAAGGAAGCTGTAAGTGGCCCACGGCAGAGGTCCCCAGTGGAACAAGCTGTAAGCCAGCCCCAACTCTTTCGCCCCTGTCGAGTTCGGTTCTAAGCCAAACGGCGGGGTGGAGATGTAGTAGTAGATCTCAATCGATCCCCAGAACAGTACGGCAGCAGACGTACAGGAGGCGAACATCATAAAGATCCAACTGGCGGTACTAAATTCAGGTGGTTCGTTACCTAAACGCTTTTTGGCATACGGGCCAAACACCAGCCAGAACCAACCGAAAAGCATCACTACCATATACCATTCAAATGCCCATCCCCATACATTGGTGACGTAACTGAATACAGCATTAATAACGACATTCGCTGCATCCAGATCTCTGACTGTAAGCCAACAAAGTATGCCGACGATTATTAACGGCGGAAAGAAAACCTTCGGTTCTATTCCCGTTTTTCTCTTTTCATTCTTCATGAGTTAATTCCACTGTGAAAACGAATATTTATTTTGCGTTCCCGTTTGTTTTATTTTTGTTAACATTTAATATAATTATTATTAACCTCGTGGACGCGTTAATGGCTAACTCATAATGGGTATTCAATTGGCTGCGTTCTGTGATGTTAGTCACAGTTTTTTATCGGGTAAAAACAGGGCGTTTTTGTGTAAATATTCATTGTTTATCAATGTGATGAGTTTGATTGTGAGTAAAAAAATAGCATCTGACTTTCAATATTGGTGATCCATAAAACAATATTGAAAATTTCTTTTTGCTACGCCATGTTTTCAATATTGGTGAGGAGCTTAACAATATTGAAAGTTGGATTTATCTGCGTGTGACATTTTCAATATTGGTGATTAAAGTTTTATTTCCAAATTAAAGGGCGTGATATCTGTAATTAACACCACCGATATGAACGACGTTTCCTTCATGATTTCTGGAGATGCAATGAAGATTATTACTTGCTATAAGTGCGTGCCTGATGAACAGGATATTGCGGTCAATAATGCTGATGGTTCGTTAGACTTCAGTAAAGCCGATGCCAAAATAAGCCAATACGATCTCAACGCTATTGAAGCGGCTTGCCAGCTAAAGCAACAGGCAGCAGAGGGGCAGGTGACGGCCTTAAGTGTGGGCGGTAAAGCCCTGACCAACGCCAAAGGGCGTAAAGATGTGCTATCGCGCGGTCCGGATGAACTGATTGTGGTGATTGATGACCAGTTCGAGCAGGCACTGCCGCAACAAACGGCGAGCGCACTGGCTGCCGCCGCCCAGAAAGCAGGCTTTGATTTGATCCTCTGTGGCGATGGTTCTTCCGACCTTTATGCCCAGCAGGTTGGTTTGCTGGTAGGCGAAATCCTCAATATTCCGGCAGTTAACGGCGTCAGCAAAATTATCTCCCTGACGGCAGATACCCTCACCGTTGAGCGCGAACTGGAAGATGAAACCGAAACCTTAAGCATTCCGCTGCCTGCGGTTGTTGCTGTTTCCACTGATATCAACTCCCCACAAATTCCTTCGATGAAAGCCATTCTCGGCGCGGCGAAAAAGCCAGTCCAGGTATGGTCGGCGGCGGATATCGGTTTTAACGCAGAGGCAGCCTGGTCAGAACAACAGGTTGCCGCGCCGAAACAGCGCGAGCGTCAGCGCATCGTGATTGAAGGCGACGGCGAAGAACAGATCGCCGCATTTGCTGAAAATCTTCGCAAAGTCATTTAATTACAGGGGATGCTATGAACACGTTTTCTCAAGTCTGGGTATTCAGCGATACCCCTTCTCGTCTGCCGGAACTGATGAACGGTGCGCAGGCTTTAGCTAATCAAATCAACACTTTTGTCCTCAATGATGCCGACGGCGCACAGGCAATCCAGCTCGGCGCTAATCATGTCTGGAAATTAAGCGGCAAACCGGACGAGCGGATGATCGAAGATTACGCCGGTGTCATGGCTGACACTATTCGCCAGCACGGCGCAGACGGTCTGGTGCTGTTGCCAAACACCCGTCGCGGCAAATTACTGGCGGCAAAACTGGGTTATCGCCTTAAAGCGGCGGTGTCTAACGATGCCAGCACCGTCAGCGTACAGGACGGTAAAGCGACAGTGAAACACATGGTTTACGGCGGTCTGGCGATTGGCGAAGAACGCATTGCCACGCCGTATGCGGTACTGACCATCAGCAGCGGCACGTTCGATGCGGCTCAGCCAGACGCGTCACGCACTGGCGAAACGCACACCGTGGAGTGGCAGGCTCCGGCTGTGGCGATTACCCGCACGGCAACCCAGGCGCGTCAGAGCAACAGCGTCGATCTCGACAAAGCCCGACTGGTGGTCAGCGTCGGTCGCGGTATTGGCAGCAAAGAGAACATTGCGCTGGCAGAACAGCTTTGTAAGGCGATAGGTGCGGAGCTGGCCTGTTCTCGTCCGGTGGCGGAAAACGAAAAATGGATGGAGCACGAACGCTATGTCGGTATCTCCAACCTGATGCTGAAACCTGAACTGTACCTGGCGGTGGGGATCTCCGGGCAGATCCAGCACATGGTTGGCGCTAATGCGTCGCAAACCATTTTCGCCATCAACAAAGATAAAAATGCGCCGATCTTCCAGTACGCGGATTACGGCATTGTTGGCGACGCCGTGAAAATCCTTCCGGCACTGACCGCAGCTTTAGCGCGTTGATCCACTCTGGCAGGGCTGCATTTTGGCCCTGCCGCTGACAGGGAGCTCTTATGTCCGAAGATATCTTTGACGCCATCATCGTCGGTGCAGGGCTTGCCGGTTCGGTTGCCGCACTGGTGCTCGCCCGCGAAGGTGCGCAAGTGTTAGTTATCGAGCGTGGCAATTCCGCAGGTGCCAAGAACGTCACCGGCGGGCGTCTCTATGCCCACAGTCTGGAACACATTATTCCTGGTTTCGCTGACTCCGCCCCCGTAGAACGCCTGATCACCCATGAAAAACTCGCGTTTATGACGGAAAAGTCAGCGATGACTATGGACTACTGCAATGGCGACGAAACCTCGCCATCCCAGCGTTCTTACTCCGTTTTGCGCAGTAAATTTGATGCCTGGCTGATGGAGCAGGCCGAAGAAGCGGGCGCGCAGTTAATTACCGGGATCCGCGTCGATAACCTCGTACAGCGCGATGGCAAAGTTGTCGGCGTAGAAGCTGATGGCGATGTGATTGAAGCGAAAACGGTGATCCTTGCTGATGGGGTGAATTCCATCCTTGCCGAAAAGCTGGGGATGGCAAAACGCGTTAAACCGACGGATGTGGCGGTTGGCGTGAAGGAACTGATCGAGTTACCGAAGTCGGTTATCGAAGACCGTTTTCAGTTGCAGGGTAATCAGGGCGCGGCTTGCCTGTTTGCGGGATCACCCACCGATGGCCTGATGGGCGGTGGCTTCCTTTATACCAATGAAAATACCCTGTCGCTGGGGCTGGTTTGTGGTTTGCATCATCTGCATGACGCAAAAAAATCGGTGCCGCAAATGCTGGAAGATTTCAAACAACATCCGGCCGTTGCACCGCTGATCGCGGGCGGCAAGCTGGTGGAATATTCCGCTCACGTAGTGCCGGAAGCAGGTATCAACATGCTGCCGGAGTTGGTTGGTGACGGCGTACTGATTGCCGGTGATGCCGCCGGAATGTGTATGAACCTCGGTTTTACCATTCGCGGTATGGATCTGGCGATTGCCGCCGGGGAAGCAGCAGCAAAAACTGTGCTTTCAGCGATGAAAAGCGACGATTTCAGTAAGCAAAAACTCGCGGAATATCGTCAGCATCTTGAGAGTGGCCCGCTGCGCGATATGCGCATGTACCAGAAACTACCGGCGTTCCTTGATAACCCACGCATGTTTAACGGCTACCCGGAACTGGCGGTGGGCGTGGCGCGTGACCTGTTCACCATTGACGGCAGTGCGCCGGAACTGATGCGCAAGAAAATCCTCCGCCACGGCAAGAAAGTGGGTTTCATCAATCTGATCAAGGATGGCATGAAAGGAGTGACCGTTTTATGACTTCTCCCGTCAATGTGGACGTCAAACTGGGCGTCAATAAATTCAATGTCGATGAAGAGCATCCGCACATTGTTGTGAAGGCCGATGCCGATAAACAGGCGCTGGAGCTGCTGGTGAAAGCGTGCCCCGCAGGTCTGTACAAGAAGCAGGATGACGGCAGTGTGCGCTTCGATTACGCCGGATGTCTGGAGTGCGGCACCTGTCGCATTCTGGGGCTGGGGTCGGCGCTGGAACAGTGGGAATACCCGCGCGGCACCTTTGGTGTGGAGTTCCGTTACGGCTGATGTTGGTTTGATACGTAACGCCGCACTGACTCTCATTGCAAAAAACAGGAATAACCCATGCAACCGTCCAGAAACTTTGACGATCTCAAATTCTCCTCTATTCACCGCCGCATTTTGCTGTGGGGAAGCGGTGGTCCGTTTCTGGATGGTTATGTACTGGTAATGATTGGCGTGGCGCTGGAGCAACTGACTCCGGCGCTGAAACTGGACGCTGACTGGATTGGCTTGCTGGGCGCGGGAACGCTCGCCGGGCTGTTCGTTGGCACATCGCTGTTTGGCTATATCTCCGATAAAGTCGGACGGCGCAAAATGTTCCTCATTGATATCATCGCCATCGGCGTGATATCTGTGGCGACGATGTTTGTCTCATCCCCCGTCGAACTGTTGGTGATGCGGGTACTTATCGGCATTGTCATCGGTGCGGATTATCCCATCGCCACCTCAATGATCACCGAGTTCTCCAGTACCCGTCAGCGGGCGTTTTCCATCAGCTTTATCGCCGCGATGTGGTATGTCGGCGCGACCTGCGCCGATTTGGTCGGCTATTGGCTTTATGATGTGGAAGGTGGTTGGCGCTGGATGCTGGGTAGCGCAGCGATCCCCTGTTTGTTGATTTTGATTGGTCGATTCGAACTGCCTGAATCTCCCCGCTGGTTGTTACGCAAAGGGCGAGTAAAAGAGTGCGAAGAGATGATGATCAAACTGTTTGGCGAACCGGTGGCTTTCGATGAAGAGCAGCCGCAGCAAACCCGTTTTCGCGATCTGTTTAATCGCCGCCATTTTCCTTTTGTTCTGTTTGTTGCCGCCATCTGGACCTGCCAGGTGATCCCCATGTTCGCCATTTACACCTTTGGCCCGCAAATCGTTGGTTTGTTGGGATTGGGAGTTGGCAAAAACGCGGCGTTGGGGAATGTGGTGATTAGCCTGTTCTTTATGCTTGGCTGTATTCCGCCGATGCTGTGGTTAAACACCGCCGGACGGCGTCCATTGTTGATTGGCAGTTTTGCCATGATGACGCTGGCGCTGGCGGTTTTGGGGCTGATCCCGGATATGGGGATCTGGCTGGTAGTGATGGCATTTGCGGTGTATGCCTTTTTCTCTGGCGGGCCGGGTAATTTGCAGTGGCTCTATCCTAATGAACTCTTCCCGACGGATATCCGCGCCTCTGCCGTGGGCGTGATTATGTCCTTAAGCCGTATTGGCACCATTGTTTCGACCTGGGCACTGCCAATCTTTATCAATAATTACGGCATCAGTAGCACCATGCTGATGGGGGCGGGTATCTCGCTGTTTGGCTTGTTGATTTCCGTAGCGTTTGCTCCGGAGACTCGAGGGATGTCACTGGCGCAGACCAGCAATATGACGATCCGCGGGCAGAGAATGGGGTAATTTGTTCAGATTTCTCTCTTTTCTGAATCAATATTATTGACTATAAGCCGCGTGAATATATGACTACACTTTGTGGGAAAACAAAGGCGTAATCACGCGGGCTACCTATGATTCTTATAATTTATGCGCATCCGTATCCGCATCATTCCCATGCGAATAAACGGATGCTTGAACAGGCAAGGACGCTGGAAGGCGTCGAAATTCGCTCTCTTTATCAACTCTATCCTGACTTCAATATCGATATTGCCGCCGAGCAGGAGGCGCTGTCTCGCGCCGATCTGATCGTCTGGCAGCACCCGATGCAGTGGTACAGCATTCCTCCGCTCCTCAAACTTTGGATCGATAAAGTCTTCTCGCACGGCTGGGCTTACGGTCACGGCGGCACGGCGCTGCATGGCAAACATTTACTGTGGGCGGTGACGACCGGCGGTGGGGAAAGCCATTTTGAGATTGGCACGCATCCGGGGTTTGATGTGCTGTCGCAGCCGCTACAGGCGACGGCAATCTACTGCGGGCTGAACTGGCTGCCGCCGTTTGCCATGCACTGCACCTTTATTTGTGACGACGAAACCCTCGAAGGGCAGGCGCGGCACTATAAGCAACGTCTGCTGGAATGGCAGGAGGCACATCATGGATAGCCATACGCTGATTCAGGCGCTGATTTATCTCGGTTCGGCGGCGCTGATTGTACCCATTGCAGTACGTCTTGGTCTGGGATCGGTACTTGGCTACCTGATCGCGGGTTGTATTATTGGCCCGTGGGGGCTGCGACTGGTGACCGATGCCGAATCTATCCTGCACTTTGCCGAGATTGGCGTGGTGCTGATGCTGTTTATTATCGGCCTCGAACTCGATCCACAAAGGCTGTGGAAGCTGCGTGCGGCAGTGTTCGGCGGTGGCGCATTGCAGATGGTGATTTGCGGCGGCCTGCTGGGGCTGTTCTGCATGTTACTTGGGCTGCGCTGGCAGGTAGCGGAATTGATCGGCATGACGCTGGCGCTCTCCTCTACGGCGATTGCCATGCAGGCGATGAATGAACGTAATCTGATGGTGACGCAGATGGGCCGCAGTGCCTTTGCGGTGCTGCTGTTCCAGGATATCGCGGCGATCCCGCTGGTGGCGATGATCCCGCTACTGGCGGCGAGCAGTGCCTCGACGACGATGGGCGCATTTGCTCTCTCGGCGTTAAAAGTGGCGGGTGCGCTGGTGCTGGTGGTATTGCTGGGGCGCTATGTCACGCGTCCGGCGCTGCGTTTTGTAGCCCGCTCTGGCTTGCGGGAAGTGTTTAGTGCCGTGGCGTTATTCCTCGTGTTTGGCTTTGGTTTGCTGCTGGAAGAGGTCGGCTTGTCGATGGCGATGGGCGCGTTTCTGGCGGGCGTACTGCTGGCAAGCTCGGAATACCGTCATGCGCTGGAAAGCGATATCGAACCCTTTAAAGGTTTGCTGCTGGGGCTGTTTTTCATTGGCGTTGGCATGTCGATAGACTTTGGCACGTTGCTTGAAAATCCGTTGCGCATTGTTATTTTGCTGCTCGGCTTCCTCATCATCAAAATCGCCATGCTGTGGCTGATTGCCCGACCGTTGCAGGTGCCAAATAAACAGCGTCGCTGGTTTGCGGTGTTATTAGGACAGGGCAGTGAGTTTGCCTTTGTAGTATTTGGTGCGGCGCAGATGGCGAATGTGCTGGAGCCAGAGTGGGCGAAATCGCTGACCCTGGCGGTGGCACTGTCGATGGCGGCAACGCCGATTCTGCTGGTGATCCTCAATCGCCTTGAGCAATCTTCTACTGAAGAGGCGCGTGAAGCCGATGAGATCGACGAAGAACAGCCGCGGGTAATCATTGCCGGATTCGGTCGTTTTGGGCAGATCACCGGACGTTTACTGCTCTCCAGCGGGGTGAAAATGGTGGTGCTCGATCACGATCCGGACCATATCGAAACCTTGCGTAAATTTGGTATGAAAGTGTTTTATGGCGATGCCACGCGGATGGATTTACTGGAATCTGCCGGAGCGGCGAAAGCGGAAGTGCTGATTAACGCCATCGACGATCCGCAAACCAACCTGCAACTGACAGAGATGGTGAAAGAACATTTCCCGCATTTGCAGATTATTGCCCGCGCCCGCGATGTCGACCACTACATTCGTTTGCGTCAGGCAGGCGTTGAAAAGCCGGAGCGAGAAACCTTTGAAGGTGCGCTGAAAACCGGGCGTCTGGCACTGGAAAGTTTAGGTCTGGGGCCGTATGAAGCGCGAGAACGCGCCGATGTGTTCCGCCGCTTTAATATTCAGATGGTGGAAGAGATGGCAATGGTTGAGAACGACACCAAAGCCCGCGCGGCGGTCTATAAACGCACCAGCGCGATGTTAAGTGAGATCATCACCGAAGACCGCGAACATCTGTCATTAATTCAACGACATGGCTGGCAGGGAACCGAAGAAGGGAAACATACCGGCAACATGGCGGATGAACCGGAAACGAAACCCTCATCCTAATAAAGAGTGACGTAAATCACACTTTACAGCTAACTAATTGTTTTTATTTCATTGTAATGCGGCGAGTCCAGGGAGAGAGCGTGGACTCGCCAGCAGAATATAAAATTTTCCTCAACATCATCCTCGCACCAGTCGACGACGGTTTACGCTTTACGTATAGTGGCGACAATTTTTTTTATCGGGAAATCTCAATGATCAGTCTGATTGCGGCGTTAGCGGTAGATCGCGTTATCGGCATGGAAAACGCCATGCCGTGGAACCTGCCTGCCGATCTCGCCTGGTTTAAACGCAACACCTTAAATAAACCCGTGATTATGGGCCGCCATACCTGGGAATCCATCGGTCGTCCGCTGCCAGGACGCAAAAATATTATCCTCAGCAGTCAACCGGGTACGGACGATCGCGTAACGTGGGTGAAATCGGTAGATGAAGCCATCGCGGCGTGTGGTGACGTACCAGAAATCATGGTGATTGGCGGTGGTCGCGTTTATGAGCAGTTCCTGCCAAAAGCGCAAAAACTGTATCTGACGCATATTGACGCAGAAGTGGAAGGCGACACCCATTTCCCGGATTACGAGCCGGATGACTGGGAATCGGTATTCAGCGAATTCCACGACGCTGATGCGCAGAACTCTCACAGCTATTGCTTTGAGATTCTGGAGCGGCGGTAAGTTTGTATATTAGAATTCCGGCATCACTAATACGTGCAGATATCCGTGTATACTAGACGTATAAATTGTACAGGAGCACGATATCATGACTGCAAAACGTACCACACAAAGTGTGACCGTCACCGTCGACCGTGAGTTAGTCAATCGCGCTCGTGATGCAGGCTTAAATATGAGCGCCACCCTTACGGTTGCGCTCAATGCTGAACTTAAAAAACATGCCGCAACACGTTGGCGTGAAGAGAACACAGAAGCTATCGCTGCGTTAAATCAATTGGCTGATGAAACCGGATGTTTCTCTGATGAGTACCGGAGCTTCTAGCGATGCAATTTACGGTATACCGCAGTCGCGGCAGGAACGCCGCGTTTCCCTTTGTTATCGATGTTACCAGCGACATTATTGGTGAGATTAATCGCCGTATCGTTATTCCATTAACACCTATTGAACGATTTAGCCGTATTCGCCCACCAGAACGGCTTAATCCAATCCTTTTACTGATAGATGGCAAAGAATATGTGCTCATGACGCATGAGACTGCAACTGTTCCAGTTAACGCGCTGGGAACGAAATTTTGCGATGCCAGCGCGCACCGAACGTTGATTAAAGGAGCATTAGATTTTATGCTCGACGGGATTTAAGACGCGGCCGCCTCTCCCTCACCCATATCTTTATGCCGGTTCGACGGCTGGACAAAATACTGTTTATCTTCCCAGCGCAGGCAGGTTAATGTACCACCCCAGCAGCAGCCAGTATCCAGCGCGTAAATACCTTCCGGCGTACCTTTGCCTTCCAGCGATGCCCAGTGACCAAAGGCGATGCTGTATTCTTCAGCGACAGGGCCAGGAATCGCAAACCACGGTTTCAGTGGGGCAGGGGCCTCTTCCGGCGATTCTTTGCTGTACATATCCAGTTGACCGTTCGGGAAGCAAAAACGCATACGGGTAAAGGCGTTGGTGATAAACCGCAGTCTTCCCAGCCCCCGCAATTCCGGTGACCAGTTATTTGGCATATCGCCGTACATGGCATCAAGAAAGAAGGGATAGGAGTCACTCGACAGCACCGCTTCTACATCGCGCGCGCACTCTTTGGCGGTCTGCAGATCCCACTGCGGCGTGATCCCGGCGTGGGCCATCACCAACTTTTTCTCTTCGTCGATTTGCAGCAAAGGCTGGCGACGCAGCCAGTTAAGCAGCTCGTCGGCATCCGGCGCTTCCAGCAGCGGTGTCAGGCGATCTTTCGGTTTATTGCGGCTGATCCCGGCAAATACCGCCAGCAGATGCAGATCGTGATTACCCAGCACCAGACGTACGCTGTCGCCTAAGGATTTCACATAGCGCAGAACATCCAGCGAACCCGGGCCGCGCGCGACCAGATCGCCCGTCAGCCAGAGGGTATCTTTCCCAGGGGTAAATTCTACTTTATGCAGCAATGCGATCAGTTCATCGTAACAACCATGAACGTCGCCAATAAGGTATGTCGCCATATTCTTTTAATGAATGAGTGTGGGAACGGCGAGTCGGAATACGGGAATGTCGATGCTGAAAGGGACGCCATTTTCATCGATCATTTCGTAGTGACCCTGCATGGTGCCCAGCGGGGTTTCAATGATTGCACCGCTGGTGTACTGGTACTCTTCGCCAGGCGCGATAAGTGGCTGGACGCCAACCACTCCTTCGCCCTGGACTTCGGTTTCACGGCCATTGCCATTGGTGATCAGCCAGTAACGCCCCAACAACTGCACTGGCGCTCGCCCCAGATTGCGTATGGTTACGGTATAAGCAAAAACGTAACGTTCATTATCAGGTGAAGATTGTGCCTCAATGTAGACGCTTTGAACCTGAATACACACTCGGGGCGAATTGATCATCGTTAACTCTCCTGCAAAGGCGCGTTCTCCGCCAGATAGTTCGCCATCTGGCAATATTGCGCGACAGAGATATTTTCCGCTCGCATCGCCGGGTCGATCCCCATTCCGGTTAACACCTCGACGCTAAACAGGTTGCCGAGGCTGTTACGAATGGTTTTACGACGCTGGTTAAAGGCTTCGGTGGTGATGCGGCTCAACACGCGAACATCTTTAACCGGGTGAGGCATCGTTGCATGAGGGACCAGGCGCACGACGGCGGAATCCACTTTGGGTGGTGGTGTAAAGGCTGACGGCGGAACTTCCAGCACCGGGATCACGTTGCAATAGTATTGCGCCATGACGCTTAATCGACCATACGCTTTGCTGTTCGGTCCTGCAACCAGACGATTCACCACCTCTTTTTGCAACATAAAGTGCATGTCGGCAATGGCATCAGTATAGCTAAACAGATGGAACATCAACGGCGTGGAGATGTTATAAGGCAGGTTGCCGAAAACACGCAGCGGCTGACCCATTTTCTCGGCCAGTTCGCCAAAGTTAAAGGTCATCGCATCCTGCTGATAAATCGTCAGTTTCGGGCCTAAGAATGGATGCGTTTGCAGACGTGCCGCCAGATCGCGGTCAAGTTCGATGACCGTCAGCTGGTCCAGACGTTCACCGACCGGTTCGGTCAATGCCGCCAGACCGGGGCCGATTTCGACCATCGCCTGGCCCTTCTGCGGATTAATGGCAGAAACAATGCTGTCGATCACGAACTGATCGTTGAGAAAGTTTTGCCCGAAACGTTTACGGGCTAAGTGGCCCTGGTGGACTCGATTATTCATTGGGTGTTAACAATCATTTTGATGGCGAGATTAAGCGCCGTAATAAAACTGCCGACATCGGCTTTACCACGTCCCGCCAGTTCAAGCGCGGTGCCGTGGTCCACTGATGTGCGAATAAAGGGCAGGCCCAGCGTAATGTTCACACCGCGCCCGAAGCCCTGGTATTTTAGCACGGGAAGACCCTGATCGTGGTACATCGCCAGCACGGCGTCGGCGTTATCAAGATATTTCGGCTGAAACAGGGTATCGGCAGGCAGCGGCCCGTTGAGTTTCATCCCCTGCGCCCGCAGCTCGTCGAGCACCGGAATAATGGTGTCTATCTCTTCCGTACCCATATGACCGCCTTCGCCTGCGTGCGGATTCAGCCCGCAGACCAGAATGCGCGGTTCGGCAATACCAAATTTGGTCCGCAAATCGTGATGCAAAATAGCAATCACTTCGTGCAAAAGCGCAGGGGTGATAGCATCTGCGATATCGCGCAGCGGTAAATGCGTCGTTGCCAGCGCCACGCGAAGTTCTTCGGTCGCAAGCATCATCACCACTTTTTTCGCCTGCGAACGCTCTTCGAAAAACTCGGTATGACCGGTAAACGGAATGCCTGCGTCGTTAATGACGCCTTTATGCACGGGGCCTGTGATCAGCGCAGCAAATTCACCGTTCAGACAGCCATCACACGCTCGCGCCAGCGTTTCCACCACATAATGCCCATTTTCAACCGCTAACTGCCCCGCAGTGACAGATTCACGTAGCGCGACAGGAAGTAGCGTTAATGTGCCCGCAGTTTGCGGTTGTGCAGGGGAGTTGGGGGAATAAGGGCGGAGGGTGAGCGGCAAACCGAGCATCGCTGCCCGGTCGGTAAGAAGAGTGGCATCGGCACAAACAACCAGTTCGACTGGCCACTCACGCTGTGCAAGCTGGACAACTAAGTCCGGGCCAATCCCGGCGGGCTCGCCGGGAGTGATCACAACACGTTGGGTTTTAACCATTAGTTGCTCAGGATTTTAACGTAGGCGCTGGCACGTTGTTCCTGCATCCAGCTTGCTGCTTCTTCCGAGAACTTACGGTTCATCAGCATGCGGTACGCACGATCTTTCTGCGCCGCGTCGGTTTTATCGACATTACGGGTATCCAGCAGTTCGATTAAATGCCAGCCGAATGAAGAGTGAACCGGTGCACTCATTTGACCTTTGTTCAGGCGGGTCAGGGCGTCACGGAAGGCCGGATCGAAAATATCTGGTGTAGCCCAACCGAGATCACCGCCCTGGTTAGCAGAGCCTGGATCCTGAGAAAACTCTTTCGCTGCAGCGGCAAACGTAGTTTTACCGCTCTTGATATCTGCAGCAATTTGTTCCAGTTTCACACGGGCCTGTTCGTCAGTCATGATCGGCGACGGTTTCAGCAGAATATGGCGAGCATGAACTTCGGTCACCGAAATATTTTTGCTTTCGCCGCGCAGGTCGTTAACTTTCAGAATATGGAAGCCAACGCCGGAACGAATCGGGCCAACAATGTCGCCTTTCTTCGCGGTGCTTAATGCCTGGGCGAAGATCCCCGGCAACTCCTGAATACGGCCCCAGCCCATCTGGCCGCCGTTCAGCGCCTGCTGGTCGGCAGAATGAGCAATCGCCAGCTTACCGAAATCAGCGCCGTTACGCGCCTGATCGACAATGGCGCGCGCCTGGCTTTCCGCTTCGTTCACTTGATCAGAGGTCGGGTTTTCCGGCAGCGGGATCAGGATGTGGCTCAGGTTCAGCTCAGTGCTGGCGTCGTTTTGGTTACCCACCTGCTGCGCCAGGGATTCGACTTCCTGCGGCAGGATGGTGATGCGACGACGCACCTCGTTGTTACGCACTTCAGAGATAATCATCTCTTTGCGGATCTGGTTACGATAGGTGTTGTAGTTCAGACCATCGTAAGCCAGACGGCTGCGCATCTGATCCAGCGTCATGTTGTTCTGTTTCGCGATGTTAGCAATCGCCTGATCCAGCTGCTCATCGGAGATTTTCACTCCCATTTTCTGCCCCATCTGCAGGATGATTTGATCCATGATCAAACGTTCCATGATTTGGTGGCGCAGCGTCGCGTCATCAGGAAGTTGCTGCCTTGCCTGAGCAGCGTTCAGTTTTACCGACTGCATTAATCCATCAACGTCGCTTTCCAGCACGACGCCGTTATTGACGACGGCTGCGACTTTATCGACTACCTGGGGGGCAGCGAAACTGGTATTCGCGATCATGGCGATACCGAGAAGCAGCGTTTTCCAGTTCTTCATACTTTTTCCATTTCAATTAACCGCACTGCGGATTACGTGGTAAATCAACAAATCACAAAGTGTTTTGATACGGCAGAATGTTCGAACGCAGCATCTCTTGCGTACCCAGACCGTAGTTGGAGCTCAGGCCGCGAAGTTCGATGTTAAAGCCGATTGCGTTGTCATATACCGCATGTTGTTTATCGTTATCCCAACCGTTCAGCTTCCGCTCGTAACCGACGCGAATTGCATAGCAGCAGGAGCTGTATTGCACACCTAACATAGAGTCGGCTTGCTTGTTCGCATTGGTGTCGTAGTAGTAGGCCCCAACAATTGACCAACGATCGGCAATTGGCCAGCTGGCGACGGCACCTACCTGTGAAATACCATTCTTATATTGCTCAGCTGTGGAATAGTACTTAGGCAGCGTAGCCTGAATATATTCCGGGCTGGCGTAACGGTAATTCAGCTGTACCAGACGGTCTTCATCCCGACGGTATTCAATGCTGGAGTTACTGGTCGCTACGTTATCCAGACGTGTATCGTACTGAATCCCGCCACGCAATCCCCAACGCTCGGAGATACGCCAGTAAGTATCGCCTGCCCACACCAGTGAGCCCGTTTTGTCGTCATTCTCCCATGTTATGTTGTCATCGCCAGTGCGAGACTCCGTGAAATAGTAGATTTGACCAACGGAAATATTAAAACGTTCAACGGCAGCATCATCATATATGCGAGATGTGACACCGGTCGTCACCTGGTTAGCGGAGGCAATACGGTCAAGACCGCCGTAAGTCCGGTCCCGGAACAGGCCAGAGTAGTCAGATTGCAGCAGAGATGAGTCGTAGTTATAGATGTCGCTCTGATCGCGATACGGCACGTACAAATACTGCGCGCGCGGTTCCAACGTTTGGGTATAACCCGGAGCCAGCATTTCCATATCGCGTTGAAAGACCATTTTGCCGTCAACTTTGAATTGCGGCATTACGCGGTTAACGGATTCGTCCAGCTTGGTTGTGTTTCTGGAGTTATACCAGTCAAGATTAGTTTGCTGATAATGGGTTGCCAGCAACTTCGCTTCGGTATTGATGCTGCCCCAGTTATTAGAGAGCGGCAAATTGATGGTCGGTTCCAGGTGAACACGGGTTGCTTCAGGCATGTCGTCTCTGGTGTTAACAAAGTGCACTGCCTGACCGTAAATGCGTGTATCAAACGGACCAACATCATTCTGGTAGTAGTTAACGTCTAACTGCGGCTCTGCCGAGTAGCTACTGGGGTTCTGTTCGCTGAAGACCTGGAACTGCTTGGTTGAAACGGTGGCATTGAAGTTTTGCACTGCATAGCCAACGCTGAATTTTTGCGTTGCGTAGCCGTCAGTACTGGAACCGTACTTGTTATCGAAATCATTGAAGTAGCTAGGATCGCTGACCTTGGTGTAGTCGACGTTGAAACGCCACACCTGATCCATGACCCCGGAGTGGTTCCAGTAGAATAACCAACGACGTGAACTGTCATCGTTCGGGTGTTCATCTTCATAGACTTTATCTGAAGGCAGATAGTCCAGTTCCATCAAGCCAGCGCCCGCCTGGGAGAGGTAGCGGAATTCGTTCTCCCACATGATATTGCCACGACGATGCATATAATGCGGCGTGATGGTGGCATCCATATTTGGCGCGATGTTCCAGTAATATGGCAGGTAGAACTCAAAGTAGTTGGTGGTGGTGTACTTGGCGTTCGGGATCAAGAAACCAGAGCGACGTTTGTCACCCACCGGCAACTGCAAATAGGGGCTATAAAAGATCGGTACCGGACCCACCTTAAAGCGGGCGTTCCAGATCTCCGCAACTTGTTCTTCGCGGTCATGAATAATTTCGCTACCTACCACGCTCCATGTGTCAGAACCCGGCAGACAGGAGGTAAAGCTACCGTTATCCAGAATGGTATAGCGGTTTTCGCCACGTTGTTTCATCAGGTCCGCTTTACCGCGGCCCTGACGACCCACCATCTGGTAATCACCTTCCCAGACATTGGTATCTTTGGTGTTCAGATTCGCCCAGCCTTTCGGCCCTTTGAGGATCACCTGGTTATCGTCGTAATGGACATTACCGAGCGCATCAACGGTACGTACCGGCTCCGGTTGTCCTGGTGCCTCTTTTTGATGGAGCTGCACTTCGTCGGCCTGCAGACGGCTGTTACCCTGCATGATATCCACGCTGCCAGTAAACACGGCGTCATCCGGGTAGTCCCCTTTCGCGTGGTCAGCATTGATAGTCACGGGTAAGTCATTGGTATCGCCCTGTACCAGAGGACGGTCATAGCTTGGCACGCCCAACATGCACTGTGAGGCGAGGTCGGCTGCCAGTCCCTGTTGACTATAAAGGGCGGTGGCAATCATGGTGGCCAGGAGAGTGGGGATACGTTTTTTCATACGTTGATTTTATTGTTCCATCATCGGTAACGTTGCGCGTGACAAACGGTCAGAGACTAACGTACTCGTCATCTCTACGCTAGTGTTAATCCTGTCCGAATAGCGTCAGTGGTGTTAGGCACGGCATTGAATGACAGGTATGATAATGCAAATTATAGGCGATGTCCCACAATTGACCGCAGCCGGAAAACGGTAAAAGCACCTTTATATTGTGGGAGATAGCCCTGATATCCGTGTGTCGATTTGGGGAATATATGCAGTATTGGGGAAAAATCATTGGCGTGGCCGTGGCCTTACTGATGGGCGGCGGCTTTTGGGGCGTAGTGTTAGGCCTGTTAATTGGCCATATGTTTGATAAAGCCCGTAGCCGTAAAATGGCGTGGTTCGCCAACCAGCGTGAGCGTCAGGCGCTGTTTTTTGCCACCACTTTTGAAGTGATGGGCCATTTAACCAAATCCAAAGGTCGCGTCACGGAGGCTGATATTCATATCGCCAGCCAGTTGATGGACCGAATGAACCTTCATGGCGCTTCCCGTACTGCGGCGCAAAACGCGTTCCGGGTGGGAAAATCAGACAATTACCCGCTGCGCGAAAAGATGCGTCAGTTTCGCAGTGTCTGCTTTGGTCGTTTTGACTTAATTCGTATGTTTCTGGAGATCCAGATTCAGGCGGCGTTTGCTGATGGTTCACTGCACCCGAATGAACGGGCGGTGCTGTATGTCATTGCCGAAGAGTTAGGCATCTCCCGCGCCCAGTTTGACCAGTTTTTGCGCATGATGCAGGGCGGGGCGCAGTTTGGCGGCGGTTATCAGCAGCAATCTGGCGGTGGTAACTGGCAACAAACCCAGCGTGGCCCGACGCTGGAAGATGCCTGTAATGTGCTGGGCGTGAAGCCGACGGATGATGCGACCACCATCAAACGTGCCTACCGTAAGCTGATGAGTGAACACCATCCCGATAAGCTGGTGGCGAAAGGTTTGCCGCCTGAGATGATGGAGATGGCGAAGCAAAAAGCGCAGGAAATACAGCAGGCCTATGAGCTGATAAAGCAGCAGAAAGGGTTTAAATGACCCTGTAAATGATGCTGAGTAACTGCCCACGATTAAAGGTGGCCGCCCTGGCGGTCACTTCTTTGAGAAAAGGCGTTTACTCAGAATGGTGGACAGGCTCAATGCACGGTTTACGGGAGGGGTTCTGTTGGTTTTATCGCGTTGACCCTGCTTAAGGTTGAGAGCTTTACGACGAGCGGAATTATATTTTTACGTCTTAAAAATAAAAAACACATATCTGAATGAGCGATTTTTGAAAGTATATTTATTCAGAGTGCGCATGATGAGTTTTTAACTCAATGCGAGGCTATTACCATGAAAGTATCAGTTCCAGGCATGCCGGCTACACTTTTAAATATGAGCAATAACGATATTTATAAGATGGTGAGCGGGGACAAGATGGACGTGAAGATGAATATCTTTCAACGCTTGTGGGAGACGTTACGTCATCTGTTCTGGTCAGATAAACAGCCTGAGGCTTATAAACTTCTGTTCAATTTCGTGAATAACAAGGCTGGCAACATCAACGCCTCAGAATACTTTACTGGGGCTATCGACGAGAATGAGAGAGAAAAGTTTATCCATAGTCTGGAATTATTCAATAAACTCAAAACATGCGCAAAAAATCCGGATGAGATGGTCGCAAAGGGCAATATGCGCTGGGTCGCCCAGGCCTTCGGTGATATCGAGTTAAGTGTCACTTTTTTAATTGAAAATAATGAGATATGTACTCAGACGTTGCAGCTGTGCAAGGGCCTCGGTAGCTTGGGCGTTGATCTTAGAAAGGCTTACCTTCCCGGCGTTGACATGAGGAATTGTTACCTTGGTAAAAAAACAATAATAGATAAAAAAGCCCTTTACTTGGAACCTGGGTGGAATGCTAACCTGGACGGTGCTACCCTGGACGGTGCTATCCTGGACGGTGCTACCGTGGACGGTGCTACCCGCCTATATGCTGAGGTAATTATTATTAATAAAATCACCCCAAAAAAAATTGTTACTGAAGGAGTTGCTACTAAACAAAGTACTGCTGAAAAATTATTGCCAACGCAATTATTGAATGATCCAGAATAAGCTAAGGTTGAAGGGGCTGGAACGCCCCTTCAACCTTAGCAGTAGCGTGGGATGATTTCACAATTAGAAAGACCTGCATGATGAGCTAGAGAAGAGGCTGGTGACGCAAGGCGTCGTGCACGACGCGGATCACCGAGATGGGCATCGCCAACCAGACTGCTAATTAGCCCATGAATAACAATCAGAAAGGACCATAACAAACCCGATAAAATGAAATATTAGAGACGATCAACGGGTGAAAAAAAGTTCAAAAAATCGCAGTGGCGCAGAAAGGGAATTACCGAATGGAAAGCGTAGCCACACGCAACAACTGAAAGCAGTTTGGCAGAAAAAAAAATCCCCGGACTTGGGGATTTATGTACAAGAGGCAGCCCTTAGGATGAGGGTATAAACATACAGGAAAGGTTAAAAATCCGCTGGCGCTTTAAACGTCATACTATTGCCATACGCCGGATGGGTAATCGTCAGCATCTCTGCATGTAGCAACAAACGTGGTGCCATTGCTCTCGCTTCTGGTGATGCATAAAAACGATCGCCGAGAATCGGATGACCCAGCGCCAGCATATGCACACGCAACTGATGCGAACGCCCGGTAATCGGTTTTAACACCACTCTTGCCGTGTTATCCGCCGCATACTCCACCACTTCATATTCCGTCTGCGCAGGTTTACCTGTTTCGTAACAGACTTTCTGTTTCGGGCGGTTTGGCCAGTCGCAAATCAGCGGCAGATCTACCAGACCTTCCGCAGGGGATGGATGCCCCCAGACGCGGGCCACATACTGCTTTTTCGGCTCGCGCTCGCGGAACTGGCGTTTTAACTCCCGCTCCGCGGCTTTGGTCAGCGCCACTACAATCACACCGCTGGTAGCCATATCCAGACGATGCACCGATTCTGCCTGCGGATAATCACGCTGAATGCGCGTCATCACGCTGTCTTTGTGCTCTTCCAGACGACCCGGCACAGACAACAAACCGCTCGGCTTGTTGACCACCATAATGTGGTCATCCTGATACAGGATAACCAACCAGGGTTCCTGCGGTGGATTGTAGTTTTCCATCCCCATTTTCGGCTCCGTTACTGATGCGTCACAACGATCAAACGCAGGGCATCCAGACGCCAGCCTGCCTGATCCAGGCTTTCCATTACCTGCTGACGGTTGCTCTCAATGGCGGTCAGTTCGTCGTCACGAATGTTCGGGTTCACTGCGCGCAGCGCTTCCAGACGAGACAGCTCGGCAGACAGTTTTTCGTCGGCTTCGTTACGTGCGGCATCAATCAGTGCACGGGCAGATTTCTCGATCTGCGCTTCACCCAGCTGAAGGATAGCGTGAACATCCTGCTGCACGGCGTTAACCAGTTTGCTGCCGGTGTGACGGTTAACCGCGTTAAGCTGACGGTTAAAGGTTTCAAATTCTACCTGCGCCGCCAGGTTGTTGCCGTTTTTATCCAGCAGCATACGTACCGGCGTCGGTGGCAGGAAGCGGTTGAGCTGCAACTGCTTCGGAGCCTGGGCTTCAACGACATAAATCAGTTCCACCAACAGCGTACCTACCGGCAACGCTTTGTTTTTCAACAGTGAAATCGTGCTGCTACCAGTATCGCCAGAAAGGATCAGATCCAGACCGTTGCGGATCAGCGGATGCTCCCAGGTAATAAACTGCGCATCTTCACGCGCCAGCGCCACTTCACGGTCGAAGGTGATGGTGATGCCATCTTCCGACAGGCCAGGGAAGTCCGGCACCAGCATATGATCGGACGGCGTCAGCACGATCATGTTGTCGCCGCGATCGTCCTGATTGATACCGATGATATCGAACAGGTTCATAGCGAAGGCGATCAGGTTGGTATCGTCATCCTGCTCTTCAATGCTTTCTGCCAGTGCCTGGGCTTTTTCGCCACCGTTGGAATGGATTTCCAGCAGGCGGTCACGACCCTGCTCCAGCTGTGCTTTCAGCGCTTCGTGCTGCTCGCGGCAGTTTTTGATCAGATCATCAAAGCCTTCGGTCTCATCCGGCGAGGCCAGATAGTTAATCAAATCGTTGTACACGCTATCGTAGATAGTGCGTCCGGTCGGGCAGGTGTGCTCGAATGCATCCAGACCTTCGTGATACCAGCGCACTAGCACCGACTGAGCGGTTTTCTCCAGATAAGGCACATGGATCTGAATATCGTGCGCCTGGCCGATACGATCCAGACGACCAATACGCTGCTCCAGCAGATCCGGGTTGAATGGCAGGTCAAACATCACCATGTGGCTGGCGAACTGGAAGTTACGTCCTTCAGAACCGATTTCCGAGCACAGCAGTACCTGCGCACCGGTGTCTTCTTCAGCAAACCAGGCGGCAGCGCGGTCACGTTCAATAATCGACATACCTTCGTGGAATACCGCGGCGCGAATACCTTCACGTTCGCGCAGTACCTGCTCCAGTTGCAGCGCAGTGGCAGCTTTGGCACAGATCACCAGCACTTTCTGAGAGCGATGGCTGGTCAGGTAGCCCATCAGCCACTCAACGCGCGGATCGAAGTTCCACCAGGTGGCGTTATCACCTTCAAATTCCTGATAAATACGCTCCGGGTAGAGCATATCGCGAGCGCGGTCTTCCGCACTTTTGCGTGCGCCCATAATGCCGGAGACTTTAATAGCCGTCTGATACTGTGTCGGCAGCGGCAGCTTAATGGTGTGCAGCTCGCGTTTCGGGAAGCCTTTCACACCGTTACGCGTGTTACGGAACAGCACGCGGCTGGTGCCGTGGCGATCCATCAGCATCGAAACCAGCTCCTGACGGGCGCTCTGTGCATCTTCGCTGTCGCTGTTTGCTGCTTGCAACAGCGGCTCGATATCCTGCTCGCCGATCATCTCACCGAGCATGTTCAGTTCATCATTGCTCAGTTTGTTACCTGCCAGCAGCATGGCAACGGCGTCCGCAACCGGACGATAATTTTTCTGCTCTTCAACGAATTGCGCAAAATCGTGGAAACGGTTCGGGTCCAGCAGACGCAGACGGGCGAAGTGGCTTTCCATCCCCAGTTGTTCCGGGGTTGCGGTCAGCAGCAGAACGCCCGGCACGTGCTCTGCCAGTTGTTCAATGGCCTGATATTCGCGGCTCGGCGCATCTTCGCTCCACACCAGGTGATGCGCTTCATCGACCACCAGCAGGTCCCACTCGGCTTCACAGAGATGTTCCAGACGCTGTTTGCTACGACGGGCAAAATCCAGCGAGCAAATCACCAGCTGTTCGGTGTCGAACGGGTTGTAAGCATCGTGCTGAGCTTCGGCATAACGCTCATCATCAAACAGAGCAAAGCGCAGGTTGAAACGGCGCAGCATTTCTACCAGCCACTGATGCTGTAAGGTTTCCGGGACGATAATCAGCACACGTTCAGCAGCGCCAGAGAGCAGTTGCTGATGCAGGATCATCCCGGCTTCAATGGTTTTCCCTAAACCCACTTCGTCAGCCAACAGGACGCGCGGCGCGTGGCGGCGACCAACATCATGAGCGATGTTGAGCTGGTGGGGGATCAGGCTGGTACGCTGACCGCGCAGGCCGCTGTACGGCATACGGAACTGTTCGCTGGAATACTTACGCGCGCGATAACGCAGCGCAAAGCGGTCCATACGGTCAATCTGCCCGGCAAACAGACGGTCCTGCGGTTTGCTGAACACCAGTTTGCTATCAAGGAAAACTTCACGCAGGGCTACGCCGGACTCTTCAGTATCCAGGCGAGTACCGATATAGGTCAGCAAGCCATTTTCTTCTTTTACTTCTTCGACTTGCATCTGCCAGCCGTCATGGCTGGTAATGGTATCACCAGGGTTGAACATCACGCGGGTCACGGGGGAATCACTGCGTGCGTACAGACGGTTTTCACCAGTAGATGGGAAAAGTAAAGTGACAGTTCGCGCATCCACCGCGACAACGGTTCCAAGTCCCAATTCGCTTTCTGTATCGCTGATCCAGCGTTGACCAAGTGTAAAAGGCATATGTGTTCGGCTCTATATCTTTAATTGCAGGCAATAACCACCCGCTACCGTGCTTATGAGGTAGTGGTGTTATTCAGGTCCAGGAATGGAAAGGGCGCTATGGTACTGGATGGCAAAGCATTCGTCACGCATCAAAATGGTATCTGGCGAACTCTTTTTTTGCTCAAAATAGCCCAAGTTGCCCGGTCATAAGTGTAGCAAAATTATCCTCAATAAAAGGGAGTATTCCCTCCGCCACGGGTTGTAGCTGGCGGGTCAGATAGTGTTCGTAATCCAGCGGTGAACGTTGATAGTCCAGCGGCTCCGGGCCGTTGGTGGTCCATACGTACTTAATGGTGCCGCGGTTCTGATATTGCAAGGGGCGACCGCGCTTTTGATTTTCTTCATCGGCAAGGCGAGCGGCGCGTACATGAGGCGGAACATTACGCTGATATTCGCTCAGCGGACGGCGAAGGCGTTTTCGGTAAACCAGCCGCGCATCCAGTTCACCCGCCATCAGTTTGTCGATGGTTTCGCGGACGTACTCCTGATATGGCTCGTTGCGGAAGATACGCAGGTACAGCTCCTGCTGAAACTGCTGGGCCAGCGGCGTCCAGTCGGTGCGCACGGTTTCCAGCCCTTTAAACACCATCCGCTGTTTATCGCCCTCCTGAATCAGCCCGGCATAGCGCTTTTTGCTGCCCGTATCGGCTCCACGAATGGTTGGCATCAGAAAACGGCAGAAATGGGTTTCATACTCCAGTTCCAGTGCGCTGGTCAGCCGTTGTTTTTGCAGCGTTTCCGCCCACCAGGCGTTAACGTGCTGCACCAGTGCACGACCAATTTTCGCCGCTTCTTCTTCCGAATGTGCGCCTTTCAACCAGACAAACGTTGAGTCGGTATCGCCGTAGATCACGTCGTAGCCCTGCGCTTCAATCAACGCTTTGGTTTGCCGCATGATCTGATGACCACGCATGGTGATCGACGACGCCAGGCGCGGATCGAAGAAGCGGCAGGCGGTGGTGCCAAGCACGCCATAAAAGGCATTCATAATGATCTTCAGCGCCTGCGAAAGTGGCTTATTACCCTGACGTTTGGCTTCATCGCGCCCGTGCCAGATGTTAGTCACAATCTCCGGCAGGCAATGTTTCTCCCGTGAGAACCAGGCATCGAGAAAACCTTCGGTGCTGTGCTCTGGATCAGGCTGCGCCATGCCTTCCACCAGCCCGACGGGATCAATCAGAAAGGTGCGGATGATCGACGGGTACAGGCTTTTGTAGTCCAGCACCAGCACCGAATCATAAAGTCCTGGCCGCGAATCCATCACATAGCCGCCAGGGCTGGCGTGTGGCGGCACTTCGCCGAGATTGGGCGCGACATAACCAGCGCGATGCATACGGGGAAAATAGAGATGACCAAACGCTGCCACCGAACCGCCGTGTCGATCTACCGGCAGGCCGTTCACCGTCGCCCGTTCGAGCAAAAACGGCATGATTTCAGTTTTGTGGAAGATCTGCGTCACCAGCTCGCAATCTTTCAGGTTATAAGTTGCCAGCGCAGGCTTATCTTCGGCGAAACGGCGGTCAATTTCGTCCATTCGATCCCACGGGTTATCGATAGATTTTCCTTCGCCTAATAACTCCTGAGCGACGGTTTCCAACGAGAATGAAGAGAAATTCCAGAACGCGGATTTCAGTGCCTCGATACCGTCGATAATTAGCCGACCTTTAACCTGAGCAAAAAACACACCGTTTTTAAAGCCGTGCTCGCGCCACTCCAGCTCGCTGTTATCACGCCCCAGACGCAGCGGAATACGGTAACGCTCGGCATGTTTTTGCAGCATTCGCAGATCAAACTGCACCACGTTCCAACCGATGATCACATCAGGATCGTAGTTGGCAAACCAGGCGTTAAGTTTTTCCAGTAGCTGCGGGCGGCTGGCGACGTATTCCAGTTCGAAATCGAGCGCGGAGGCGTCGCCATTCTCTGGCCCCAGCATATAAACGATGCGCTGCCCGCAACCTTCCAGGCCGATGCAGTACAGCTCACCGTGGCGGGTGGTTTCAATATCAATAGAAACCCACTTGAGCGGCGGACGATAGTCGGGATGCGGTTTCAGACGGGCATTAACGATAGCGTCATTGCGTATATCACCCTCGACCCACACCGGTGAGGTGATAAACCGCTCCATCAGATAGCGTTCTGGCGGGCGCACATCGGCCTCGTAGACGGTAACGCCACCTTCACGCAGGCGCTTTTCGTAATTCATCAACTGGCGATGGGCGCGACAGTAAAGGCCATACACCGGCTGGCGATGAAAATCCTTTAACGCCAGCGGCGTCAGGCGAAAGCCTTGCTCACCCTGCAAAATATGCTGGGCGCGGGGAACCTGATCGGCGGGAATAAACGCCACGGACTCTTGCGGCGCAAGCGTAACCTGCAACGGCCCGTTGTCCGTCGCTAACCAAAAGGAAACTTCGGTTCCTTGCGGGGTATCCCGCCAGTGTCGGGTTAAGATAAAACCTGCCTGCGCCACGCTGAAAATCCAATAAAAAACCAGGCTTGATTATAGCCTGGTTTCGTTTGATTGGCTGTGGTTTTATACAGTCATTACTGCCCGTAATATGCCTTCGCACCATGCTTACGCAGATAGTGTTTATCCAGCAGCGTTTGCTGCATATCCGGTAACTGCGGCGCTAACTGACGGCAGAATATCCCCATATAAGCGACCTCTTCCAGCACGATGGCGTTATGCACTGCATCTTCGGCATTTTTGCCCCATGCAAATGGGCCGTGAGAATGGACCAGGACGCCGGGCATTTGCGCCGCATCGATACCCTGTTTTTCGAAGGTTTCTACGATGACGTTACCGGTTTCCCACTCATATTCACCGTTGATTTCTGCGTCGGTCATTTTGCGGGTGCAGGGAATGGTGCCGTAGAAATAGTCGGCGTGGGTGGTACCGGTTGCTGGAATCGACTGACCCGCCTGCGCCCAGATGGTGGCGTGGCGCGAGTGTGTGTGCACAATGCCGCCAATGGACGGGAATGCCTGATAGAGCAGCCGGTGAGTTGGCGTGTCGGAGGAGGGCTTTTTCGTTCCTTCAACCACTTCACCGGTTTCGATGCTGACCACGACCATATCGTCAGCGGTCATGACGTTGTAATCGACGCCGGAAGGTTTGATCACCAAGACGCCGCGCTCGCGATCAACGGCGCTGACGTTGCCCCATGTGAGCGTGACCAGGTTATGTTTTGGCAGCGCCAGGTTGGCTTCTAATACCTGGCGTTTGAGATCTTCTAACATGTTGACTCCTTCGTGCCGGATGCGCTTTGCTTATCCGGCCTACAAAATCGCAGCGTGTAGGCCTGATAAGACGCGTCAGCGTCGCATCAGGCGTTACACACCTGATGCGGCTACTTAGCGACGAAATCCGTAATACACTTCGTTCCAGCGCAGCGCGTCTTTAAACGCTGGCAGGCGGGTATCGTTATCAATCACTGTGATTTCAATGTCGTGCATCTCGGCGAACTGGCGCATATCGTTGAGGTTCAGCGCATAGCTGAAAACGGTATGGTGCGCGCCACCAGCGAGGATCCACGCTTCGGAAGCAGTTGGCAGATCCGGTTGCGCTTTCCACAGCGCATTCGCCACCGGCAGTTTCGGCAGGGAGTGCGGTGTTTTCACAGTGTCGATGCAGTTAACCAGCAGACGGTAACGATCGCCGAGATCAATCAGACTGGCGACAATGGCCGGACCGGTTTGAGTGTTGAAGATCAGGCGGGCAGGATCGTCTTTACCGCCAATACCGAGGTGTTGAACGTCGAGGATCGGTTTCTCTTCTACGGCGATCGACGGACAGACTTCCAGCATATGGGAGCCGAGCACCAGGTCATTACCTTTTTCGAAGTGGTAAGTGTAGTCCTCCATAAAGGAGGTGCCGCCCTGCAGACCGGTTGACATCACCTTCATGATGCGAAGCAGGGCGGCAGTTTTCCAGTCGCCTTCGCCCGCAAAGCCGTAGCCCTGCTGCATCAGACGCTGTACGGCCAGACCAGGAAGCTGCTTCAGACCGTGCAAATCTTCAAAGGTGGTGGTGAACGCGTGGAAGCCACCTTGTTCCAGGAAACGCTTCATCCCCAGCTCAATACGCGCCGCTTCCAGCACGTTCTGTCGTTTTTCGCCGTGGATTTGTGTCGCAGGCGTCATGGTGTAGCAGCTTTCGTACTCATCGACCAGCGCGTTAACATCGCCATCGCTGATGGAGTTCACTACCTGCACCAGATCGCCAACCGCCCAGGTATTGACGGAGAAACCGAACTTGATCTGTGCGGCAACTTTATCGCCATCGGTGACCGCCACTTCACGCATGTTATCGCCAAAACGGCAGACTTTCAGATGACGGGTATCCTGTTTAGATACCGCCTGACGCATCCAGGAGCCGATACGCTCATGTGCTTGTTTATCCTGCCAGTGACCGGTAACAACGGCATGTTGCTGACGCATACGCGCGCCGATGAAGCCGAACTCGCGACCGCCATGCGCGGTCTGGTTCAGGTTCATAAAGTCCATGTCGATGCTGTCCCACGGCAGCGCCGCGTTGAACTGGGTGTGGAATTGCAGCAACGGTTTGTTGAGCATGGTCAGGCCGTTGATCCACATTTTGGCCGGGGAGAAGGTGTGCAGCCACACCACCAGACCAGCGCAACGATCGTCGTAATTCGCGTCACGGCAAATAGCGGTGATTTCATCCGGCGTGGTGCCCAGCGGTTTCAGCACCAGTTTGCAGGGCAGTTTCGCTTCCGTATTCAGCGCATTAACGACGTGCTCGGCATGTTGGGTGACCTGACGCAGGGTTTCCGGGCCATACAGATGCTGGCTGCCAATTACAAACCACACTTCATAATTATCAAAAATCGTCATTGTCGTGTCCTTATAGAGTCGGAACGGCCTGGGCAGCCTGTGCCGGGGCGGAAGTTGGAAGATAGTGTTGTTCGGCGCTCATCGCCCATTGCTGATAGCGGCGATAAAGCTGTTCAAAGCGTTGTGCCTGTTCGCTGCGCGGTTGCAGGGTTTTCTCTACCGCACTGGCCATTTTTTGCTGGGCTGATGGGATGTCTGCGTGCACTTTCGCGGCGACGGCAGCAAAAATCGCCGCACCGAGCGCACAGCACTGGTCAGAGGCAACAATTTGCAGTGGGCGATTCAGCACGTCGCAGCACGCCTGCATAATGACCTGGTTTTTCCGCGCGATGCCGCCCAGCGCCATTACGTTATTGACGGCGATCCCCTGATCGGTAAAGCACTCCATGATTGCGCGTGCGCCAAAGGCGGTGGCAGCAATCAAACCGCCGAACAGCAGCGGAGCGTCGGTAGCGAGGTTCAGATCGGTAATCACTCCTTTCAGGCGTTGGTTAGCGTTTGGCGTGCGGCGACCGTTAAACCAGTCGAGCACCACCGGCAGGTGATCCAGAGACGGATTTTTGGCCCATGCTTCGGTCAGCGCCGGAAGCAGTTGTTTCTGGCTGGCGTTGATTTGCTCTTTCAGTTCCGGATGCTGGGCGGCAAGCTGTTCCAGCGGCCAGCCGAGTACGCGACCGAACCAGGCGTAGATATCGCCAAACGCCGATTGGCCTGCTTCCAGACCGATAAATCCAGGCACCACGCTGCCATCAACCTGACCGCAAATACCTTTCACTGCCCGCTCGCCAACGCTCTGTTTGTCGGCAATCAGAATGTCGCAGGTGGAAGTACCGATAACTTTTACCAGTGCGTTAGGCTGTGCGCCTGCACCAACTGCGCCCATATGGCAGTCAAACGCGCCGCCGGAAATCACCACGCTTTCAGGCAGGCCGAGACGCTGTGCCCATTCCGGGCATAAGGTGCCCACCGGAATATCGGCAGTCCAGGTATCAGTGAACAGCGGGGAAGGCAAATGGCGATTGAGGATCGGGTCCAGCTCATCAAAGAAACTGGCTGGCGGCAGGCCGCCCCAGCTTTCGTGCCACAGAGACTTATGTCCGGCGCTGCAACGTCCGCGACGAATATCCTGCGGGCGGGTGGTACCGGAAAGCAGAGCTGGCACCCAGTCGCACAGCTCAATCCACGATGCGGCAGATTGCGCCACGGCGCTGTCCTGGCGAGTCACATGCAGGATTTTTGCCCAGAACCATTCGCTGGAATAAATACCGCCAATATAGCGGGAGTAGTCAACGTTGCCCGGCGTGTGACATAAGCGGGTTATCTCTTCCGCTTCTTCAACCGCGGTGTGGTCTTTCCACAATACGAACATCGCGTTCGGGTTTTCGGCAAACTCCGGGCGCAGCGCCAGGACGTTACCGTCCGCGTCAATCGGTGCGGGCGTCGAGCCGGTTGTGTCAACGCCAATCCCGACCACAGCTGCGCGCTGCTCGGCGCTAAGCTCTGCAAGCACGGTTTTCAGCGCCGCTTCCATTGACTCAATGTAGTCACGCGGATGATGACGGAACTGGTTATTTGGGGCATCACAAAATTGCCCTTTCTGCCAACGGGGATACCACTCTACGCTGGTGGCGATCTCTTCACCGGTGGCGCAGTCCACCGCCAAAGCTCGCACAGAATCACTGCCAAAATCGAGGCCAATTGCAATCGCCATCGTTTCACTCCATCCAAAAAAACGGGTATGGAGAAACAGTAGAGAGTTGCGAAAAAAAGCGTCAGGTAGGATCCGCTAATCTTATGGATAAAAATGCTATGGCATAGCAAAGTGTGACGCCGTGCAAATAATCAATGTGGACTTTTCTGCCGTGATTATAGACACTTTTGTTACGCGTTTTTGTCATGGCTTTGGTCCCGCTTTGTTACAGAATGCTTTTAATAAGCGGGGTTACCGGTTGGATTAGCGAGAAGAGCCAGTAAAAGACGCGGTGACGGCAATGTCTGATGCAATATGGACAATTGGTTTCTTCTCTGAATGGCGGGAGTATGAAAAGTATGGCTGAAGCGCAAAATGATCCCCTGCTGCCGGGATACTCGTTTAACGCCCATCTGGTGGCGGGTTTAACGCCGATTGAGGCCAACGGTTATCTCGATTTTTTTATCGACCGACCACTGGGAATGAAGGGTTATATTCTCAATCTCACCATACGCGGCCAGGGGGTGGTGAAAAATCAGGGACGAGAATTTGTCTGCCGACCGGGTGATATTTTGCTGTTCCCGCCAGGAGAGATTCATCACTACGGTCGTCATCCGGAGGCTCGCGAATGGTATCACCAGTGGGTTTACTTTCGTCCGCGCGCCTACTGGCATGAATGGCTTAACTGGCCGTCAATATTTGCCAATACGGGTTTCTTTCGCCCGGATGAAGCGCACCAGCCGCATTTCAGCGACCTGTTTGGGCAAATCATTAACGCCGGGCAAGGGGAAGGGCGCTATTCGGAGCTGCTGGCGATAAATCTGCTTGAGCAATTGTTACTGCGGCGCATGGAAGCGATTAACGAGTCGCTCCATCCACCGATGGATAATCGGGTACGCGAGGCTTGTCAGTACATCAGCGATCATCTCGCAGACAGCAATTTTGATATCGCCAGCGTCGCACAGCATGTTTGCTTGTCGCCGTCGCGTCTGTCACATCTTTTCCGCCAGCAGTTAGGGATTAGCGTCTTAAGCTGGCGCGAGGACCAACGCATTAGTCAGGCGAAGCTGCTTTTGAGCACCACCCGGATGCCTATCGCTACCGTCGGTCGCAATGTTGGTTTTGACGATCAACTCTATTTCTCGCGAGTATTTAAAAAATGCACCGGGGCCAGCCCAAGTGAATTCCGTGCCGGTTGTGAAGAAAAAGTGAATGATGTAGCCGTCAAGTTGTCATAATTGGTAACGAATCAGACAATTGACGGCTTGACGGAGTAGCATAGGGTTTGCAGAATCCCTGCTTCGTCCATTTGACAGGCACATTATGCAAGCATTGCTGGAACACTTTATTACCCAATCCACCGTGTATTCATTGATGGCGGTGGTGTTGGTGGCCTTTCTGGAGTCGCTGGCGCTGGTCGGTTTGATTTTACCCGGTACGGTGCTAATGGCGGGACTGGGGGCGCTGATTGGCAGTGGCGAGTTAAGTTTCTGGCACGCCTGGCTGGCAGGGATCGTCGGTTGCCTGCTGGGCGACTGGATCTCTTTCTGGCTG
The DNA here is from genome assembly GCF_046487365.1 of Escherichia sp. WS1451. NCBI lineage: Bacteria > Pseudomonadati > Pseudomonadota > Gammaproteobacteria > Enterobacterales > Enterobacteriaceae > Escherichia > Escherichia sp. WS1451. The sequence goes on from NZ_JBJQJP010000010.1 coordinate 37,327, forward strand.
GGCTGGCGTTTTAAAAAGCCATTGCATCGCTGGTCATTTCTGAAGAAAAACAAAGCATTACTCGATAAAACTGAACATGCGTTGCATCAACACAGCATGTTCACCATTCTGGTCGGTCGCTTTGTTGGCCCGACGCGTCCGCTGGTGCCAATGGTGGCGGGAATGCTGGATCTCCCGGTGGCAAAATTTATTACGCCGAATATTATCGGCTGCCTGCTGTGGCCACCGTTTTACTTCCTGCCGGGGATTCTGGCGGGTGCGGCGATCGATATTCCTGCCGGGATGCAGAGTGGTGAGTTTAAATGGTTGCTGCTGGCGACGGCGGTATTTTTGTGGGTTGGGGGCTGGCTGTGCTGGCGGTTATGGCGCAGCGGTAAAGCGACTGACCGTTTGAGTCATTATTTGTCGCGCGGTCGTTTGTTGTGGCTGACGCCGTTGATTTCTGCCATCGGCGTGGTGGCGCTGGTGGTGTTAATTCGCCACCCGTTGATGCCGGTGTATATCGATATTTTGCGTAAAGTGGTTGGGGTTTAGGAGATAGTTTGCACCGGCGCTGGTTTGTTCCCCTCACCCTAACCCTCTCCCCGGAGGGGCGAGGGGGCTGTCCGTGCGCTTTTAACCTGTAATCCCCAACAGCGCCGAAGCACTCGCCTTACCGCTCAACAGCTCATCGGTCTTACCCTGCCAGGCGATTCGCCCATCGGCGACCACCACCGAGCGCGTGGCGATCCGCGCAGCATCTTCCACACTGTGCGACACCATCAATAACGTCATTTTTTGCTGCTGGCAGCTCGTGCTCACCAGCGTCAACATCTCCTGACGTAACGCCGGATCGAGCGCAGAGAACGGTTCATCGAGCAATAAAATCGGCTGTTCGCGTACCAGACAACGCGCTAACGCCACGCGCTGTCGCTGACCGCCGGAAAGCTCGCCCGGTAACCGCGCTATTAAATTATCAATCCCCATCTGACGGGCAATCGCGTGCATTTTCCCCTGCTGTGCCGCGTTCAGTTTCAACCCCGGATTTAGCCCCAGCCCGATGTTCTGCGCGACCGTCAGGTGACTGAACAGGTTGTTTTCCTGAAACAGCATCGACACCGGACGGCGTGACGGCGGCGTCGTGGTGTGATCAACGCCATCGATAGTCAGCGAACCGCTGGCTGGCGTCAGAAAACCGGCGATCAAATTCAGCAGGGTACTTTTACCCGCGCCGCTTGGCCCGAGGATCGCCACCTGCTCGCCGCGTTCTACCGTTAAGCTAAAACGCATCGGCAAATGGTGATAAAGCCAGGTGATATCAGTCAGTTTTAACATTTCGCCCCGGTAGTTTTTCAATCACAGTAAACAGCAGAAAACAGAGTAGCAGCATAATTAACGCGGTGACCGCGCCGTCCTGGCTGCGATAGGAGCCAATTTGCTGGTAGAGATAAAACGGCAGGGTACGGAAATCATCGTTACCGAACAACGCCACCACGCCAAAATCACCAATCGACAGCACACAAGCAAAGGCCAGTGCCTGCGCCAGCGGACGTTTCAGGGCGCGCAGCTCCACCACTTTTAAGCGTGACCAGCCTTCAATGCCCAGCGACTGACATAACATGTTGTAGCGAGCGGTGATATCGCGCATCGGGTTTTCCAGCACTTTCAGCGCATAAGGGATCGCCATTAACGCATTGGTGAAAATCACAATGCCGTCAGCAGATTGTGGCAGGCCGATAGTGTTGTTGAGCAGTAAAAAGAAGCCCGTTGCCAGCACAATCCCCGGCATGGAGAGGATCAACATGCCGCTCATCTCCAGCGCCTGGCCGGCCAGCATTTTCTGCCGCGCCCGAAGTTCGCGACTGCTCCATAGCAGCATCATGGTCAGCACTACGCACAATACGCCTGCCGCCAGCGCAATACGCAACGAGGTCCACAGCGCCTGCCACAGCACCGGTTGTGCCAGCACTTCCGGCAACTGGCGATTTACCCCATCGACGATCACCGCCAGTAACGGTGGCAGCAATAGCAGCAGCGCCAGCACAATTAACACCGTGTCGCAAATGCGGCTATGCAGACGATCGTCCGGGTCGCGCCAGCCTTGCAGCAGCGTGGTGCCTGGCGCAATGGCCTTACTCAATCGCTGACTCAGCAGCACCAGCCCAAGGCAACACACCATCTGGATCAGCGCAAGCATCGCCGCGCGGGCAGGATCGTAGTCGTAACTCAGCGCCTGATAAATAGCCAGCTCGATAGTGGTCGCCTGCGGACCGCCCCCCAGCGATAGCACGGTGGCGAAGCTGGCGAAACAGAGCATAAAGATAAGCGCAGCAACTGGCGGGATTTGTCGACGTAACCACGGCCATTCGACAAAGCGGAAAAAATGCCAGCCGCGCATCCCAAGTTGTGCGGCAAGTTGACGTTGTTCGCCGGGAATGTTTTCCAGTGCCTGGAGTAATAAACGGCTCGCCATCGGCAGATTAAAAAACACATGGGCCAGCAAAATGCCTTGCAGGCCGTAGGGCGAAAAGGTCCACTCCAGACCAAGTGATTGCCAGAGCGAGGCCAGCCAGCCCTGGCGACCATAGACGCTAAGAATGCCGAAAACAGCGACCAGCACCGGGAGGATCAAGGTCATTGCGCACAGACGCAACAGCGCCAGCCGACCCGGAAAGCGCCTGCGATAGAGGGCGCGGGCGAGGAATATCGCGGGTACGACAGAGAGCAGCGCCGAGAGAAACGCCTGCCAGAAGGAGAAGCGCACCACATGCCACAGATAGCTGTCCTGCCAGACTGCCACCCAGTCACCCTGCGGCGCGTTCCACCACAGGGCGAGAAACGCCGCCAGCGCAACCGCCACCACAAGCGTAGCGGCGCTTACACCTGGAATTAACCAGCCGGGAATTAACGGCTGACGGCGCGTTGCCATTCGCTAATCCATGCCTGACGTTGTGCCGCCACTTCGGCTGGCGTGAACTCCAGCGTGGTTGCCGGTTTGGTCAATTGTTCAAACCCGGCAGGCAGCGTGACATTTGCCACCGGATACATCCAGTTGCCGGTTGGGATCGCATTCTGGAAAGCCGGAGAAACCATAAACTGGAGAAATTTTTGCGCCAGCTCCGGCTGCTTGCTGGCAGCGGTGCGGGCGGCGACTTCCACCTGCAGATAGTGACCTTCGCTGAAGTTCGCGGCGGCGTAGTTATCTTTCTTCTCTTCGAGAATGTGATAAGCCGGAGAGGTGGTGTAACTCAGTACCAGATCGCTTTCACCTTTTAAAAACAGGCCGTAGGCTTCGCTCCAGCCTTTGGTGACCGTGACCGTTTTCTTCGCCAGTTTCTGCCAGGCTTGTGGGGCGTCATCGCCATAGACTTTTTGCATCCACAACAGCAGGCCCAGCCCCGGCGTACTGGTGCGCGGATCCTGATAAATCACCCGCCAGTTTTGATCGCTCTCAACAAGCTCTTTCAGGCTTTGCGGCGGGTTTTTTAGTTTGTTCTTGTCATAGACGAAGGCGAAATAGCCGTAATCAAACGGTACGAAAGTGTCATTATTCCAGCCGCCGGGAACGTTAACGGTATCCGCTGCCACGCCGCTTTTGGCAAATAGTCCGGTTTTACTGGCGGCGTCTAACAGATTGTTATCCAGCCCCAGCACCACATCGGCTTTACTGTTTTTGCCTTCCATCCGCAGACGGTTGAGAAGCGAAACTCCATCTTCCAGCGCTACCAATTTCAGTTCGCAATTACAGTCGGCTTCAAAGGCTTTTTTGACCACCGGACCAGGCCCCCAGTCGGCGGCGAAGGAATCGTAGGTGTAGACGGTCAGAACGGGTTTAGCGAAAACGGGCGCTGTGCACAGCAACAGCAGGGGAAGACATTTTTTTAACACTTTGCACCTCAAAAAAGAGTGGCAAAGGACTTGAGAAGGAGCCTCAAATCCCTTCGCCGGCGTTATCCGGATCAGGTTCGACGGGTATTTTCTCAGCGCACGCGTCTGCGTGGCACCCCGTTGAGAACGGCGTTAGTGTAGTGATTTTGTTATCAACCAGCAATCCATAGAGAAGGCGTATTAAAAAAGCCAATATTCGTTCAGCTATCAAGGACGTATTTGCATAGCTGGGAAGCTTTGAACCGAAAGAATCCCTTAGCACAGTCAAAATCGGTAATGCAACGGCTTATTGCGTGAATGAGCGATTTTTGACAGTATTCTTATTCAGGACGCTTATTCTGAGTTTTTAACTCAGAGTGGAGCTATCAGCATGAAAGTAAGAAACCCAGAACAGATTAGTATCTCTGCTAGTAATACCACTAAAGATCCAGGCCTTACTCATTCTCAGATTATGAGGATGTTTAACCTGGTCAAAAAGACCGAGAATATGAATCTCTTTGAAGCGCTATGGGAGACGTTACGCAATCTCTTCCGGTCAGATAAACATTCCCAGGCTGCGGCAAGGCAAATTCTGAAGGATGCATTTTATTTCCATAATAGTGATGACTACTCAAAATACTTTACCGGGGCTGTCGACGGGGATGCGCGTGATAAGTTTACCCACTGGCTGATAAATTTTAATAAACTCAAAGAACATGCAATAGATCCGGAAAATATGGCCGCGAAGGCCTCACTCTCGCCAAAAGATACGTTAAGAGTCAGTTTTTTTATTGGCGATGAGGCGATATTTACTCTGGAGTTGCAGATGAAAGAGAACACCAGGACCGGGTGCATTGATCTGAGTCATGCTTACTTTAACGGGGTTGTCATTTGTGGTATTGACCGTCTCGAGGTTGACCTGAGCAATGCTGAAATGAACAATAGCAGATGGTATGACTGACCTGTGCGAGGTTAACCTGAAAAAGCTGACCGTTCCGGCCAGAACAAGGCCAGACTGCGCCGTTATTGATTAACTCAGAATATGAAAGAGGGGCTGGAATGCCCCTTCTTTAATCTTATTTGCGACGCTAATCAGACGATGCATAAAACAGAGAAAATATAAAAGTAATGTATTTTATTCATTCCGTCTGAATATAAAAAACGCGCTCATCACCGCCAAAAGGCGCGAGCTACTCTGGATCCGGCGGCGCAAACCACGCTGATTTAAAATCGAACCAGCCGAGGGTGTTCATACGTAGACCGCGCATACTGCGTTGCCCCTGAATGATCAGCCAGTGGTGGATAAGCGGCACCATTGCTTTGCTGGCGACCAGTTGCTGGCACCAGTTCGCCAGGTTCATTTCGCCATTGCGCCAGCGGGCGGCGTCGGCTTGCCAGTCGATCGGAAGACAGTGTTGGAGCAGCGGCACCTCGCACAAGTGCGCGAACAGCGAAAAATCCAGCGGCAGCGTAAAGTTGGCGCTGTTAAGCCAGATATCGCTCTCGATCTCTCCTTCATGCCACTGATCGTAGCTGATCTCTTTGATTTCCAGCGTGACCTGGTGACTTGCCAGAATCTGCTGCATGATCCCGGCAATCACTCGATGCTCAATATGATCCTGATAAAAGGTCAGGGTGAGGCTTTCCAGCCCGGCGGGTTTTTCGCACTGCGCCGGGTGGGCATGATGCCAGCGCGGCAATAGCCCGTAGGCTGGAAACCAGAGTTGCTGGTACTGTTCTTCGGCAAAATAGACCAGGTTGGTGGGGGAGAGAACATAGCTTACCCAGTCTCTTACCGCCTGGTTCGCCCCGCGATGGGTGCGGCTGTCGAACAGTAAATAGTAGCAACCTTCTTCCAGCCGACTTTCAATCTCTTTTTCCTCGCCCTGTGGACCTTTTAGCATCAGCCCTCCGGCTGGCTCGTCGGCAATTTCCGGCAGAACCCAGACGTTAACTTCGTCGATTAATGCCCGGTAACCGAAGAAGTCATCGAATGCCTGAATTTTCAGTTGATTGGTGCTGTTGCGGATCACCGCATACGGACCGGTGCCGATGGGATGGCTGGCAAAGTTACTGAGGGTTTCCCATTCGCGCGGCAGGATCATCGCCGGAACTTGCCCCAGCAGTAACGGCAACCAGCGATCCGGCTGCGTGAGGTGGATATCCAGCGTCCAGGGCGTCGGCGATACAATTTCAGCAATATGCGAATAGAGCGGCAGCGTATTGATCCGTTTTAAAGAGGCGATCACATCGTCCATTTCCAGTTCACGACCATGATGAAAATGGACTCCTGGACGCAAAAAGAAACGCCAGTGAAGCGGTGATATTTGCTGCCAGTGGTGGGCGATGTCTGCTTCCAGTTCCCCATTTTCCTCATTTATGCGCGTTAGCGAACTGAAGATTTGCCGGGCGATATGGGTTTCGGAACGACGCAATGCACTGCCGGGCAGCAGATTACGCAACGGACGATAGTAGAGAACGCGCAGGATGTGCCGCCCCTGGCGGAAGCTGCGTCCCAGATGAGAAACCAACATTTGCCGCACAGCCGCTTTGTCGCCAACCAGTTGCACCAGTTGATCGATACGATCCTGCTCCAGCAGGTCTTCCGCCCGCTGTTGCTGAAGCGCCAGCCCGGTATAGAGGAATGTCAGACGCGAGCGTTTACCGCGCCCGACTTCCGCTTCCCACGTCAGCCAGCCGCGATCCTGCATGGTGTTGAGCAGGGTGCGCATATGACGACGCGAGCAGCTCAATAACGCTGCCAGTTCGTTGAGCGTTGTGTCCTGCGATTTACCCTCGCAGCATTGCCACAGGCGGATGAACTGTTGTTGCAGACGAGCAGATGGCATAAAAGGGGAACTCCTGCGCAAAAGTCAGCAATTTTATTTTCCCTATATTAAGTCAATAATTCCTAACGATGAAGCAAGGAGGTGCCCCATGCGTCAGTTTTATCAGCACTATTTTACCGCGACAGCGAAGTTGTGCTGGTTGCGTTGGTTAAGCGTCCCACAACGATTAACTATGCTTGAAGAACTGATGCAGTGGGAGGGGAGTCATTCTGACTACTGATTTGCGGACATCATGTGTGACTGAGTATTGGTGCTAATCGCCACGCCAGCAGTGATTATCTGCTGGCTTTTTTCTTTTTGGCGATTGAGTGCCGGACGGTGTACAAACTAACGCATAAACGCCGGTTGCTTCTCTTCATAAGACGCAATGGCGTCGTCGTGCTGCAGAGTCAGGCCGATGCTGTCCAGACCGTTCATCATGCAGTGGCGGCGGAATGCATCGATGGTAAAACGATAGGTTTTCTCACCTGCCTTCACCTCTTGCGCTTCCAGGTCCACGTCGAAATGGATCCCCGGATTGGCTTTCACTAGCGCAAACAGCTCATCCACTTCTGCATCGCTTAATTTCACCGGCAGCAGCTGGTTGTTAAAGCTGTTGCCGTAGAAGATGTCAGCAAAACTCGGTGCAATCACCACTTTAAAACCGTAATCGGTCAATGCCCACGGCGCGTGCTCACGCGAGGAACCGCAGCCGAAGTTTTCTCGTGCCAGCAAAATGGAAGCGCCCTGATACTGCGGGAAGTTCAGCACGAAGTCCGGGTTTGGCTGTTGGCCTTTTTCATCCAGAAAACGCCAGTCGTTAAACAGATGCGCGCCAAAACCCGTACGGGTCACTTTCTGCAAAAACTGTTTCGGGATGATTGCATCGGTATCGACATTGGCGGCATCCAGTGGAACCACCAGGCCTGTATGTTTGATAAATTTCTCTGCCATGGTGTGCTCCTTATTTAATGTTGCGAATGTCGGCAAAATGTCCGGTCACCGCAGCGGCGGCAGCCATAGCCGGGCTGACCAGATGCGTGCGCCCGCCGCGCCCCTGGCGGCCTTCAAAGTTACGGTTACTGGTGGAGGCACAACGTTCGCCCGGATTCAGACGGTCGTTATTCATCGCCAGACACATTGAGCAGCCAGGCAAGCGCCATTCAAAACCGGCTTCAATAAAGATTTTATCCAGACCTTCCGCTTCCGCCTGGGCTTTTACCGGGCCAGAGCCGGGAACCACCAGTGCCTGCACGCCTGGCGCGACTTTTCGCCCTTTGGCGATTTCCGCTGCCGCGCGTAAATCTTCAATGCGCGAGTTGGTACAGGAACCGATAAACACTTTATCGATAGCCACTTCGGTCAGCGGAATACCCGGTTTCAGCCCCATATAGGCCAGCGCTTTTTCTGCCGACGCGCGTTCAACCGGATCGGCAAACGAAGCTGGATCGGGAATATTGTCGTTCACGGAAATCACCTGGCCTGGATTGGTGCCCCAGGTGACCTGCGGCGAAATCTCTTCTGCTTGCAGAGTGACAACGGTATCGAAAGTTGCGCCTTCGTCGGTTTGCAGGGTTTTCCAGTAGGCGACGGCGTCGTCGAAATCTTTGCCTTTCGGCGCATGCAGACGGCCTTTAACATAGTTAAAGGTGGTTTCGTCCGGTGCAACCAGACCGGCTTTTGCGCCCATTTCGATTGCCATATTGCACAGGGTCATACGACCTTCCATGCTTAAATCACGGATTGCTTCGCCGCAAAATTCCACCACATGCCCGGTACCGCCTGCGCTGCCGGTTTTACCAATAATTGCCAGCACGATATCTTTCGCGGTAATGCCCGGCGCGGCTTTGCCCTGGACTTCAATTTTCATGGTCTTCGCCCGGCCCTGTTTCAGGGTTTGCGTTGCCAGTACGTGTTCAACTTCGGAAGTGCCGATACCAAAGGCCAGTGCGCCAAACGCGCCGTGGGTGGCGGTATGTGAGTCGCCGCAGACAATGGTCATCCCCGGCAATGTGACGCCCTGTTCCGGCCCCATTACGTGGACGATCCCCTGATACGGGTGATTCAGGTCATACAGCTCGACGCCAAATTCTTTGCAGTTTTTGATCAGCTCCTGCATCTGGATGCGCGCCATTTCACCGCAGGCATTAATGTCTTTGGTCTGAGTAGAGACGTTGTGATCCATGGTGGCGAAGGTTTTGCCCGGCTGACGTACCGGGCGACCGTGGGCGCGCAGACCATCGAACGCCTGCGGTGAGGTCACTTCATGCACCAGGTGGCGGTCGATATATAACAGCGGGGTTTCGTTTTCGGCTTCGTACACTACGTGAGCGTCGAACAATTTTTCGTATAACGTTTTAGCCATGATTACACCCCTTCTACCACATAGCGGGCAATGATATCGCCCATTTCATTGGTACTAACGGCGGCAGCGCCACGGGCTAAATCCCCGGTGCGAATGCCTTCTTCTAATGCGCGGTTAATGGCGCGTTCAATGGCGGAAGCCGCATCATCGGCATCCAGGCTGTAACGCAGCAGCAGTGCCAGCGACAGGATTTGTGCAATCGGGTTGGCGATGTTTTTGCCTGCGATATCTGGTGCGGAGCCGCCTGCCGGTTCATACAGACCAAAACCTTGTTCGTTCAGGCTGGCGGAAGGCAACATCCCCATTGAGCCAGTGATCATTGCGCACTCGTCAGACAGAATGTCGCCAAACAGGTTGGAGCACAGCAAGACGTCAAACTGTGATGGATCTTTAATCAGCTGCATGGTGGCGTTGTCGATGTACATATGCGCCAGTTCGACATCCGGGTATTCCGTGGCGATCTCGTTAACGATCTCCCGCCATAAAATAGAGGATTGCAGCACGTTGGCTTTGTCGATAGACGTCACTTTATGGCGACGTTTACGAGCAGATTCAAACGCGATGCGGGCGATACGTTCAATCTCAAAACGGTGATACACCTCGGTATCAAACGCTTTTTCATATTGTCCGCTACCTTCGCGGCCTTTTGGCTGACCGAAATAGATACCGCCGGTCAGTTCGCGCACACACAGGATGTCAAAGCCGTTTGCGGCAATGTCAGCACGCAGCGGACAGAATGCTTCCAGCCCCTGATACAGTTTTGCCGGACGCAGATTGCTGAATAATTTGAAGTGCTTACGCAAAGGTAGCAGTGCGCCGCGTTCTGGTTGCTGGTCTGGCGGCAAATGTTCCCACTTCGGACCACCTACCGAGCCAAACAGCACGGCATCGGCTTGCTCACAACCTTCAACCGTCGCAGGCGGCAGCGGCTGCCCGTGGTTATCAATGGCTGCGCCGCCTACATCGTAATGGCTGGTGGTGATACGCATCGCAAAGCGGTTGCGCACGGCATCCAGCACTTTCAGCGCCTGGGTCATCACTTCCGGACCAATACCGTCCCCCGGCAATACGGCAATATGGTAATTCTTCGACATCACACGGTTTCCTTGTTGTTTTCGTTGTGTTGAGCTTTGCGTTGCAACTCTTTTTCGACTTCTGCGGCACGCCAGATATTGTTCAGTACGTGCACCATGGCTTTGGCGGAGGACTCGACAATATCGGTGGCCAGGCCGACGCCGTGGAAGCGGCGACCATTGTAGTTGGCGACAATATCCACCTGACCCAGCGCATCTTTACCGTGACCTTTGGCGGTCAGGCTGTATTTCACCAGTTCGACGTTATAGTCAGTGATGCGGTTAATCGCCTGATAGACGGCATCGACCGGACCGTTACCGTTGGCGGCTTCTGCTTTGACATCTTCGCCACAGGCCAGTTTGACGGCGGCAGTGGCAATATCGTTAGAACCTGACTGCACGCTGAAGTAATCCAGACGGAAATGCTCCGGCTCTTCTTGCTGCTTACCGATGAAGGCCAGCGCCTCCAGATCGTAATCAAACACCTGGCCTTTTTTGTCCGCCAGCTTCAGGAAAGCGTCGTACAGGTTGTCTAAATTATATTCACTTTCTTTATATCCCATCTCATCCATGCGATGTTTCACCGCCGCACGCCCCGAACGAGAGGTCAGATTCAGCTGGATTTGGTTCAGACCAATAGATTCTGGTGTCATGATTTCGTAGTTTTCACGGTTTTTCAGTACACCATCCTGGTGGATACCGGAGGAGTGTGCGAATGCGCCGCTGCCAACAATGGCTTTGTTTGCCGGGATCGGCATATTACAAATCTGGCTAACTAACTGGCTGGTGCGCCATATCTCCTGGTGATTAATGGCGGTATGAACGTTGAGAATATCCTTACGAACTTTGATCGCCATGATCACTTCTTCCAGCGAACAGTTACCGGCTCGCTCGCCGATCCCATTCATTGCACCTTCCACCTGGCGCGCTCCGGCATGTACCGCCGCCAGTGAGTTGCCAACTGCCAGGCCTAAATCGTCGTGGGTATGTACGGAGATAATGGCTTTGTCGATGTTAGGCACGCGTTCATACAGGCCGCTGATGATTCCAGCGAACTCAAACGGCATGGTGTAGCCCACGGTGTCCGGAATGTTGATAGTGGTGGCACCGGCGTTAATCGCCGCTTCAACCACGCGCGCCAGATCGGCAATGGGTGTGCGTCCGGCATCTTCGCAAGAAAATTCAACATCATCGGTGTAATTACGGGCGCGTTTCACCATATAGATAGCGCGTTCGATTACTTCGTCCAGCGTGCTACGCAGCTTGGTGGCAATGTGCATTGGTGAAGTGGCAATAAAGGTATGGATACGGAAGGCTTCGGCAACTTTCAGAGATTCAGCTGCCACGTCGATATCCTTTTCCACGCAGCGAGCTAACGCACATACGCGGCTGTTTTTGACCTGGCGGGCGATGGTCTGCACCGATTCGAAATCGCCCGGCGAAGAGACGGGGAAACCGACTTCCATCACGTCAACACCCATACGCTCAAGGGCCAGCGCAATTTGCAGTTTTTCTTTCGCACTCAGGCTTGCCTGTAACGCCTGTTCACCGTCGCGCAATGTGGTATCGAAAATAATAACTTGCTGGCTCATGGTTTGGGTCCTTGTCTCTTTTTGAGCGCCTCGCTTCGGGCATAAAAAAACCCGCGCAATGGCGCGGGTTTTTTGTTTGACTGCGTGCTGGCTTAATGCTGAATGCCGCTCACTCGTCTACCGCGCAAAGAAGATGCGTTTAGTAGTAGTAGACCGATAAAGCGAACGATGTGAGTCATTAAATCAGCTCCAGATGAATACGATATGCTTTTAGAGTTACTGGATACAAAAACGGATGTCAACCCTGACGCAACAAAAACGTTCCGCCAGAGTGAGTTCTGCATTCGTCAAATTAGCTAATTGTGCTGCGGTGGTTAAAACAAGCGATATTAATTTCTGCTTAACCACCGACGCTTTTCATCGGTTGACATATTTCAGAATAAATTTTTGCATCTAATCAACGAGGAAAAGGGGGATAAAATGCACGCGTTACAAAACCTATCTTGATGATTTGTATTGAATTATATGCTTTGCTAATTTTTTGATATTCATTTGGTGAATATTATTGTTCGATTAATGTTAAGAATTAATGCATTAAACATATAAATTAATTATTAAAAAAGCACATTTAATCCATTTTGTGGATGATTGAGTATTCGCGGTAGTTATGATTAGATTGTTTTCGCAACAAAAACATTATGGATTATTATGCTGCGGTAAATGACGCTTTACTCGGCAATGGGTTCTGTTTTTATAAGAACCCGTATCTTTATGTTTTCCTAATTTTTCTCATTTTCCTTTTTCTTATTTTATATGCATGATAAATCATATTCTCGAGGATTATTTCTCTGCATTCCAATAAGGGAAAGGGAGTTAAGTGTGACAGTGGAGTTAAGTATGCCAGAGGTACAAACAGATCAACCAGAGACGGCGGAGTTAAGCAAGCCACAACTACGCATGGTCGATCTCAACTTATTAACCGTTTTCGATGCCGTGATGCAGGAGCAAAACATCACCCGTGCCGCTCATGTTCTGGGGATGTCGCAACCTGCGGTCAGTAACGCGGTTGCACGCCTGAAGGTGATGTTTAATGACGAGCTTTTTGTTCGTTATGGCCGTGGCATTCAACCGACTGCTCGCGCATTTCAACTTTTTGGTTCAGTTCGTCAGGCATTGCAATTAGTACAAAATGAATTGCCAGGTTCAGGTTTTGAACCCGCGAGCAGTGAACGTGTATTTCATCTTTGTGTTTGCAGTCCGTTAGACAGCATTCTGACCTCGCAGATTTATAATCACATTGAGCAAACTGCGCCAAATATACATGTTATGTTCAAGTCTTCATTAAATCAGAACACTGAACATCAACTGCGTTATCAGGAAACGGAGTTTGTGATTAGTTATGAAGACTTCCATCGTCCTGAATTTACCAGTGTGCCATTATTTAAAGATGAAATGGTGCTGGTAGCCAGCAAAAATCATCCAACAATTAAAGGCCCGTTACTGAAACATGATGTTTATAACGAACAACATGCGGCAGTTTCGCTCGATCGTTTCGCGTCATTTAGTCAACCGTGGTATGACACGGTAGATAAACAAGCCAGTATCGCGTATCAGGGCATGGCAATGATGAGTGTACTGAGCGTGGTGTCGCAAACGCATCTGGTCGCTATTGCGCCGCGTTGGTTGGCTGAAGAGTTCGCTGAATCCTTAGAGTTACAGGTATTACCGCTGCCGTTAAAACAAAACAGCAGAACCTGTTATCTCTCCTGGCATGAAGCTGCCGGGCGCGATAAAGGCCATCAGTGGATGGAAGAGCAATTAGTCTCAATTTGCAAACGCTAACTGAATGCAGAATAGGTCAGACATCAATGTCTGGTTTATTCTGCATTTTTTATTGAATGTAGAATTTTATTCTGAATGTGTGTTCTCTCTATTTTAGGATTAATTAAAAAAATAGAGAAATTGCTGTAAGTTGTAGGATTCAGCCGATTTATTATCAATTTAATCCTCTGTAATGGAGGATTTTATCGTTTCTTTTCACCTTTCCTCCTGTTTATTCTTATTACACCGTGTTTATGTCTCTGTCTGCTAATTGCTTAAGCAAGATCGGACGGTTAATGTGTTTTACACATTTTTTCCGTCAAACAGTGAGGCAGGCCATGGAGATGTTGTCTGGAGCCGAGATGGTCGTCCGATCGCTTATCGATCAGGGCGTTAAACAAGTATTCGGTTATCCCGGAGGCGCGGTCCTTGATATTTACGATGCATTGCATACCGTGGGTGGTATCGATCATGTTTTAGTTCGTCATGAGCAGGCGGCGGTGCATATGGCCGATGGTCTGGCGCGCGCGACCGGGGAAGTCGGCGTCGTGCTGGTAACGTCGGGTCCAGGGGCGACCAATGCGATTACTGGCATTGCCACCGCTTATATGGATTCCATTCCCTTAGTTGTCCTTTCCGGGCAGGTAGCGACCTCGTTGATAGGCTACGATGCCTTTCAGGAGTGCGACATGGTGGGGATTTCTCGCCCGGTGGTTAAACACAGTTTTCTGGTTAAGCAAACGGAAGACATTCCGCAGGTGCTGAAAAAGGCTTTCTGGCTGGCGGCAAGTGGTCGCCCTGGGCCCGTGGTCGTTGATTTACCCAAAGATATTCTTAATCCGGCGAACAAATTACCCTACGTCTGGCCGGAGTCGGTCAGTATGCGATCTTACAATCCCACGACCTCCGGGCATAAAGGGCAAATTAAGCGCGCTCTGCAAACGCTGGTGGCGGCAAAAAAACCGGTTGTCTATGTAGGCGGTGGGGCAATCACGGCGGGCTGTCATCAGCAGCTAAAAGAAACGGTGGAGGCGTTGAATCTGCCCGTTGTTTCCTCATTAATGGGGCTGGGGGCGTTTCCGGCAACGCATCGTCAGGCACTGGGCATGCTGGGAATGCACGGCACCTACGAAGCCAATATGACGATGCATAACGCGGATGTGATTTTTGCCGTCGGGGTGCGTTTTGATGACCGAACGACGAACAATCTGGCGAAGTACTGCCCAAATGCCACGGTTCTGCATATCGACATTGATCCTACTTCCATTTCTAAAACCGTGACTGCTGATATCCCGATTGTGGGGGATGCTCGCCAGGTCCTTGAACAAATGCTTGAACTCCTGTCGCAAGAATCCGTCCATCAACCGCTGGATGAGATCCGCGACTGGTGGCAACAGATTGAACAGTGGCGCGCTCGTCAGTGTCTGAAATATGACTCTTACAGTGAAAAGATTAAACCGCAGGCGGTGATCGAGACTCTTTGGCGGTTGACGAAGGGAGACGCTTACGTGACGTCCGATGTCGGGCAGCACCAGATGTTTGCTGCGCTTTATTATCCATTCGACAAACCGCGTCGCTGGATCAACTCTGGCGGCCTCGGCACGATGGGTTTTGGTTTACCTGCGGCACTGGGCGTCAAAATGGCGTTGCCAGAAGAAACCGTGGTTTGCGTCACTGGCGACGGCAGTATTCAGATGAACATCCAGGAACTGTCTACCGCCTTGCAATACGAGTTGCCGGTACTGGTGGTGAATCTCAATAACCGCTATCTGGGGATGGTGAAACAGTGGCAGGACATGATCTATTCCGGCCGTCATTCACAATCTTATATGCAATCGCTACCCGATTTCGTTCGTCTGGCGGAAGCCTATGGTCACGTCGGGATCCAGATTTCTCATCCGCAAGAACTGGAAAGCAAACTTAGCGAGGCGCTGGAACAGGTGCGCAATAATCGCCTGGTGTTTGTTGATGTCACCGTCGATGGCAGTGAGCACGTCTACCCGATGCAGATTCGCGGGGGCGGAATGGATGAAATGTGGTTAAGCAAAACGGAGAGAACCTGATTATGCGCCGGATATTATCAGTCTTACTCGAAAATGAATCAGGCGCGTTATCCCGCGTGATTGGCCTTTTTTCCCAGCGTGGCTACAACATTGAAAGCCTGACCGTTGCGCCAACCGACGATCCGACATTATCGCGTATGACCATCCAGACCGTGGGCGATGAAAAAGTGCTTGAGCAGATCGAAAAGCAATTACACAAGCTGGTCGATGTATTGCGCGTGAGCGAGCTTGGACAGGGTGCGCATGTTGAGCGGGAAATCATGCTGGTGAAAATTCAGGCCAGCGGCTACGGGCGTGACGAAGTGAAACGTAATACGGAAATATTCCGTGGGCAAATTATCGATGTCACACCCTCGCTTTATACCGTTCAATTAGCAGGTACCAGCGATAAGCTTGATGCATTTTTAGCATCGATTCGCGATGTGGCGAAAATTGTGGAAGTTGCTCGCTCTGGTGTGGTCGGACTTTCGCGCGGCGATAAAATAATGCGTTGAGAATGATCTCAATGCGCAATTTGCAGCCCAACATGTCACGTTGGGCTTTTTTTGCGAAATCAGTGGGAACCTGGAATAAAAGCAGTTGCCGCAGTTAATTTTCTGCGCTTAGATGTTAATGAATTTAACCCATACCAGTACAATGGCTATGGTTTTTACATTTTACGCAAGGGGCAATTGTGAAACTGGATGAAATCGCTCGGCTGGCGGGAGTGTCGCGGACCACTGCAAGCTATGTTATTAACGGCAAAGCGAAGCAATACCGTGTGAGCGACAAAACCGTTGAAAAAGTCATGGCTGTGGTGCGTGAGCACAATTACCACCCGAACGCCGTGGCAGCTGGGCTTCGTGCTGGACGCACACGTTCTATTGGTCTTGTGATCCCCGATCTGGAGAACACCAGCTATACCCGCATCGCTAACTATCTTGAACGCCAGGCGCGGCAAAGGGGTTATCAACTGCTGATTGCCTGCTCGGAAGATCAGCCCGATAACGAAATGCGCTGCATTGAGCACCTTTTACAGCGTCAGGTTGATGCCATTATTGTTTCGACGTCGTTGCCACCTGAGCATCCTTTTTATCAACGCTGGGCTAACGACCCGTTCCCGATTGTCGCGCTGGACCGCGCCCTCGATCGTGAACACTTCACCAGCGTGGTTGGTGCCGATCAGGATGATGCCGAAATGCTGGCGGAAGAGTTACGTAAGTTTCCCGCCGAGACGGTGCTTTATCTTGGCGCGCTGCCGGAGCTTTCTGTCAGCTTCCTGCGTGAACAAGGCTTCCGTACTGCCTGGAAAGATGATCCGCGCGAAGTGCATTTCCTTTATGCCAACAGCTATGAGCGGGAGGCAGCTGCCCAGTTATTCGAAAAATGGCTGGAAACGCATCCGATGCCGCAGGCGCTGTTCACAACGTCATTTGCGCTGTTGCAAGGGGTGATGGATGTCACGCTACGTCGCGACGGCAAACTGCCTTCTGACCTGGCAATTGCCACCTTTGGCGATAACGAACTGCTCGACTTCTTACAGTGCCCGGTGCTGGCAGTGGCTCAACGTCACCGCGATGTCGCAGAGCGTGTGCTGGAGATTGTCCTGGCAAGCCTGGACGAACCGCGTAAGCCAAAACCTGGTTTAACGCGCATTAAACGTAATCTCTATCGCCGCGGCGTGCTCAGCCGTAGCTAAGCCGCGAACAAAAATACGCGCCAGGTGAATTTCTCTCTGGCGCGTTGAGTACGGGAATGGACATCAATATCCTTAAAGTAAATAAGACTATTCCTGGCTATTATTGATAAATGCTTTTAAACCTGCCCGTTAATTACCTCACCAGCTGAAATTCACAATAATTAAGTGATATCGATAGCGCGTTTTTGCATTATTTTGTTACATGCAGAGATGAATTGCCGATTTAACAAACACTTTTCTTTGCTTTTGCGCAAACCCGCTGGCATCAAGCGCCACACAGACGCAACAGGGACTGTTAACCGGGGAAGATATGTCCTAAAATGCCGCTCGCGTCGCAAACTGACACTTTATATTTGCTGTGGAAAATAGTGAGTCATTTTAAAACGGTGATGACGATGAGGGATTTTTTCTTACAGCTATTCATAACGTTAATTTGCTTCGCACGTTGGACGTAAAATAAACAACGCTGATATTAGCCGTAAACATCGGGTTTTTTACCTCGGTATGCCTTGTGACTGGCTTGACAAGCTTTTCCTCCGCTCCGTAAACTCCTTTCAGTGGGAAATTGTGGGGCAAAGTGGGAATAAGGGGTGAGGCTGGCATGTTCCGGGGAGCAACGTTAGTCAATCTCGACAGCAAAGGGCGCTTATCAGTGCCTACCCGTTATCGGGAACAGCTGCTTGAGAACGCTGCCGGTCAAATGGTTTGCACCATTGACATTCATCACCCGTGCCTGCTGCTTTACCCCCTGCCTGAATGGGAAATTATCGAGCAAAAATTATCGCGTCTGTCGAGCATGAACCCGGTTGAGCGCCGTGTGCAGCGCCTACTGTTAGGTCATGCCAGCGAATGTCAGATGGATGGCGCAGGTCGATTGTTAATCGCGCCAGTACTGCGGCAACATGCCGGGCTGACAAAAGAAGTGATGCTGGTTGGACAGTTCAACAAGTTTGAGCTGTGGGATGAAACAACCTGGCATCAACAGGTCAAGGAAGATATCGACGCAGAGCAGTTGGCTACCGGAGACTTATCGGAGCGACTGCAGGACTTGTCTCTATAAAATGATGGAAAACTATAAACATACTACGGTGCTGCTGGATGAAGCCGTTAATGGCCTCAATATCCGTCCTGATGGCATCTACATTGATGGGACTTTTGGTCGCGGTGGTCACTCACGTCTGATCCTCTCGCAGCTTGGCGAAGAGGGGCGTTTGTTGGCGATCGATCGCGACCCGCAGGCTATCGCCGTTGCGAAGACTATTGATGATCCGCGCTTCTCCATCATCCACGGACCTTTCTCCGCGCTGGGCGAATATGTTGCCGAGCGCGATCTTATCGGCAAGATCGACGGCATTCTCCTCGATCTTGGCGTCTCTTCACCGCAACTTGATGATGCTGAACGCGGCTTTTCCTTTATGCGCGATGGTCCGCTGGACATGCGTATGGACCCAACCCGTGGGCAGTCAGCCGCTGAATGGCTACAAACCGCAGAAGAAGCCGATATCGCCTGGGTATTGAAAACCTATGGTGAAGAGCGTTTTGCCAAACGCATTGCCCGCGCCATTGTCGAGCGTAACCGCGAACAGCCGATGACCCGCACCAAAGAACTGGCGGAAGTCGTGGCTGCTGCAACGCCGGTGAAAGATAAGTTTAAACATCCCGCGACCCGGACCTTCCAGGCGGTGCGCATTTGGGTAAACAGTGAACTGGAGGAGATAGAGCAGGCGCTAAAAAGCTCGCTCAACGTGCTGGCCCCGGGTGGGCGGCTTTCGATCATCAGCTTCCACTCGCTGGAAGACCGTATTGTGAAACGTTTTATGCGTGAAAACAGCCGCGGTCCGCAAGTTCCGGCAGGGTTACCGATGACTGAAGAGCAGCTCAAAAAACTGGGTGGCCGTCAGCTGCGAGCACTAGGCAAGTTAATGCCGGGCGAAGAAGAGGTGGCTGAGAACCCTCGTGCCCGTAGTTCAGTTCTGCGTATTGCAGAGAGGACGAACGCATGATCAGCAGAGTGACAGAAGCTCTAAGCAAAGTTAAAGGATCGATGGGAAGCCACGAGCGCCATGCATTGCCTGGTGTTATCGGTGACGATCTTTTGCGATTTGGGAAGCTGCCACTCTGCCTGTTCATTTGCATTATTTTGACGGCGGTGACCGTGGTAACCACGGCGCACCATACCCGTTTACTGACCGCTCAGCGCGAACAACTGGTGCTGGAGCGAGATGCTTTAGACATTGAATGGCGCAACCTGATCCTTGAAGAGAATGCGCTCGGCGACCATAGCCGGGTGGAAAGGATCGCCACGGAAAAGCTGCAAATGCAGCATGTTGATCCGTCACAAGAAAATATCGTAGTGCAAAAATAAGGATAAACGCGACGCATGAAAGCAGCGGCGAAAACGCAGAAACCAAAACGTCAGGAAGAACATGCCAACTTTATCAGTTGGCGTTTTGCGTTGTTATGCGGCTGTATTCTCCTGGCGCTGGCTTTTCTGCTCGGACGCGTAGCGTGGTTACAAGTTATCTCCCCGGATATGCTGGTAAAAGAGGGCGACATGCGTTCTCTTCGCGTTCAGCAAGTTTCCACCTCCCGCGGCATGATTACTGACCGTTCTGGTCGCCCGTTAGCGGTGAGCGTGCCGGTAAAAGCGATTTGGGCTGACCCGAAAGAAGTGCATGACGCTGGCGGTATCAGCGTCGGTGATCGCTGGAAGGCGCTGGCTAACGCACTCAATATTCCGCTGGATCAGCTTTCAGCCCGCATTAACGCCAACCCGAAAGGGCGCTTTATTTATCTGGCGCGTCAGGTAAACCCTGACATGGCAGAGTACATCAAAAAACTGAAACTGCCGGGGATTCATCTGCGTGAAGAATCTCGCCGTTATTATCCATCCGGCGAAGTGACCGCTCACCTCATCGGCTTTACTAACGTCGATAGTCAGGGGATTGAGGGCGTCGAGAAGAGTTTCGATAAATGGCTTACCGGGCAGCCGGGTGAGCGCATTGTGCGTAAAGACCGCTATGGTCGCGTAATTGAAGATATCTCTTCCACCGACAGTCAGGCGGCGCACAACCTGGCGCTGAGTATTGATGAACGCCTGCAGGCGCTGGTTTATCGCGAACTGAACAACGCGGTGGCCTTTAACAAAGCTGAATCTGGTAGCGCCGTGCTGGTGGATGTCAACACCGGTGAAGTGCTGGCGATGGCTAACAGCCCGTCATACAACCCAAACAATCTGAGTGGCACGCCGAAAGAGGCGATGCGTAACCGTACCATCACTGACGTGTTTGAACCGGGTTCAACGGTTAAACCGATGGTGGTGATGACCGCGTTGCAACGTGGCGTAGTGCGGGAAAACTCGGTACTGAATACCGTTCCTTATCGAATTAACGGCCACGAAATCAAAGACGTGGCACGCTACAGCGAATTAACCCTGACCGGGGTATTACAGAAGTCGAGTAACGTCGGTGTTTCCAAGCTGGCGTTAGCGATGCCGTCCTCAGCGTTAGTAGATACTTACTCACGTTTTGGACTGGGAAAAGCGACCAATTTGGGGTTGGTCGGAGAACGCAGTGGCTTATATCCTCAAAAACAACGGTGGTCTGACATAGAGAGGGCCACCTTCTCTTTCGGCTACGGGCTAATGGTAACACCGTTACAGTTAGCGCGAGTCTACGCAACTATCGGCAGCTACGGCATTTATCGCCCACTGTCGATTACCAAAGTTGACCCCCCGGTTCCCGGTGAACGTGTCTTCCCGGAATCCATTGTTCGCACCGTGGTGCATATGATGGAAAGCGTGGCGCTACCGGGCGGCGGCGGCGTGAAGGCGGCGATTAAAGGCTATCGTATCGCCATTAAAACCGGTACCGCGAAAAAGGTCGGGCCGGACGGTCGCTACATCAATAAATATATTGCTTATACCGCAGGCGTTGCGCCTGCGAGTCAGCCGCGCTTCGCGCTGGTTGTTGTTATCAACGATCCGCAGGCGGGTAAATACTACGGCGGCGCCGTTTCCGCGCCGGTCTTTGGTGCCATCATGGGCGGCGTATTGCGTACCATGAACATCGAGCCGGATGCGCTGACAACGGGCGATAAAAATGAATTTGTGATTAATCAAGGCGAGGGGACAGGTGGCAGATCGTAATTTGCGCGACCTTCTTGCTCCGTGGGTGCCAGACGCACCTTCGCGAGCACTGCGAGAGATGACACTCGACAGCCGTGTGGCTGCGGCGGGCGATCTCTTTGTAGCTGTAGTAGGTCATCAGGCGGACGGGCGTCGATATATCCCGCAGGCGATAGCGCAAGGTGTGGCTGCCATTATTGCAGAGGCGAAAGATGAGGCGACCGACGGTGAAATCCGTGAAATGCACGGCGTACCGGTCATCTATCTCAGCCAGCTCAACGAGCGTTTATCTGCACTGGCGGGCCGCTTTTACCATGAACCCTCTGACAATTTACGTCTTGTAGGCGTAACGGGCACCAACGGCAAAACCACGACGACCCAGCTGCTGGCACAGTGGAGCCAACTGCTTGGCGAAACCAGCGCGGTAATGGGCACCGTTGGTAACGGCCTGCTGGGGAAAGTGATCCCGACAGAAAATACCACCGGTTCGGCAGTCGATGTTCAGCATGAGCTGGCGGGGCTGGTGGATCAGGGCGCGACTTTTTGCGCAATGGAAGTTTCCTCCCACGGACTGGTACAGCACCGTGTGGCGGCATTGAAATTTGCGGCGTCGGTCTTTACCAACTTAAGCCGCGATCACCTTGATTATCATGGTGATATGGAACACTACGAAGCCGCGAAATGGCTGCTTTATTCTGAGCATCATTGCGGTCAGGCGATTATTAACGCCGACGATGAAGTGGGCCGCCGCTGGCTGGCAAAACTGCCGGACGCGGTTGCGGTATCAATGGAAGATCATATCAATCCGAACTGTCACGGACGCTGGTTGAAAGCGACTGAAGTGAACTATCACGACAGCGGTGCGACTATTCGCTTTAGCTCAAGCTGGGGCGATGGGGAAATTGAAAGCCATCTGATGGGCGCTTTTAACGTCAGCAACCTGCTGCTGGCGCTGGCGACACTGCTGGCACTCGGCTATCCACTGGCTGAGCTGCTGAAAACCGCCGCGCGTCTGCAACCGGTTTGCGGACGTATGGAAGTGTTCACTGCACCAGGCAAACCGACGGTGGTGGTGGATTACGCGCATACGCCAGATGCACTGGAAAAAGCCTTACAGGCGGCGCGCCTGCACTGTGCGGGCAAGCTGTGGTGCGTCTTTGGCTGTGGTGGCGATCGTGATAAAGGCAAACGTCCACTGATGGGCGCAATTGCTGAAGAGTTCGCTGACGTGGCGGTGGTAACGGACGATAACCCGCGTACCGAAGAACCGCGTGCCATCATCAACGATATTCTGGCGGGAATGTTAGATGCCGGACATGCCAAAGTGATGGAAGGCCGTGCTGAAGCGGTGACTTGCGCTGTTATGCAGGCTAAAGAGAATGATGTGGTACTGGTCGCGGGCAAAGGTCATGAGGATTACCAGATTGTTGGCAATCAGCGTCTGGACTACTCCGATCGCGTCACGGTGGCGCGTCTGCTGGGGGTGATTGCATGATTAGCGTAACCCTTAGCCAACTTACCGATATTCTCAACGGTGAACTGCAAGGTGCAGATATTACCCTTGATGCTGTAACCACTGACACGCGAAAACTGACGCCGGGCTGCCTGTTTGTTGCCCTGAAAGGCGAACGTTTCGATGCTCATGATTTTGCCGACCAGGCGAAAGCTGGCGGCGCAGGCGCACTACTGGTTAGCCGTCCGCTGGATATCGATCTGCCGCAGTTAATCGTCAAGGATACGCGTCTGGCGTTTGGTGAACTGGCTGCATGGGTTCGCCAGCAAGTTCCGGCGCGCGTGGTTGCTCTGACAGGTTCCTCCGGCAAAACATCCGTTAAAGAGATGACGGCGGCAATTTTAAACCAGTGCGGCAACACACTTTATACGGCAGGCAATCTCAATAACGACATCGGTGTACCGATGACGCTGTTGCGCTTAACGCCGGAATACGATTACGCAGTTATTGAACTTGGCGCGAACCATCAGGGTGAAATTGCCTGGACTGTGAGTCTGACTCGCCCGGAAGCGGCGCTGGTCAACAACCTGGCAGCGGCACATCTGGAAGGTTTTGGCTCGCTTGCGGGTGTCGCGAAAGCGAAAGGTGAAATCTTTAGCGGCCTGCCGGAAAACGGTATCGCCATCATGAACGCCGACAACAACGACTGGCTGAACTGGCAGAGCGTAATTGGCTCACGCAAAGTGTGGCGTTTCTCACCCAATGCCGCCAACAGCGATTTCACCGCCACCAACATCCATGTGACTTCGCACGGTACGGAATTTACCCTGCAAACCCCAACAGGTAGCGTGGATGTTCTGCTGCCGCTTCCAGGGCGTCACAATATTGCGAATGCGCTGGCAGCCGCTGCGCTCTCCATGTCCGTGGGCGCGACGCTTGATGCTATCAAAGCGGGGCTGGCAAATCTGAAAGCTGTTCCAGGCCGTCTGTTCCCCATCCAACTGGCGGAAAACCAGTTGCTGCTCGACGACTCCTACAACGCCAATGTTGGTTCAATGACTGCAGCAGTCCAGGTACTGGCTGAAATGCCGGGCTACCGCGTGCTGGTGGTGGGCGATATGGCGGAACTGGG
The DNA here is from genome assembly GCF_046487365.1 of Escherichia sp. WS1451. Taxonomy (NCBI): domain Bacteria; kingdom Pseudomonadati; phylum Pseudomonadota; class Gammaproteobacteria; order Enterobacterales; family Enterobacteriaceae; genus Escherichia; species Escherichia sp. WS1451. The sequence continues at coordinate 61,244 of NZ_JBJQJP010000010.1, forward strand.
CGCTGAAAGCGAAGCCTGCCATATACAGGTGGGCGAAGCGGCAAAAGCAGCTGGTATTGACCGCGTGTTAAGCGTGGGCAAACAAAGCCATGCTATCAGCACCGCTAGCGGCGTTGGCGAACATTTTTCCGATAAAACTGCGCTTATCGCGCGTCTTAAATCACTGATTGCTGAGCAACAGGTAATTACGATTTTAGTTAAGGGTTCACGTAGTGCTGCCATGGAAGAGGTAGTACGCGCTTTACAGGAGAATGGGACATGTTAGTTTGGCTGGCCGAACATTTGGTCAAATATTATTCCGGCTTTAACGTCTTTTCCTATCTGACGTTTCGCGCCATCGTCAGCCTGCTGACTGCGCTGTTCATCTCATTGTGGATGGGCCCGCGCATGATTGCTCATTTGCAAAAACTTTCCTTTGGTCAGGTGGTGCGTAACGACGGTCCTGAATCACACTTCAGCAAGCGCGGTACGCCGACCATGGGCGGGATTATGATCCTGACAGCGATTGTGATCTCCGTACTGCTGTGGGCTTACCCATCCAATCCGTACGTTTGGTGCGTACTGGTGGTGCTGGTAGGTTACGGCATCATTGGCTTTGTTGATGACTATCGCAAAGTGGTGCGTAAAGACACCAAAGGGTTGATCGCTCGTTGGAAGTATTTCTGGATGTCGGTCATTGCGCTGGGTGTTGCCTTCGCGCTGTACCTTGCCGGCAAAGACACGCCCGCAACGCAGCTGGTGGTTCCGTTCTTTAAAGATGTGATGCCGCAACTGGGGCTGTTCTACATTCTGCTGGCTTACTTCGTCATTGTGGGTACTGGCAACGCGGTAAACCTGACTGATGGTCTCGACGGTCTGGCAATTATGCCGACCGTATTTGTCGCCGGTGGTTTTGCGCTGGTGGCGTGGGCGACCGGCAACATGAACTTTGCCAGCTATTTACACATACCGTATCTACGACACGCCGGGGAACTGGTCATTGTCTGTACCGCGATAGTCGGGGCAGGGCTGGGCTTCCTGTGGTTTAACACCTATCCGGCGCAGGTCTTTATGGGCGATGTCGGTTCGCTGGCGTTAGGTGGTGCGTTAGGTATTATCGCCGTACTGCTGCGTCAGGAATTCCTGCTGGTGATTATGGGGGGCGTGTTCGTGGTAGAAACGCTTTCCGTCATCCTGCAGGTCGGCTCCTTTAAACTGCGCGGACAACGTATTTTCCGCATGGCACCGATTCATCACCACTATGAACTGAAAGGCTGGCCGGAACCGCGCGTCATTGTGCGTTTCTGGATTATTTCGCTGATGCTGGTCCTGATTGGTCTGGCAACGCTGAAGGTACGTTAATCATGGCTGATTACCAGGGTAAAAATGTTGTCATTATCGGCCTGGGCCTCACCGGGCTTTCCTGCGTGGACTTTTTCCTCGCTCGCGGTGTGACGCCGCGCGTTATGGATACGCGTATGACACCGCCAGGCCTGGATAAATTACCCGAAGCTGTAGAACGCCACACGGGCGGTCTGAATGATGAATGGCTGATGGCGGCCGATCTGATTGTCGCCAGTCCCGGTATTGCACTGGCGCATCCATCCTTAAGTGCTGCCGCTGATGCCGGAATCGAAATCGTTGGCGATATCGAGCTGTTCTGTCGTGAAGCACAAGCACCGATTGTGGCGATCACCGGTTCTAACGGCAAAAGCACGGTCACCACGCTAGTGGGTGAAATGGCGAAAGCGGCGGGGGTTAACGTTGGTGTGGGTGGCAATATTGGCCTGCCTGCGTTGATGCTGCTGGATGATGAGTGCGAACTGTACGTGCTGGAGCTGTCGAGCTTCCAGCTTGAAACCACCTCCAGTTTACAGGCGGTAGCAGCGACCATTCTGAACGTAACTGAAGATCATATGGATCGCTATCCGTTTGGTTTACAACAGTATCGTGCAGCAAAACTGCGCATTTACGAAAACGCAAAAATTTGCGTGGTTAATGCTGATGATGCCTTAACAATGCCGATTCGCGGTGCGGATGAACGCTGCGTCAGCTTTGGCGTCAACATGGGTGACTATCACCTGAATCATCAGCAGGGTGAAACCTGGCTGCGGGTGAAGGGCGAGAAAGTGCTGAACGTGAAAGAAATGAAACTTTCCGGGCAGCATAACTACACCAATGCACTGGCAGCTCTGGCACTGGCAGATGCCGCTGGTTTGCCGCGCGCCAGCAGCCTGAAAGCGTTAACCACATTCACTGGTCTGCCGCATCGCTTTGAAGTTGTGCTGGAGCATAACGGTGTGCGCTGGATTAACGATTCAAAAGCGACCAACGTCGGCAGTACGGAAGCGGCACTGAATGGCCTGCACGTAGACGGCACGCTGCATTTGTTGATGGGCGGCGATGGTAAATCGGCAGATTTTAGCCCACTGGCGCGTTACCTGATTGGCGATAACGTACGTCTGTATTGTTTCGGTCGGGACGGCGCGCAGCTGGCGGCGCTACGCCCGGAAGTGGCAGAACAAACCGAAACCATGGAACAGGCGATGCGCTTGCTGGCTCCGCGTGTTCAGCCGGGCGATATGGTTCTGCTCTCCCCGGCCTGTGCCAGCCTTGATCAGTTCAAGAACTTTGAACAACGAGGCAATGAGTTTGCCCGTCTGGCGAAGGAGTTAGGTTGATGCGTTTATCTCTCCCTCGCCTGAAAATGCCGCGCCTGCCAGGATTCAGTATTCTGGTCTGGATCTCCACGGCGCTAAAGGGCTGGGTGATGGGCTCGCGGGAAAAAGATACCGACAGCCTGATCATGTACGATCGCACCTTACTGTGGCTGACCTTCGGCCTCGCGGCGATTGGCTTTATCATGGTGACCTCGGCGTCAATGCCCATAGGGCAACGCTTAACCAACGATCCGTTCTTCTTCGCGAAGCGTGATGGCGTCTATCTGATCCTGGCATTCATTCTGGCGATCATTACGCTGCGTCTGCCGATGGAGTTCTGGCAACGCTACAGTGCCACGATGCTGCTCGGATCTATCATCCTGCTGATGATCGTTCTGGTAGTGGGTAGCTCGGTTAAAGGGGCATCGCGTTGGATCGATCTCGGCTTGCTGCGTATCCAGCCTGCGGAGCTGACAAAACTGTCGTTGTTTTGCTATATCGCCAACTATCTGGTGCGTAAAGGCGACGAAGTACGTAATAACCTGCGCGGCTTTCTGAAACCGATGGGCGTAATTCTGGTGTTGGCAGTGTTACTGCTGGCACAGCCAGACCTTGGTACGGTGGTGGTGTTGTTTGTGACTACGCTGGCGATGTTGTTCCTGGCGGGAGCGAAATTGTGGCAGTTCATTGCCATTATCGGTATGGGCATTTCAGCTGTTGTGTTGCTGATCCTCGCCGAACCGTACCGTATCCGCCGTGTTACCGCATTCTGGAATCCGTGGGAAGATCCCTTTGGCAGCGGCTATCAGTTAACGCAATCGTTGATGGCGTTTGGTCGCGGTGAACTGTGGGGACAAGGTTTAGGTAACTCGGTACAAAAACTGGAGTATCTGCCGGAAGCGCACACTGACTTTATTTTCGCCATTATCGGCGAAGAACTGGGGTATGTCGGTGTGGTGCTGGCACTTTTAATGGTATTCTTCGTCGCTTTTCGCGCGATGTCGATTGGCCGCAAAGCATTAGAAATTGACCACCGTTTTTCCGGTTTTCTCGCCTGTTCTATTGGTATCTGGTTTAGTTTCCAGGCGCTGGTTAACGTAGGCGCGGCGGCGGGGATGTTACCGACCAAAGGTCTGACATTGCCGCTGATCAGTTACGGTGGTTCGAGCTTACTGATTATGTCGACAGCCATCATGATGCTGTTGCGTATTGATTATGAAACGCGTCTGGAGAAAGCGCAGGCGTTTGTACGAGGTTCACGATGAGTGGTCAAGGGAAGCGATTAATGGTGATGGCAGGCGGAACCGGTGGACATGTATTCCCGGGACTGGCGGTTGCGCACCATCTAATGGCTCAGGGTTGGCAAGTTCGCTGGCTGGGGACTGCCGACCGTATGGAAGCGGACTTAGTGCCAAAACATGGCATCGAAATTGATTTCATTCGTATCTCTGGTCTGCGTGGAAAAGGTATAAAAGCACTGATAGCTGCGCCGCTGCGTATCTTCAACGCCTGGCGTCAGGCGCGGGCGATTATGAAAGCGTACAAACCTGACGTGGTGCTCGGTATGGGCGGCTATGTATCAGGTCCAGGTGGTCTGGCTGCGTGGTCGTTAGGCATTCCGGTTGTACTTCATGAACAAAACGGTATTGCGGGCTTAACCAATAAATGGCTGGCGAAGATTGCTACCAAAGTGATGCAGGCGTTTCCAGGCGCTTTCCCTAATGCGGAAGTGGTGGGTAACCCGGTGCGTACCGATGTGCTGGCGCTGCCGTTGCCGCAGCAACGTTTGGCTGGACGTGAAGGTCCGGTTCGTGTGTTGGTAGTGGGTGGTTCCCAGGGCGCACGCATTCTTAATCAGACAATGCCGCAGGTTGCTGCAAAACTGGGTGATTCAGTCACTATCTGGCATCAGAGCGGCAAAGGTTCGCAACAATCCGTTGAACAGGCGTATGCCGAAGCGGGACAACCGCAGCATAAAGTGACGGAATTTATTGATGATATGGCGGCGGCGTATGCGTGGGCGGATGTCGTTGTTTGCCGCTCCGGTGCGTTAACGGTGAGTGAAATCGCCGCGGCAGGACTTCCGGCGTTGTTTGTGCCGTTTCAACATAAAGACCGTCAGCAATACTGGAATGCGCTACCGCTGGAAAAAGCGGGCGCAGCCAAAATTATCGAGCAGTCACAGCTTAGCGTGGATGCTGTCGCCAACACCCTGGCCGGGTGGTCGCGAGAAACCTTATTAACCATGGCAGAACGCGCCCGGGCTGCATCCATTCCGGATGCCACCGAGCGAGTGGCAAATGAAGTGAGCCGGGCTGCCCGGGCGTAATTGTAGCGATGCCTTTTGCATCGTATGAATTTAAGAAGTTAATGGCGTAAAGAATGAATACACAACAATTGGCAAAACTGCGTTCCATCGTGCCCGAAATGCGTCGCGTTCGGCACATACATTTTGTCGGCATCGGTGGTGCCGGTATGGGCGGTATTGCCGAAGTTCTGGCCAATGAAGGTTATCAGATCAGTGGTTCCGATTTAGCGCCAAATCCGGTCACGCAGCAGTTAATGAATCTGGGTGCGACGATTTATTTCAACCATCGCCCGGAAAACGTACGTGATGCCAGCGTGGTCGTTGTTTCCAGCGCGATTTCTGCCGATAACCCGGAAATTGTTGCCGCTCATGAAGCGCGTATTCCGGTGATCCGTCGTGCTGAAATGCTGGCTGAGTTAATGCGTTTTCGTCATGGCATCGCCATTGCCGGAACACACGGCAAAACGACAACCACCGCGATGGTTTCCAGCATCTACGCAGAAGCGGGGCTCGACCCAACCTTCGTTAACGGCGGGCTGGTAAAAGCGGCGGGGGTTCATGCGCGTTTGGGGCATGGTCGGTACCTGATTGCCGAAGCAGATGAGAGTGATGCATCGTTCCTGCATCTGCAACCGATGGTGGCGATTGTCACCAATATCGAAGCCGACCACATGGATACCTACCAGGGCGACTTTGAGAATTTAAAACAGACCTTTATTAATTTTCTGCACAACCTGCCGTTTTACGGTCGTGCAGTGATGTGTGTTGATGATCCGGTGATCCGCGAATTGTTACCGCGAGTGGGACGTCAGACCACGACTTACGGCTTCAGCGAAGATGCCGACGTGCGTGTAGAAGATTATCAGCAGATTGGCCCGCAGGGGCACTTTACGCTGCTGCGCCAGGACAAAGAGCCGATGCGCGTCACCCTGAATGCGCCAGGTCGTCATAACGCGCTGAACGCCGCAGCTGCGGTTGCGGTTGCTACGGAAGAGGGCATTGACGACGAGGCTATTTTGCGTGCGCTGGAGAGCTTCCAGGGTACTGGTCGTCGTTTTGATTTCCTCGGTGAATTCCCGCTGGAGCCAGTGAATGGTAAAAGCGGTACGGCGATGTTGGTCGATGACTACGGCCACCACCCGACGGAAGTGGACGCCACTATTAAAGCGGCGCGTGCAGGCTGGCCGGATAAAAACCTGGTAATGCTGTTTCAGCCGCACCGTTTTACCCGTACGCGCGACCTGTATGATGATTTCGCCAATGTGCTGACGCAGGTTGATACCCTGTTGATGCTGGAAGTGTATCCGGCTGGCGAAGCGCCAATTCCGGGAGCGGACAGCCGTTCGCTGTGTCGCACAATTCGTGGACGTGGGAAAATTGATCCCATTCTGGTGCCGGACCCGGCGCAGGTAGCCGAGATGCTGGCACCGGTATTAACCGGTAACGACCTGATTCTCGTTCAGGGGGCTGGTAATATCGGAAAAATTGCCCGTTCTTTAGCTGAAATCAAACTGAAGCCGCAAACTCCGGAGGAAGAACAACATGACTGATAAAATCGCGGTCCTGTTGGGCGGGACCTCCGCTGAGCGGGAAGTTTCTCTGAATTCTGGTGCAGCGGTGTTAGCCGGGCTGCGTGAAGGCGGTATTGACGCGTATCCTGTCGACCCGAAAGAAGTCGACGTGACGCAACTGAAGTCGATGGGCTTTCAGAAAGTGTTTATCGCGCTACATGGTCGCGGCGGTGAAGATGGCACGCTGCAGGGCATGCTCGAGCTGATGGGCTTGCCTTATACCGGCAGCGGAGTGATGGCATCTGCGCTTTCAATGGATAAACTACGCAGCAAACTTCTGTGGCAAGGTGCCGGTTTACCGGTCGCTCCGTGGGTAGCGTTAACCCGCGCAGAGTTTGAAAAAGGCCTGAGTGATAAGCAGTTAGCAGAAATTTCTGTTCTGGGTTTGCCGGTTATCGTTAAGCCGAGCCGCGAAGGTTCCAGTGTGGGAATGTCAAAAGTAGTAGCAGAAAATGCTCTACAAGATGCATTAAGATTGGCATTTCAGCACGATGAAGAAGTATTGATTGAAAAATGGCTAAGTGGGCCGGAGTTCACGGTTGCGATACTCGGTGAAGAAATTTTACCGTCAATACGTATTCAACCGTCCGGAACCTTCTATGATTATGAGGCGAAGTATCTCTCTGATGAGACACAGTATTTCTGCCCCGCAGGTCTGGAAGCGTCACAAGAGGCCAATTTGCAGGCATTAGTGCTGAAAGCATGGACGACGTTAGGTTGCAAAGGATGGGGACGTATTGACGTTATGCTGGACAGCGATGGACAGTTTTATCTGCTGGAAGCCAATACCTCACCGGGTATGACCAGCCACAGCCTGGTGCCGATGGCGGCACGTCAGGCAGGTATGAGCTTCTCGCAGTTGGTAGTACGAATTCTGGAACTGGCGGACTAATATGTCGCAGGCTGCTCTGAACACGCGAAACAGCGAAGAAGAGGTTTCTTCTCGCCGCAATAATGGAACGCGTCTGGCGGGGATCCTTTTCCTGCTGACCGTTTTAACGACAGTGTTGGTGAGCGGCTGGGTCGTGTTGGGCTGGATGGAAGATGCGCAACGCCTGCCGCTCTCAAAGCTGGTGTTGACCGGTGAACGCCATTACACGCGTAATGACGATATCCGGCAGTCGATCCTGGCATTGGGTGAGCCAGGTACCTTTATGACCCAGGATGTCAACATCATCCAGACGCAAATAGAACAACGCCTGCCGTGGATTAAGCAGGTGAGCGTCAGAAAGCAGTGGCCTGATGAATTGAAGATTCATCTGGTTGAATATGTGCCGATTGCGCGGTGGAATGATCAACATATGGTAGACGCGGAAGGAAACACTTTCAGCGTGCCGCCAGATCGCACCAGCAAGCAGGTGCTTCCAATGCTGTATGGCCCGGAAGGCAGCGCCAATGAAGTGTTGCAGGGCTATCGCGAAATGGGGCAGATGCTGGCAAAGGACAGATTTACTCTGAAGGAAGCGGCGATGACCGCGCGGCGTTCCTGGCAGTTGACGCTGAATAACGATATTAAGCTCAATCTTGGCCGGGGCGATACGATGAAACGTTTGGCTCGCTTTGTAGAACTTTATCCGGTTTTACAGCAGCAGGCGCAAACCGATGGCAAACGGATTAGCTACGTTGATTTGCGTTATGACTCTGGAGCGGCAGTAGGCTGGGCGCCCTTGCCGCCAGAGGAATCTACTCAGCAACAAAATCAGGCACAGGCAGAACAACAATGATCAAGGCGACGGACAGAAAACTGGTAGTAGGACTGGAGATTGGTACCGCGAAGGTTGCCGCTTTAGTAGGGGAAGTTCTGCCCGACGGTATGGTCAATATCATTGGCGTGGGCAGCTGCCCGTCGCGTGGTATGGATAAAGGCGGGGTGAACGACCTCGAATCCGTGGTCAAGTGCGTACAACGCGCCATTGACCAGGCAGAATTGATGGCAGATTGTCAGATCTCTTCGGTATATCTGGCGCTTTCTGGTAAGCACATCAGCTGCCAGAATGAAATTGGTATGGTGCCTATTTCTGAAGAAGAAGTGACGCAAGAAGATGTGGAAAACGTCGTCCATACCGCGAAATCGGTGCGTGTGCGCGATGAGCATCGTGTGCTGCATGTGATCCCGCAAGAGTATGCGATTGACTATCAGGAAGGGATCAAGAATCCGGTAGGACTTTCGGGCGTGCGGATGCAGGCAAAAGTGCACCTGATCACATGTCACAACGATATGGCGAAAAACATCGTCAAAGCGGTTGAACGTTGTGGGCTGAAAGTTGACCAACTGATATTTGCCGGACTGGCATCAAGTTATTCGGTATTGACGGAAGATGAACGTGAACTGGGTGTCTGCGTTGTCGATATCGGTGGTGGTACAATGGATATCGCCGTTTATACCGGTGGGGCATTGCGCCACACGAAGGTAATTCCTTATGCTGGCAATGTCGTGACCAGTGATATCGCTTACGCCTTTGGCACACCGCCAAGTGACGCCGAAGCGATTAAAGTTCGCCACGGTTGTGCGCTGGGCTCCATCGTTGGAAAAGATGAGAGCGTGGAAGTGCCGAGCGTAGGCGGTCGTCCGCCGCGGAGTCTGCAACGTCAGACCCTGGCAGAGGTGATCGAGCCGCGCTATACCGAGCTGCTCAATTTGGTCAACGAAGAGATATTGCAGTTGCAGGAAAAGCTTCGCCAACAAGGGGTTAAACATCACCTGGCGGCAGGCATTGTATTAACCGGTGGCGCAGCGCAGATCGAAGGTCTTGCAGCCTGTGCTCAGCGCGTGTTTCATACGCAAGTGCGTATCGGCGCGCCGCTGAACATTACCGGTTTAACGGATTATGCTCAGGAGCCGTATTATTCGACGGCGGTGGGATTGCTTCACTATGGGAAAGAGTCACATCTTAACGGTGAAGCTGAAGTAGAAAAACGTGTTACAGCATCAGTTGGCTCGTGGATCAAGCGACTCAATAGTTGGCTGCGAAAAGAGTTTTAATTTTTTATGAGGCCGACGATGATTACGGCCTCAGGCGACAGGCACAAATCGGAGAGAAACTATGTTTGAACCAATGGAACTTACCAATGACGCGGTGATTAAAGTCATCGGCGTCGGCGGCGGCGGCGGTAATGCTGTTGAACACATGGTGCGCGAGCGCATTGAAGGTGTTGAATTCTTCGCGGTAAATACCGATGCACAAGCGCTGCGTAAAACAGCGGTTGGACAGACGATTCAAATCGGTAGCGGTATCACCAAAGGACTGGGAGCTGGCGCTAATCCAGAAGTTGGCCGCAATGCGGCTGATGAGGATCGCGATGCACTGCGTGCGGCGCTGGAAGGTGCAGACATGGTCTTTATTGCTGCGGGTATGGGTGGTGGTACCGGTACAGGTGCAGCACCAGTCGTCGCTGAAGTGGCAAAAGATTTGGGTATCCTGACCGTTGCTGTCGTCACTAAGCCCTTCAACTTTGAAGGCAAGAAGCGTATGGCATTCGCGGAGCAGGGGATCACTGAACTGTCCAAGCATGTGGACTCTTTGATCACTATCCCGAACGACAAACTGCTGAAAGTTCTGGGCCGCGGTATCTCCCTGCTGGATGCGTTTGGCGCAGCGAACGATGTACTGAAAGGTGCTGTACAAGGTATCGCCGAACTGATTACTCGTCCGGGTTTGATGAACGTGGACTTTGCAGACGTTCGCACCGTAATGTCTGAAATGGGCTACGCAATGATGGGTTCTGGCGTGGCGAGCGGTGAAGACCGTGCGGAAGAAGCTGCTGAAATGGCTATCTCTTCTCCGCTGCTGGAAGATATCGACCTGTCTGGCGCGCGCGGCGTGCTGGTTAACATCACAGCGGGCTTCGACCTGCGTCTGGATGAGTTCGAAACGGTAGGTAACACCATCCGTGCATTTGCTTCCGACAACGCGACTGTGGTTATCGGTACTTCTCTTGACCCGGATATGAATGACGAGCTGCGCGTAACTGTTGTTGCGACAGGTATCGGCATGGACAAACGTCCTGAAATCACTCTGGTGACCAATAAGCAGGTTCAGCAGCCAGTGATGGATCGCTACCAGCAGCACGGGATGGCTCCGCTGACCCAGGAGCAGAAGCCGGTTGCTAAAGTCGTGAATGACAATGCGCCGCAAACTGCGAAAGAGCCAGATTATCTGGATATCCCAGCATTCCTGCGTAAGCAAGCTGATTAAGAATTGACTGGAATTGGGGTTTCGAGGCTCTTTGTGCTAAACTGGCCCGCCGAATGTATAGTACACTTCGGTTGGATAGGTAATTTGGCGAGATAATACGATGATCAAACAAAGGACACTTAAACGTATCGTTCAGGCGACGGGTGTCGGTTTACATACCGGCAAGAAAGTCACCCTGACGTTACGCCCTGCGCCGGCCAACACCGGGGTCATCTATCGTCGCACCGACTTGAATCCACCGGTAGATTTCCCGGCCGATGCCAAATCTGTGCGTGATACCATGCTCTGTACGTGTCTGGTCAACGAGCATGATGTACGGATTTCAACCGTAGAGCACCTCAATGCTGCTCTCGCGGGCTTGGGCATCGATAACATTGTTATCGAAGTTAACGCGCCGGAAATCCCGATCATGGACGGCAGCGCCGCTCCGTTTGTATACCTGCTGCTTGACGCCGGTATCGACGAGCTGAACTGCGCCAAGAAATTTGTTCGCATCAAAGAGACTGTTCGTGTCGAAGATGGCGATAAGTGGGCTGAATTTAAGCCGTACAATGGTTTTTCGCTGGATTTCACCATCGATTTTAACCATCCGGCTATTGATTCCAGCAACCAGCGCTATGCGATGAACTTCTCCGCTGATGCGTTTATGCGCCAGATCAGCCGTGCGCGTACGTTCGGTTTCATGCGTGATATCGAATATCTGCAGTCCCGTGGTTTGTGCCTGGGCGGCAGCTTCGATTGTGCCATCGTTGTTGACGATTATCGCGTACTGAACGAAGACGGCCTGCGTTTTGAAGACGAATTTGTGCGTCACAAAATGCTCGATGCGATCGGTGACTTGTTCATGTGTGGTCACAATATTATTGGTGCATTTACCGCTTATAAATCTGGTCATGCACTGAATAACAAACTGCTGCAGGCTGTCCTTGCAAAACAGGAAGCCTGGGAATATGTGACCTTCCAGGACGACGCAGAACTGCCGTTGGCCTTCAAAGCGCCTTCAGCCGTAATGGCATAACGACATTTATACTGTCGTATAAAATTCGACTGGCAAATCTGGCACTCTCTCCGGCCAGGTGAACCAGTCGTTTTTTTTTGAATTTTATAAGAACGATAAAAAACGGTGCGAACGCTGTTTTCTTAAGCACTTTTACGCATAACTTATCTTCATTCGTGCTGTGGACTTCAGGCTTTAATGATAAGATTTGTGCGCTAAATACGTTTGAATACGATCGGGATGGCAATAACGTGAGTGGAATACTGACGCGCTGGCGACAGTTTGGTAAACGCTACTTCTGGCCGCATCTCTTATTAGGGATGGTCGCGGCGAGTTTAGGTTTGCCTGCACTCAGCAATGCCGCCGAACCAAACGCGCCCGCAAAAGCGACAACCCGCAACCACGAGCCTTCAGCCAAAGTTAACTTTGGTCAATTGGCCTTGCTGGAAGCGAACACGCGCCGCCCGAATTCGAACTATTCCGTTGATTACTGGCATCAACATGCCATTCGCACGGTAATCCGCCATCTTTCCTTCGCAATGGCACCGCAAACGCTGCCCGTTGCTGAAGAATCTTTGCCTCTTCAGGCGCAACATCTTGCATTACTGGATACGCTCAGCGCGCTGTTGACCCAGGAAGGCACGCCGTCTGAAAAGGGTTATCGCATTGATTATGCGCATTTTACCCCGCAAGCAAAATTCAGCACGCCCGTCTGGATAAGCCAGGCGCAAGGCATCCGTGCTGGCCCTCAACGCCTCAGCTAACAACAATAAACCTTTACTTCATTTTATTGACTCCGCAACGCGGGGCGTTTGAGATTTTATTATGCTAATCAAATTATTAACTAAAGTTTTCGGTAGTCGTAACGATCGCACCCTGCGCCGGATGCGCAAAGTGGTCAACATCATCAATGCCATGGAACCGGAGATGGAAAAACTCTCCGATGAAGAACTGAAAGGGAAAACCGCAGAGTTCCGCGCGCGTCTGGAAAAAGGCGAAGTGCTGGAAAACTTGATCCCGGAAGCCTTCGCTGTGGTGCGTGAAGCCAGTAAGCGTGTTTTTGGTATGCGTCACTTCGACGTTCAGTTACTCGGCGGTATGGTTCTTAACGAACGCTGCATCGCCGAAATGCGTACCGGTGAAGGTAAAACCCTGACCGCAACGCTGCCTGCTTACCTGAACGCACTAACCGGTAAAGGCGTGCATGTAGTTACCGTCAACGACTACCTGGCGCAACGTGACGCCGAAAACAACCGTCCGCTGTTTGAATTCCTTGGCCTGACTGTTGGTATCAACCTGCCGGGCATGCCAGCACCGGCAAAGCGTGAAGCTTACGCAGCTGACATCACTTACGGTACGAACAACGAATACGGCTTTGACTACCTGCGCGACAACATGGCGTTCAGCCCTGAAGAACGTGTACAGCGTAAACTGCACTATGCGCTGGTGGACGAAGTGGACTCCATCCTGATCGATGAAGCGCGTACACCGCTGATCATTTCCGGCCCGGCAGAAGACAGCTCGGAAATGTATAAACGCGTGAATAAAATTATTCCGCACCTGATCCGTCAGGAAAAAGAAGACTCCGAAACCTTCCAGGGCGAAGGCCACTTCTCGGTGGACGAAAAATCTCGCCAGGTGAACCTGACCGAACGTGGTCTGGTGCTGATTGAAGAACTGCTGGTGAAAGAAGGCATCATGGATGAAGGGGAGTCTCTGTACTCTCCGGCCAACATCATGCTGATGCACCACGTAACGGCGGCGCTGCGCGCTCATGCGCTGTTTACCCGAGACGTCGACTACATCGTTAAAGATGGTGAAGTTATCATCGTTGACGAACACACCGGTCGTACCATGCAGGGACGTCGTTGGTCCGATGGCCTGCATCAGGCAGTGGAAGCGAAAGAAGGTGTACAGATCCAGAACGAAAACCAGACGCTGGCGTCGATCACCTTCCAGAACTACTTCCGTCTGTATGAAAAACTGGCGGGGATGACCGGTACTGCTGATACCGAAGCTTTCGAATTCAGCTCCATCTATAAGCTGGATACCGTCGTTGTTCCGACCAACCGTCCAATGATTCGTAAAGATCTGCCGGACCTGGTCTACATGACTGAAGCGGAAAAAATTCAGGCGATCATTGAAGATATCAAAGAACGTACTGCGAAAGGCCAGCCGGTGCTGGTGGGTACTATCTCCATCGAAAAATCGGAGCTGGTATCAAACGAACTGACCAAAGCCGGTATTAAGCACAACGTCCTGAACGCCAAATTCCACGCCAACGAAGCGGCGATTGTTGCTCAGGCAGGTTATCCGGCAGCGGTGACTATCGCGACCAACATGGCGGGTCGTGGTACCGATATTGTGCTCGGTGGTAGCTGGCAGGCAGAAGTTGCCGCGCTGGAAAATCCGACCGCAGAGCAAATTGAAAAAATTAAAGCCGACTGGCAGGTACGTCACGATGCGGTACTGGCAGCAGGTGGCCTGCATATCATCGGTACCGAGCGTCACGAATCCCGTCGTATCGATAACCAGTTGCGCGGTCGTTCTGGTCGTCAGGGGGATGCTGGTTCTTCCCGTTTCTACCTGTCGATGGAAGATGCGCTGATGCGTATTTTTGCTTCCGACCGAGTATCCGGCATGATGCGTAAACTGGGTATGAAGCCAGGCGAAGCCATTGAGCACCCGTGGGTGACCAAAGCGATTGCCAACGCCCAGCGTAAAGTTGAAAGCCGTAACTTCGACATTCGTAAGCAACTGCTGGAATATGATGACGTGGCTAACGATCAGCGTCGCGCCATTTACTCCCAGCGTAACGAACTGCTGGATGTCAGCGATGTGAGCGAAACCATCAACAGCATTCGTGAAGATGTGTTCAAAGCGACCATTGATGCCTACATTCCGCCACAGTCGCTGGAAGAAATGTGGGATATTCCGGGACTGCAGGAACGTCTGAAGAACGATTTCGACCTCGATTTGCCAATTGCCGAGTGGCTGGATAAAGAACCAGAACTGCATGAAGAGACGCTGCGTGAGCGCATTCTGGCGCAGTCCATCGAAGTGTATCAGCGTAAAGAAGAAGTGGTTGGTGCTGAGATGATGCGTCACTTCGAAAAAGGCGTCATGCTGCAAACTCTCGACTCTCTGTGGAAAGAGCACCTGGCGGCGATGGACTATCTGCGTCAGGGTATCCACCTGCGTGGCTATGCACAGAAAGATCCGAAGCAGGAATACAAACGTGAATCGTTCTCCATGTTTGCAGCGATGCTGGAGTCGTTAAAATATGAAGTTATCAGCACGTTAAGCAAAGTCCAGGTACGTATGCCTGAAGAGGTTGAGGAGCTGGAACAACAGCGTCGTATGGAAGCCGAGCGTTTAGCGCAAATGCAGCAGCTTAGCCATCAGGATGACGACTCTGCTGCCGCAGCTGCACTGGCGGCGCAAACCGGTGAACGCAAAGTAGGACGTAACGATCCTTGCCCGTGCGGTTCTGGTAAAAAATACAAGCAGTGCCATGGTCGCCTGCAATAAAAGCTAACAGTTGAAGTAAAAGGCGCAGGATTCTGCGCCTTTTTTATAGGTTTAAGACAATGAAAAAGCTGCAAATTGCGGTAGGTATTATTCGCAACGAGAACAATGAAATCTTTATAACGCGTCGCGCAGCAGATGCGCACATGGCGAATAAACTGGAGTTTCCCGGCGGTAAAATTGAAATGGGCGAAACGCCGGAACAGGCGGTGGTGCGTGAACTTCAGGAAGAAGTCGGGATTACCCCACAACATTTTTCGCTATTTGAAAAACTGGAATATGAATTCCCGGACAGGCATATAACTCTGTGGTTCTGGCTGGTCGAAAGCTGGGAAGGGGAGCCCTGGGGTAAAGAAGGGCAACCCGGTAAGTGGATGTCGCTGGTTGGTCTGAATGCCGATGATTTTCCGCCAGCCAATGAACCGGTACTTGCGAAGCTTAAACGTCTGTAGGTCAGATAAGACGTTTTCGCCGCATCCGACATTCGCACACGATGCCTGATGCGACGCTGCCCGCGTCTTATCAGGCCAGCGTCGCATCAGATAAAATGTCACTGCTTTGGCTCTTCGCTCCAGTCATCGCTTTCGGAAAGATCGCCACTGCTGGGGATTCGTTTTTCTTCAGCAGCCCATTCTCCGAGGTCGATCAGCTGACAACGTTTGGAGCAAAATGGCCGAAACGGGCTGATTTCACCCCACACCACCGTTTTCCCGCAGGTTGGGCAATTCACCGTAATAGTTTCTGACATTTTTACTCCTTAGCAACAGGCCAGTTCGAAATCCAGACGTTCTGGTACCTGTCCGTTTTCACTGTCCAGCGGCATAAAACGAATGGCAAAACGGCTCTTATGACCGGAAATTTGCGGATAAAGCTGTGAATCGAGCGACAGATTCAGGCGCAGCAAGTCGGCATCGCCACCGTTATCCTGATAAAAACCATTCAGGCTGGTTTGTTTACGGAAGGGGGCCGACTGGCGAATTAAATCCAGCACCATGGTAAGTGCCTGGGTAAGCGGGTTCAGGCTGGCAATCCAGGTTTCTACCTGGCTGTCGCGCTGCGCCTGGGGTAGATGCAGCCAAATGTGCAATGTAGGTAAATCAAAGCTACAACAGCCGCCCGGGATGCTCAGTCGCTGACGCACCAGAGCAATCAAACGATCTTCACGCAGAAATTGCCCGATACGCGGCGCGGAAATTAATACGCTCCCCGCCGCTTTTAACTGCTGAATTAATGCTTCAATACGGCTCTGGTCCACGCCAGGCACGCCAATCCAGGTCTGGAGTTTACGTTGCTGCCGGTCAAGTTCTTTCAACAGCTCAGTGCGGACTTCGCCGCGCTCGAAAACATCCAGTAATTCACTGACATTACGGAAGAAATGCAGCGCGCCAGCGTGGTCAACGATGGGTAGATTAACGTTGAGTTGCTGAATCAAAAACTCAATGCGCAGCCATGTACGCATTTTTTCATTTAGTGGATGTTCAAAAAGGACCTGGGTCTGCATTACGGTTTTTCCTGTGAGACAAACTGCGACGCAAGCTGCAAATAGTGTGCGTGCAGGCGGGCAACATCCGATGCGATAGCATCCGGTGCGCCGTTATTATCAATGACGTCATCTGCCACGGCAAGGCGAGCTTCGCGCGTTGCCTGAGCAGCAAGGATTTGTTCGACATGCTCGCGAGTTACATCGTCGCGCTGCATGGTGCGCTTAAGTTGCGTTTCTGGGCTGACATCCACCACCAGCACTCGATTCGCTTTTTTATACAGTGAGTTTTCTACCAGCAATGGCACAACCCACAGTACATAGGGGGAAGTTGCTTGCTGGATCTGGTGTTGCGTCTCTTGCTGAATCAGCGGATGCAGCAGGGCGTTAAGCCAGTTTTTCTCTTCCGGGTTGGCGAAAATCCGCTCGCGCAAGGCCCGGCGCTGCAATGTTCCATCAGCAGCAATTATGTTAGCGCCAAAGTGATCAGCAATGGCATGTAGCGCAGGTGCACCTGGTTCAACCACCTGACGCGCAATAATATCGGCATCAATGACGTTAATTCCGAGATCAGCAAACGCATTGGCAACGGTACTCTTGCCACTGCCAATGCCTCCCGTTAAGGCAACTATATACCTCATAATTTATATTCCCGGGAATTCATCATGATTATCAAAACGTTAAAAATGAGCGCACGAAAGCGAAATTGATGAAACGTTCGCTCACTATTTACCAGGTAAATTTATGGGATTGTAGCGTAAAAAAAGACAATTTCGCAGTCTTGCGCCGCATTGATTAGTGCGTATGATAGCGTCACTGGAGTTGCGCTCTTACCCTTATAGCCATTAACCCCAGGAATCCGCACATGCGTATTGAAGAAGATCTGAAGTTAGGTTTTAAAGACGTTCTCATCCGCCCTAAACGCTCCACTCTTAAAAGCCGTTCCGATGTTGAACTGGAACGTCAATTCACCTTCAAACATTCAGGTCAGAGCTGGTCCGGCGTGCCGATTATCGCCGCAAATATGGACACCGTAGGCACATTTTCTATGGCCTCTGCGCTGGCTTCTTTTGATATTTTGACTGCTGTGCATAAACACTATTCTGTCGAAGAGTGGCAAGCGTTTATCAACAATTCTTCCGCTGATGTGCTGAAACATGTGATGGTTTCTACCGGCACGTCTGATGCGGATTTCGAAAAAACTAAACAGATTCTCGACCTGAACCCGGCATTAAACTTCGTTTGTATTGACGTGGCGAATGGTTATTCCGAACACTTCGTGCAGTTCGTTGCGAAAGCGCGTGAAGCGTGGCCGACCAAAACCATTTGTGCTGGCAACGTAGTGACTGGTGAAATGTGTGAGGAGCTTATCCTCTCCGGTGCCGATATCGTTAAAGTTGGCATTGGCCCAGGTTCTGTTTGTACAACTCGCGTCAAAACAGGCGTCGGTTATCCGCAACTTTCTGCGGTAATCGAATGTGCCGATGCTGCGCACGGTCTGGGCGGAATGATCGTCAGCGACGGTGGCTGCACCACGCCGGGCGATGTCGCGAAAGCCTTTGGCGGCGGTGCCGATTTCGTCATGCTTGGCGGCATGCTGGCGGGCCACGAAGAGAGCGGCGGTCGCATCGTTGAGGAGAACGGCGAGAAATTTATGCTGTTCTACGGCATGAGCTCCGAGTCTGCGATGAAACGTCACGTTGGCGGCGTTGCGGAATATCGCGCAGCAGAAGGTAAAACCGTTAAGCTGCCGCTGCGAGGCCCGGTTGAAAATACCGCGCGTGATATTTTGGGCGGCCTGCGTTCAGCTTGTACATACGTTGGGGCTTCACGCCTGAAAGAGCTGACCAAGCGCACCACATTTATCCGTGTGCAGGAACAAGAAAACCGCATCTTCAACAACCTGTAATCTCCCAACGCTGGCGTGGAGCAACACGCCAGCGTTATCCCATTCCACTCATCGCATCGCCTAAATGGAAAATTGGCAGATACATTGCCACCACCAGCGTACCGATAATTCCTCCCGTTATGATCAGCAACGCCGGTTCCAGTAAGGCTGCGAGGTTATCCGCCAGCGCCAGTGTGTTATCCCGATGATGATGGGCGAGGTTGTCTAACATGAGATCCAGCGAGCCGGATGCCTCTCCTGTTCTCACTAATTGCAAACAGAGTGGGCTAAACTCACCGGCATTTTTTAGCGCCAGCCAGATGGGTTGACCGTTACTGATATCGTGCTGGATTTGTGTCAGAAGTTGCACCCAGTACGGGCAGCGCATTGTTTCTCTGACGCTCTCTACGCCCTGTAAAAAAGTAATGCCTGCACTTTGAGTCAGCGCCAGAATCGTAAAGATCTGCGTGAGTTTTTGTCCCCGCATCAGTGAACCCATAATCGGGATGCGTAGCAGCAATTTCTGCCGTGCGATAAGCCTGGTTGGGTGGCGCATCAGCAGCTTATTGGCTATCGCCAGCAGAAAGCCGAATAGCACCAGCAACCAACCCCATTCGCCACTAAAGCTTGCCAGCGTCATGATCCCCTGCGTTAGCGCCGGTAGCGGAGTGTTAAAGGTCTTATAGATAGCGGCAAACTCCGGCAGAACAAAATGCAGCATTGCCACAACCACCATGATTGCCATCGCTAAAATGATAATGGGATAACGTAACGCTGATTTCACTTTGTCGGTCAACTGACGCTGGGCTTTTTGTTGACGCGCCAGTTCAAAGCAGCATTCATCCAGCTTACCGGTCAGTTCACCCGTGCGGATCATCGCCTGATAGAGCGGCGGAAATACCTCTGACCAGGGTAATAAGGCATTGGAAAAGGCAATGCCCTGTTCGAGATCGTGTGCCAGCGATTGCAGCAACGCTTGCCATTGCTTACTGGGATGCTGTTCCGCCAGCAGTGCCAGCCCTTCAGAAAGCGTTAACCCGGCTTTGAGTAGCGTCGCCAGTTGATGAATGACTTCCGCGCTTTTATCTCCTCGCCACTGCGCAGAATTGATGGCGATTCGCTTCAGGCTAAGTGGGGTAACCATCTGTTGCTGTAGTGCCATAAGCAGTAAAGCACGACTCTCTGCCCATAGCATCCCATCTTGCGCATTACCGTCGCCGGTTATGCCATGCCAGCGCCAGAGTTGCTTACTCGCCATGCGGCATCCCCAATACGCGGATTAACTCTTCAAAGGTGGTTAAGCCTTGCTCCACGGCCAGGCAGCCGTTTTCAAAAAGCGTATGCATACCCGCCTGTCGGGCGTGCATTTCCAGCGATTCAACGTCGGTATTAGCGGAAATAAGCTGACGTATGACCGGTGTTATGGGCAGAACTTCAAATAAGGCCGTGCGACCATAAAAACCGTGGTAGCAATGTACACAACCGGGTGCCTGCCAGTGGGGCAGCGGCGACGGCCATACATTGTCTGGAATATGGATGGGCTCCTCTTGCTGTCGGCGACAATGTGGGCAAAGTTTACGTACCAGACGCTGGGCTATTACCAGCGTAAGTGCCGATGAAAGCATCCAGCGAGCAACGCCCATTTGCTGTAAACGCACCAGCGTTTCGCAGGTGGAATTGGTGTGTAGCGTGGACAACACCAGGTGACCGGTTTGCGCGGCTTTTATGGCAATTTCTGCCGTTTCGCCATCGCGAATCTCTCCGATCATGATGACGTCAGGGTCCTGGCGCAATAACGCACGCAAAACGCCCTGAAAGGTGAGTCCGGCACGCGGATGGATTTGCGTCTGGTTTAGTCCGGCTATGGGGATCTCAACCGGATCTTCGACGCTACAAATATTAATGTCAGCGGTATTCAGCGTTTGCAGGGCACTATAAAGCGTGACCGTTTTGCCGCTGCCTGTAGGGCCAGTTACCAGCACCAATCCCTGTGGTTGTTGCAATGCATGAGCAAAGTCCGCCAGTTGTAACGGCTGCATTCCCAGCGTGTTAACATCCAGTGCCTGGCTCACCTGCTGTAACAACCTTAATACCACCTTTTCACCACCCCGACATGGTAAGGTCGCAATACGAAATGAGACGGCGTTTCCTGCCAGTTCGACAGTGAATTGCCCGTCCTGCGGCAGGCGATGTTCCGCAATATCCAGATTTCCCAGCACTTTTAATCTGGCGGTTAATGCGACTCCGGCATCCGGTGAAACGTCCGGTAAAGGATGCAATACGCCGTCGATACGCAAGCGGATGCGGTAGGCATTGTCCGCTGGTTCGATATGAATATCAGACGCGCGTTGTTCCAGCGCAGACTGTAACGTTCGAGTCAGCAACTCTGCTTTGGGCTGATGCTTCTCCTGAACAGCTACGGGCAATGTCTGTTGTGTGCGACTGGCGTGACCTTCCATTTGTTGGCGCGTCCAGCAGGTGATCTCAATACGTTTGGTGGTAGCGAAATGCAATGCGTCCAGTAGCTCATGCGAAGGTGCATCGACTACCGCAACATGAACCACCTCTTCGCTGGCATCCAGCAAGACTCCCTGATAACGCAGACACAGGGCGGTGAGCTGTGGAATATTCATTGCCGCTCCTTAGTTGGCGTCATCAAAGCGGAAGACATCTTCGCAGGCTTGCTGCAATGCGCTGTCACTTTGAATATTGCAGTTGCGCGTCCAGCCGGTGACGCCGTTTGCGTTATCCCAACCCGGCGTCATGACGACGCTTAGCCCATTGAGACTTTCTTGCCCGGTCAGCGACACCACGCCCTTTGCCACACTCATGGCTGAAACATAGCGGGTGGTGGTAGGCGAAGGAATGCCATTGCTGCCACCGTCGCAGGTATTTAATCCACCATGTTCCAGCGCGCACAACTCTACGGCGGTACGGTAAGGCACAAAGGTTTGTAGCATGTCGGTGAGTGCGGCTTTGCGCAGGTAGTTTTGATAAGCGGGAATACCAATGGCGCTTAAAATGGCAATGATGCCAATAACCACCATCAGTTCGATAAGTGTAAAACCGCGTTGCTTGTCCATTTGTTTCGCTCCTTGATTTGGTTGGCGCTACTTTGGCAAACGCCATCAGCACAAGCGAGGGGCAAAAAACGAAACGGGAAAGCAGCTTCCGGAGTTTTTTATTACGTTGCAGCGAAAGACAAGAAATTTGCGAGGCGTTACGAAGAAAGTTGGGAAAGGGGAGATTATCCGCCCGCGATGGAGCGGATAAATCTGTTAGCAATTAGCGAAAACGCATTGAAAGGTCGAGTGCCTGTACGTGTTTAGTTAGCGCACCGACGGAGATAAAGTCCACGCCCGTTTCGGCAAATTCGCGCAGTGTTTTGTCAGTGACGTTGCCAGACACTTCCAGTAGCGCCTTGCCGTTGGTGCGTTTGACGGCTTCGCGCATCTGTTCTGTTTCGAAGTTATCCAGCATGATGATATCGGCTCCTGCTTTCAGGGCTTCATCAAGTTCTTCCAGATTCTCTACTTCGACTTCTACTGGCGCATCTGGATGCAGCCAGGACGCTTTTTCGACCGCCTGGCGCACTGAGCCGGAGGCAATAATATGGTTTTCTTTGATCAGGAAGGCATCAGAAAGCCCCAGACGGTGATTCGCTCCGCCGCCGCAAAGTACCGCGTATTTCAGAGCTGAACGCAGGCCGGGTAAGGTTTTGCGCGTATCCAACAGCTGCGTGTTGGTGCCTTCCAGTAATTCGACATAGTGGCGTACCTTACTGGCAACTCCTGAAAGGGTTTGCACAAAATTAAGCGCAGTGCGTTCGCCCGTTAACAGCACGCGAGATGGGCCTTCAAGTTCGAACAAGGGTTGATTGGCGTTGATGACATCGCCGTCATCCACATGCCAGATTATGGTGACATCGTCGCCTGCCAGTTGAATAAACACCTCTTCAACCCAGCGTTTGCCGCAAAATACGCCATTCTCGCGGGTGATCACTGTGGCATGAGAGCGAGAGTTTTCCGGTAAAAGTTTTGCCGTAATGTCATTGTTGGCATCGACTGTTCCGCCTAAATCTTCCCGCAGCGCCTGGGCCACCGCGCCGGGGATATCGAGATTAATGCGTTCCAGCAGCTCGTCACGTCGGGTGTCAGGGTTATAGCGGCGAGGCGGCATGTTAAAACTCCAGATAGCTAACGAATCATAAGGTAGAAACATGCTACTCTGAACCGGGTATTAGCACCACATATAAGGAGATCCTGCATGTTGTTAGAACAGGGGTGGCTGGCTGGCGCGCGCCGCGTTCCCTCACCACATTACGATTGCCGCCCGGATGACGAAACACCCACCCTGCTGGTGGTGCACAATATTAGCCTGCCGCCAGGCGAGTTTGGCGGTCCGTGGATCGACGCATTATTCACTGGAACTATTGATCCGCAGGCACATCCTTTCTTTGCTGAGATCGCCCATTTGCGCGTCTCCGCTCACTGTTTGATTCGCCGCGATGGTGAAATAGTCCAGTATGTTCCTTTCGATAAACGTGCCTGGCATGCGGGAGTCTCTCAGTATCAGGGGCGTGAACGCTGCAATGATTTTTCTATTGGGATTGAGCTGGAAGGCACCGATACGCTGGCGTATACCGATGCGCAGTATCAACAGCTTGCGGTGGTTACGCGGGCACTGATTGATCGCTATCCGGATATCGCTAATAACATGACGGGCCATTGTGATATTGCGCCGGATCGGAAAACCGATCCCGGTCCTGCATTTGATTGGGCACGGTTTCGTGCGCTGGTCAGCAAGGAGACAACATGACGCTATTTACAACCTTACTGGTGTTAATTTTCGAGCGCCTGTTTAAGTTGGGCGAGCACTGGCAGCTTGATCATCGTCTTGAAGCGTTCTTTCGGCGGGTGAAACATTTTTCTCTCGGGCGCACATTAGGCATGACCATTATTGCGATGGGCGTGACTTTTTTACTGTTACGCACATTGCAGGGAGTATTATTCAACGTTCCCACGCTGCTGGTGTGGCTGCTGATTGGTTTGCTGTGTATTGGCGCAGGTAAAGTTCGTCTTCATTATCATGCTTATCTGACAGCTGCTTCACGTAATGATAGCCATGCCCGTGCCACGATGGCTGGCGAACTCACCATGATTCACGGCGTCCCGGCAGGCTGCGATGAACGTGAGTATTTGCGTGAGCTGCAAAATGCATTGCTGTGGATTAACTTTCGTTTTTATCTTGCACCGCTGTTCTGGCTGATTGTGGGGGGAACCTGGGGACCCGTTACGCTGATGGGGTATGCGTTTTTGCGTGCATGGCAATACTGGCTGGCGCGTTACCAGACGCCGCATCATCGTTTACAGTCCGGCATTGATGCCGTGCTTCATGTACTGGATTGGGTGCCGGTTCGTCTTGCGGGTGTGGTATATGCCTTGATCGGTCATGGGGAGAAAGCGTTACCGGCCTGGTTTGCTTCGCTGGGTGATTTCCATACTTCGCAATATCAGGTATTAACGCGTCTGGCACAGTTCTCTCTGGCGCGTGAACCGCATGTCGATAAGGTGGAAACGCCAAAGGCAGCGGTTTCCATGGCGAAGAAAACCTCGTTCGTGGTCGTGGTGGTAATTGCGCTACTGACGATTTACGGGGCGTTGGTGTAAAGATTATTGCCCTCACCCTGCACGGGTGAGGGCGTAGAGAGATTAATGCGCTTTTACGGCTTTGGCGGTTTTCTCTTTAAACAGATAGCCGATACCTAACACGATCAGCCATACCGGGATCAGGTATACCGAAATCGCCATTCCTGGGGTCATCAGCATAATCACCAGTACCGCCGCCATAAACAGCAGGCAGATCCAGTTACCCAGCGGATAAAGCAGAGCTGGGAAGCGGGTTACCACGCCTTGTTCCTGCTTGGCGCGACGGAATTTCATATGCGCCAGGCTAATCATCGCCCAGTTGATTACCAGTGCAGATACCACCAGCGCCATTAACAGGCCGAATGCGGATTCCGGTGCAAGGTAGTTAATCAGCACGCACAATGCCGTAACCAGCGCAGACACCAGAATGGTGTTGACTGGTACGCCGCGTTTATCGACAGACGCCAGCGCTTTTGGCGCGTTGCCCTGTTGTGCCAGACCAAACAGCATACGGCTGTTGCAATATACGCAGCTGTTGTACACGGAGAGCGCAGCAGTCAGTACCACGATGTTCAGCGCATTAGCCACAAAGGTATCGCCCAATTCGTGGAAGATCAGTACAAACGGACTGGTATCAGCAGTAACGCGGGTCCACGGCATCAGCGAGAGCAGAACGGCTAACGAACCAATATAGAAAATCAGGATGCGGTAGATAACCTGGTTAGTCGCTTTTGGAATACTTTGCTCCGGGTTATCTGCTTCTGCTGCGGTGATGCCCACCAGTTCCAGACCACCGAAAGAGAACATGATAATCGCCATCATCATCACCAGCCCGGTGAAGCCGTGCGGCAGGAAACCACCCTGATCCCACAGGTTGCTAACGCTCGCCTGTGGGCCGCCGTTGCCGCTGAATAGCAGCCAGCCGCCGAAGATGATCATCGCTACCACCGCGATAACTTTGATAATGGCAAACCAGAACTCCATCTCGCCAAACACTTTTACGTTTGTCAGGTTAATGGCGTTGATCACCACAAAGAATACGGCGGCAGAAACCCAGGTGGGGATTTCCGGATACCAGAACTGAATGTATTTACCCACGGCAGTCAGCTCTGCCATGGCAACTAAAACGTACAGTACCCAGTAGTTCCAGCCAGAAGCGAAGCCAGCAAAGCTGCCCCAGTATTTATAAGCAAAGTGGCTAAAGGAGCCTGCGACAGGTTCTTCGACCACCATTTCACCCAGCTGACGCATGATCAGAAAGGCGATAAAACCAGCAATGGCGTAACCCAGGATAATCCCTGGCCCTGCGGACTGTATTACGGAGGCGCTACCCAGGAATAGCCCGGTCCCTATCGCGCCACCCAGCGCGATAAGCTGAATATGGCGGTTTTTAAGGCCGCGCTTTAGCTGCTCGCCGTGCTGTTGACCTTCCATCATGAAACCTCGTGCGGTGATTGTTTTTTTGATCTACGCAGTGATGCGTGTGTAAGTTTGCAATTCCGTTTTTTGTATTAATTTGTTTACATCAAAGACGTTTGAATTGTTACAAAAGGACTTCCGTCAGATAAAGAATAATGGTATGCGGCAGCGAATGCACCCGCTTTATGCATGGTTGAAGATGAGTTGCTTAAAAAGGAACCGTTTGTAAAGGTCAGCCTCAAATCTCCTCAACATACAAAATGAATATAAATTCATTATTTTTGAATTAAAAATCGATAAATTGGTAAGTGAATCGGTTCAATTCGGATTTTTATAGTTTAATAATCGTTAAAAAATCCCTTTCCTACGTAAAGTCTACATTTGTGCATAGTTACAACTTTGAAACGTTATATATGTCAAGTTGTTAAAATGTGCACAGTTTCATGATTTCAATCAAAACCTGTATGGACATAAGGTGAATACTTTGTTACTTTAGCGTCACAGACATGAAATTGGTAAGACCAATTGACTTCGGCAAGTGGCTTAAGACAGGAACTCATGGCCTACAGCAAAATCCGCCAACCAAAACTCTCCGATGTGATTGAGCAGCAACTGGAGTTTTTGATCCTCGAAGGCACTCTCCGCCCGGGCGAAAAACTCCCACCGGAACGCGAACTGGCAAAACAGTTTGACGTCTCCCGTCCCTCATTGCGTGAGGCGATTCAACGTCTCGAAGCGAAGGGTTTGTTGCTTCGTCGCCAGGGTGGCGGCACTTTTGTCCAGAGCAGCCTATGGCAAAGCTTCAGCGATCCGCTGGTGGAGCTGCTCTCCGACCATCCTGAATCACAGTATGACTTGCTCGAAACACGACACGCCCTGGAAGGTATCGCCGCTTATTACGCCGCGCTGCGTAGTACCGATGAAGACAAGGAACGCATCCGTGAACTCCACCACGCCATAGAGCTGGCGCAGCAGTCTGGCGATCTGGACGCGGAATCAAACGCCGTACTCCAGTATCAGATTGCTGTCACTGAAGCGGCCCACAATGTGGTTCTGCTTCATCTGCTAAGGTGTATGGAGCCGATGTTGGCCCAGAATGTCCGCCAGAACTTCGAATTGCTCTATTCGCGTCGCGAGATGCTGCCGCTGGTGAGTAGTCACCGCACCCGCATATTTGAAGCGATTATGGCCGGTAAGCCGGAAGAAGCGCGCGAAGCATCGCATCGCCATCTGGCCTTTATCGAAGAAATTTTGCTCGACAGAAGCCGTGAAGAAAGCCGCCGTGAGCGTTCTCTGCGTCGTCTGGAGCAACGAAAGAATTAGTGATTTTTCTGGTAAAAATTAACCAGAAGATGTTGTAAATCAAGCGCATATAAAAGCGCGGCAACTAAACGTAGAACCTGTCTTATTGAGCTTTCCGGCGAGAGTTCAATGGGACAGGTTCCAGAAAACTCAACGTTATTAGATAGATAAGGAATAACCCATGTCAGAACGTTTCCCAAATGACGTGGATCCGATCGAAACTCGCGACTGGCTCCAGGCGATCGAATCGGTCATCCGTGAAGAAGGTGTTGAGCGTGCTCAGTATCTGATCGACCAACTGCTTGCTGAAGCCCGCAAAGGCGGTGTCAACGTAGCCGCAGGCACCGGTATCAGCAACTACATCAACACCATCCCCGTTGAAGAACAACCGGAGTATCCGGGTAATCTGGAACTGGAACGCCGTATTCGTTCAGCTATCCGCTGGAACGCCATCATGACGGTGCTGCGTGCGTCGAAAAAAGACCTCGAACTGGGCGGCCACATGGCGTCCTTCCAGTCTTCCGCAACCATTTATGATGTGTGCTTTAACCACTTCTTCCGTGCACGCAACGAGCAGGATGGCGGTGACCTGGTTTACTTCCAGGGCCACATCTCCCCAGGCGTTTACGCTCGTGCTTTCCTGGAAGGTCGTCTGACTCAGGAGCAGCTGGATAACTTCCGTCAGGAAGTTCACGGCAATGGCCTCTCTTCCTATCCGCACCCGAAACTGATGCCGGAATTCTGGCAGTTCCCGACTGTATCTATGGGTCTGGGTCCGATTGGTGCTATTTATCAGGCTAAATTCCTGAAATATCTGGAACACCGTGGCCTGAAAGATACCTCTAAACAGACCGTTTACGCATTCCTCGGCGACGGTGAAATGGACGAACCGGAATCCAAAGGTGCGATCACCATCGCAACCCGTGAAAAACTGGATAACCTGGTCTTCGTTATCAACTGTAACCTGCAACGTCTTGACGGCCCGGTCACCGGTAACGGCAAGATCATCAACGAACTGGAAGGCATCTTCGAAGGTGCTGGCTGGAACGTGATCAAAGTGATGTGGGGTAGCCGTTGGGATGAACTGCTGCGTAAAGATACCAGCGGTAAACTGATCCAGCTGATGAACGAAACCGTTGACGGCGACTACCAGACCTTCAAATCGAAAGATGGTGCGTACGTTCGTGAACACTTCTTCGGTAAATATCCGGAAACCGCAGCACTGGTTGCAGACTGGACTGACGAGCAGATCTGGGCACTGAACCGTGGCGGTCACGATCCGAAGAAAATCTACGCTGCATTCAAGAAAGCGCAGGAAACCAAAGGCAAAGCGACAGTAATCCTTGCTCATACCATTAAAGGTTACGGCATGGGCGACGCGGCTGAAGGTAAAAACATCGCGCACCAGGTTAAGAAAATGAACATGGACGGCGTGCGTCACATCCGCGACCGTTTCAATGTGCCGGTGTCTGATGCAGATATCGAAAAACTGCCGTACATCACCTTCCCGGAAGGTTCTGAAGAGCATACCTATCTGCACGCGCAGCGTCAGAAACTGCACGGTTATTTGCCAAGCCGTCAGCCGAACTTCACCGAGAAGCTTGAGCTGCCGAGCCTGCAAGACTTCGGCGCGCTGCTGGAAGAGCAGAGCAAAGAGATCTCTACCACTATCGCTTTCGTTCGTGCCCTGAACGTAATGCTGAAGAACAAGTCGATCAAAGATCGTCTGGTACCGATCATCGCCGACGAAGCGCGTACTTTCGGTATGGAAGGTCTGTTCCGTCAGATTGGTATTTACAGCCCGAACGGTCAGCAGTACACCCCGCAGGACCGCGAGCAGGTTGCTTACTATAAAGAAGACGAGAAAGGTCAGATTCTGCAGGAAGGGATCAACGAGCTGGGCGCAGGTTGTTCCTGGCTGGCAGCGGCGACCTCTTACAGCACCAACAATCTGCCGATGATTCCGTTCTACATCTATTACTCGATGTTCGGCTTCCAGCGTATCGGCGATCTGTGCTGGGCGGCTGGCGACCAGCAAGCGCGTGGCTTCCTGATCGGCGGTACTTCCGGTCGTACCACCCTGAACGGTGAAGGTCTGCAGCACGAAGATGGTCACAGCCACATTCAGTCGCTGACTATCCCGAACTGTATCTCTTACGACCCGGCTTACGCTTACGAAGTTGCTGTCATCATGCATGACGGTCTGGAGCGTATGTACGGTGAAAAACAAGAGAACGTTTACTACTACATCACTACGCTGAACGAAAACTACCACATGCCGGCAATGCCGGAAGGTGCTGAGGAAGGTATCCGTAAAGGTATCTACAAACTCGAAACCATTGAAGGTAGCAAAGGTAAAGTTCAGCTGCTCGGCTCCGGTTCTATCCTGCGTCACGTCCGTGAAGCAGCTGAGATCCTGGCGAAAGATTACGGCGTAGGTTCTGACGTTTATAGCGTGACATCCTTCACCGAACTGGCGCGTGATGGTCAGGATTGTGAACGCTGGAACATGCTGCACCCGCTGGAAACTCCGCGCGTTCCGTATATCGCTCAGGTGATGAACGACGCTCCGGCAGTGGCATCTACCGACTATATGAAACTGTTCGCTGAGCAGGTCCGTACTTACGTACCGGCTGACGACTACCGCGTACTGGGTACTGATGGCTTCGGTCGTTCCGACAGCCGTGAGAACCTGCGTCACCACTTCGAAGTTGATGCTTCCTACGTGGTTGTAGCGGCGCTGGGCGAACTGGCTAAACGTGGCGAAATCGATAAGAAAGTGGTTGCTGACGCAATCGCCAAATTCAACATCGATGCAGATAAAGTTAACCCGCGTCTGGCGTAAGAGGTAAAAGAATAATGGCTATCGAAATCAAAGTACCGGACATCGGGGCTGATGAAGTTGAAATCACCGAGATCCTGGTCAAAGTGGGCGACAAAGTTGAAGCCGAACAGTCGCTGATCACCGTAGAAGGCGACAAAGCCTCTATGGAAGTACCATCTCCGCAGGCGGGTATCGTTAAAGAGATCAAAGTCTCTGTTGGCGATAAAACCCAGACCGGCGCACTGATTATGATTTTCGATTCCGCCGACGGTGCAGCTGACGCTGCACCTGCTCAGGCAGAAGAGAAGAAAGAAGCCGCTCCGGCAGCAGCACCAGCGGCTGCGGCGGCAAAAGACGTTAATGTTCCGGATATCGGCAGCGACGAAGTTGAAGTGACCGAAATCCTGGTGAAAGTTGGCGATAAAGTTGAAGCTGAACAGTCGCTGATCACCGTAGAAGGCGATAAAGCTTCTATGGAAGTTCCGGCTCCGTTTGCTGGCACCGTGAAAGAGATCAAAGTGAACGTGGGTGACAAAGTGTCTACCGGCTCGCTGATTATGGTCTTCGAAGTCGCGGGTGAAGCAGGCGCGGCAGCTCCGGCGGCTAAACAGGAAGCAGCTCCGGCAGCGGCCCCTGCATCAGCAGCTGGCGTGAAAGACGTTAACGTTCCGGATATCGGCGGTGACGAAGTTGAAGTGACCGAAGTGATGGTGAAAGTGGGCGACAAAGTTGCCGCTGAACAGTCACTGATCACCGTAGAAGGCGATAAAGCTTCTATGGAAGTCCCGGCTCCGTTTGCAGGCGTCGTGAAGGAACTGAAAGTCAACGTTGGCGATAAAGTGAAAACTGGCTCGCTGATTATGATCTTCGAAGTTGAAGGCGCAGCACCTGCGGCAGCTCCTGCGAAACAGGAAGCGGCAGCGCCGGCTCCGGCAGCAAAAGCTGAAGCTCCGGCAGCAGCTCCGGCTGCGAAAGCGGAAGGCAAATCTGAATTTGCTGAAAACGACGCTTACGTTCACGCGACTCCGCTGATCCGCCGTCTGGCACGCGAGTTTGGCGTTAACCTGGCGAAAGTGAAGGGCACTGGCCGTAAAGGTCGTATCCTGCGCGAAGACGTTCAGGCTTACGTGAAAGAAGCTATCAAACGTGCAGAAGCGGCTCCGGCGGTGACTGGCGGCGGTATCCCGGGCATGTTGCCGTGGCCGAAGGTAGACTTCAGCAAGTTTGGTGAAATCGAAGAAGTGGAACTGGGCCGTATCCAGAAAATTTCTGGTGCGAACCTGAGCCGTAACTGGGTGATGATCCCGCATGTTACCCACTTCGACAAAACCGATATCACCGAGCTGGAAGCGTTCCGTAAACAGCAGAACGAAGAAGCGGCGAAACGTAAGCTGGATGTGAAGATAACCCCAGTTGTCTTCATCATGAAAGCCGTTGCTGCAGCTCTTGAGCAGATGCCTCGCTTCAACAGTTCGCTGTCGGAAGACGGTCAGCGTCTGACCCTGAAGAAATACATCAACATCGGTGTGGCGGTGGATACCCCGAACGGTCTGGTTGTTCCGGTATTCAAAGACGTCAACAAGAAAGGCATCATCGAGCTGTCTCGCGAGCTGATGACTATTTCTAAGAAAGCGCGTGACGGTAAGCTGACTGCGGGCGAAATGCAGGGCGGTTGCTTCACCATCTCCAGCATCGGCGGCCTGGGTACTACCCACTTCGCGCCGATTGTGAACGCGCCGGAAGTGGCTATCCTCGGCGTTTCCAAGTCCGCGATGGAGCCGGTGTGGAATGGTAAAGAGTTCGTGCCGCGTCTGATGCTGCCGATTTCTCTCTCCTTCGACCACCGCGTGATCGACGGTGCTGATGGTGCCCGTTTCATTACCATCATTAACAACACGCTGTCTGACATTCGCCGTCTGGTGATGTAAGTAAAAGAGCCGGCCCAACGGCCGGCTTTTTTCTGGTAATCTCATGAATGTATTGAGGTTATTAGCGAATAGACAAATCGGTTGCCGTTTGTTGTTTAAAAATTGTTAACAATTTTGTAAAATACCGACGGATAGAACGACCCGGTGGATAATGGGCGTCATAAAAAAAACGTCAGACCCGCCGGAGATAAATATATAGAGGTCATGATGAGTACTGAAATCAAAACTCAGGTCGTGGTACTTGGGGCAGGCCCCGCAGGTTACTCCGCTGCCTTCCGTTGCGCTGATTTAGGTCTGGAAACCGTAATCGTAGAACGTTACAACACCCTTGGCGGTGTTTGCCTGAACGTCGGCTGTATCCCTTCTAAAGCACTGCTGCACGTAGCAAAAGTTATCGAAGAAGCCAAAGCGCTGGCTGAACACGGTATCGTCTTCGGCGAACCGAAAACCGATATCGACAAGATTCGTACCTGGAAAGAGAAAGTGATCAATCAGCTGACCGGTGGTCTGGCTGGTATGGCGAAAGGCCGCAAAGTCAAAGTGGTCAACGGTCTGGGTAAATTTACCGGGGCTAACACCCTGGAAGTTGAAGGTGAGAACGGCAAAACCGTGATCAACTTCGACAACGCGATCATTGCAGCGGGTTCTCGCCCGATCCAACTGCCGTTTATTCCACATGAAGATCCGCGTATCTGGGACTCCACTGACGCGCTGGAACTGAAAGAAGTACCAGAACGCCTGCTGGTAATGGGTGGCGGTATCATCGGTCTGGAAATGGGCACCGTATACCACGCGCTGGGTTCACAGATTGACGTGGTTGAAATGTTCGACCAGGTCATCCCGGCAGCTGATAAAGACATCGTTAAAGTCTTCACCAAGCGTATCAGCAAGAAATTCAACCTGATGCTGGAAACCAAAGTTACCGCCGTTGAAGCGAAAGAAGACGGTATTTATGTGACGATGGAAGGCAAAAAAGCACCCGCTGAACCGCAGCGTTACGACGCCGTGCTGGTAGCGATTGGTCGTGTGCCGAACGGTAAAAACCTCGACGCAGGCAAAGCTGGCGTGGAAGTGGACGACCGTGGCTTCATCCGCGTTGACAAACAGCTGCGTACCAACGTACCGCACATCTTTGCTATCGGCGATATCGTCGGTCAGCCGATGCTGGCACACAAAGGTGTTCACGAAGGTCATGTTGCCGCTGAAGTTATTGCCGGTAAGAAACACTACTTCGATCCGAAAGTTATCCCGTCTATCGCCTATACCGAACCAGAAGTTGCATGGGTGGGTCTGACTGAGAAAGAAGCGAAAGAGAAAGGCATCAGCTACGAAACCGCCACCTTCCCGTGGGCTGCTTCTGGTCGAGCTATCGCTTCTGACTGCGCAGACGGTATGACCAAGCTGATTTTCGACAAAGAATCTCACCGTGTGATCGGTGGTGCGATTGTCGGTACTAACGGCGGCGAGCTGCTGGGTGAAATCGGCCTGGCAATCGAAATGGGTTGTGATGCTGAAGACATCGCACTGACCATCCACGCGCACCCGACTCTGCACGAGTCTGTGGGCCTGGCGGCAGAAGTGTTCGAAGGTAGCATCACTGACCTGCCGAACCCGAAAGCGAAGAAGAAGTAACTCTTCGTTTGCCGGGACATCTGGCAATTAAAAAAGCGGCTAACCACGCCGCTTTTTTTACGTCTGTAATTTACCTTTCCAGTCGCCTTGCTCCGCGCTCAGAGAGACGTTCGCGTACTGCTGACCGTTGCTCGTTATTCAGCCTGACAGTATGGTTACTGTCGTTTAGACGTTGTGGGCGGCTCTCCTGAACTTTCTCCCGAAAAACCTGACGTTGTTCAGGTGATGCCGATTGTATACGCTGGCGGGCGTTATCACGTTGCTGTTGGTTCAGTGGGCGCTGCTGTACTTTTTCCTTAAACACCTGGCGCTGTTCGGGAGTTGCAGACTGAATACGCTCACGCGCTGCCTCTCTTCGCTGCTGGTTCTGCGGGTTAGTCTGCATTTTCTCGCGAACCGCCTGGCGCTGCTCAGGCGAGGCGGACTGAATACGCTCACGCGCTGCGTCTCTTCGCTGCTGGTTCTGCGGGTTAGTCTGCATTTTCTCGCGGACTGCCTGGCGCTGCTCAGGAGAGGCCGACTGATAACGCTGACGAGCAGCGTCCTTTTGTTGCTGGGTCAGTGGTTGGCGACGGCTGAACTCGCGGAAGTCGTCATAGCTCCCATAATGTTCCGCTTCATTAAATCGCTGTGCCGCAGCCTGACGTTGAGTATCTCGCGTAATGACTGGCGCAGTGTGTGTTCGTTGCTGAAACTGACTTGCTGCTGCCTGACGCTGACTGTCGCGCGATAGAGCAGGTAACTGCGTGGCGCTCATGCCGCCGTTGACATCGGTTTGGTGAAACCGCTTTGCCATATCCTGATCATGATAGGGCACACCATCACGGTAGTTTGGATTGTGCCGCCATGCCATATTCTTATCAGTAAGATGCTCACCGGTGATACGGTTGAAATTGTTGACGTCGATATTGATGTTGTCGCCGTTGTGTTGCCAGTCATTACCGTCACGATGACCGCCATCGTGGTGATGATAATCATCATCGTCATGATGATGATGGTCATGATCGTCGTCGTCCCAGTCGATGCTGCTGAATAGTGCGTATGTGGTAGCAACGCCCATGCTATAGCCGAATCCGCGCACAAAGCTGTCAACAAACGGTTCTCCGGCTGGCGGCGGCAGATAAACTGGCGGATAAGCGGTATTGGCCCAACTGCCGTAAACCACGTTTGGGTTGTAGTTCGGAATATAAACCACATCCGGATTGGCTGGCTCAATGGTTATTACGGTCGGTGCAGGTTCTGCGACGACGGGGCTGGACGTAGAAACGGTATTTGATTGTGTAGCAGGGGCGTTGGCGGGCTGATTTACCGGTACGACTTTTTTCGTTGTCGTGATGATCTTTTGTTCAGTTGATGACTTTAGCGAACCGGTTTGTTGCGCCAGTTGCCGCAATCGTTGTACCGAGTCCATCACGTCCTGCGGCTGCGCCAGAAAAGCATCGCCCAGGTTTTGCACCCATTGCGGGTTTTCGCCCATCAATGCCATCAATTGTGGAAAGGCCACCAGTGATTTGACGCTGGCGTCCCACGGCTGGCCAGATACCGCCTGAATAGCAGCATCGCCTTGTTTAAGTGGATTATCGTGCGACCATTGCACTGCTTGAGCAACGTTTGCCGGATAGGTTGATGCCATTAACACTTGTGAAAGCAGAGAGTCGGGGTACAGCGCGACGGGCGCGACCCATTGATCGATTTGTGCAGTGCTGAATGTAGATTTGACGACGGCAGGCGTTACGGGAGGCGCGGAAACCGTTGCAGGAAGCGTAACTGCGGAGATGTCAGGCGCAGTCTGTTGTGTCGATTGCGATTCCACAGGCGCTTCCACTGTGCGGCTTTTTATATATAGCCCGGCAGAGGCGGCACAAAGCCCGGCACTGCAAATTAGCGCCAGCACATGGGGTTTAAACGGCAAAGTCATTTTCATAATTCGGATCTCAAGGAAATCGCAATGGTCGGCGAACTGCCACCCGCAGGTGCTGTGAATCCGAGTATAAAGAGGCCGTAGTTTAAATTTTGACTAATCTTGGGATTCGTTGAGAAAGGTGATTATCACCATGCGAATTAACGAAGTTTTTACGGAAGGAAACATTCTCTAGACTATCCTTAACGATTCAGCCACTTTTTTATGTTGCTTTTTTGTAAACAGATTAACACATCGTCAAAATCCTGCTATTCTGCCCGTTGCGGTACTGGGCATTTACCCTACAAACTGCTGTCTCACAGGAGCGTGAAGAGAATCGCCTGCCGCACTATGACAATGAGAGCGAGGAGAACCGTCGTGCTAGAAGAATACCGTAAGCACGTAGCTGAGCGTGCCGCTGAGGGGATTGCGCCCAAACCCCTGGATGCAAACCAAATGGCCGCACTTGTAGAGCTGCTGAAAAACCCGCCCGCGGGCGAAGAAGAATTCCTGTTAGATCTGTTAACCAACCGTGTTCCCCCTGGCGTCGATGAAGCCGCCTATGTCAAAGCAGGCTTCCTGGCTGCTGTCGCCAAAGGCGAAGCTAAATCCCCACTGCTGACTCCGGAAAAAGCCATCGAACTGCTGGGCACCATGCAGGGTGGTTACAACATTCATCCGCTGATCGACGCGCTGGATGATGTCAAACTGGCACCGATCGCTGCCAAAGCACTTTCTCACACGCTGCTGATGTTCGATAACTTCTATGACGTAGAAGAGAAAGCGAAAGCAGGTAACGAATATGCGAAGCAGGTAATGCAGTCCTGGGCAGATGCCGAATGGTTCCTGAATCGCCCGGCACTGGCTGAAAAACTGACCGTTACCGTCTTCAAAGTCACAGGCGAAACCAACACCGATGACCTTTCTCCGGCACCGGATGCGTGGTCACGCCCGGATATCCCACTGCACGCGCTGGCGATGCTGAAAAACGCCCGTGAAGGTATTGAGCCAGATCAGCCTGGTGTTGTTGGTCCGATCAAACAGATTGAAGCTCTGCAACAGAAAGGTTTCCCGCTGGCGTACGTCGGTGACGTTGTGGGTACGGGTTCATCGCGTAAATCCGCCACGAACTCCGTGCTGTGGTTTATGGGCGATGATATTCCACATGTGCCGAACAAACGCGGCGGTGGTTTGTGCCTCGGCGGTAAAATTGCACCCATCTTCTTTAACACGATGGAAGATGCGGGTGCACTGCCAATTGAAGTGGACGTCTCTAACCTGAACATGGGTGACGTAATTGACGTTTACCCGTACAAAGGTGAAGTGCGTAACCACGAAACCGGCGAACTGCTGGCGACCTTCGAACTGAAAACCGACGTGCTGATTGATGAAGTGCGTGCCGGTGGTCGTATTCCGCTGATTATCGGGCGTGGCCTGACCACCAAAGCGCGTGAAGCACTTGGTCTGCCGCACAGCGATGTGTTCCGTCAGGCGAAAGATGTCGCTGAGAGCGACCGCGGCTTCTCGCTGGCGCAGAAAATGGTAGGTCGTGCCTGCGGCGTGAAAGGCATTCGTCCGGGCGCGTACTGCGAACCGAAAATGACTTCTGTAGGTTCACAGGACACCACCGGCCCGATGACCCGTGATGAACTGAAAGACCTGGCGTGCCTGGGCTTCTCGGCTGACCTGGTGATGCAGTCTTTCTGCCACACCGCGGCGTATCCGAAACCGGTTGACGTTAACACTCACCACACGCTGCCGGACTTCATTATGAACCGTGGCGGTGTGTCGCTGCGTCCGGGTGACGGCGTAATCCACTCCTGGCTGAACCGTATGCTGCTGCCGGATACCGTCGGTACTGGCGGTGACTCCCATACCCGTTTCCCGATCGGTATCTCTTTCCCGGCGGGTTCTGGTCTGGTGGCATTTGCAGCCGCAACAGGCGTAATGCCGCTGGATATGCCGGAATCCGTTCTGGTGCGCTTCAAAGGCAAAATGCAGCCGGGCATCACCCTGCGCGACCTGGTTCACGCCATTCCGCTGTATGCAATCAAACAAGGTCTGCTGACCGTTGAGAAGAAAGGCAAGAAAAACATCTTCTCTGGTCGCATTCTGGAAATTGAAGGTCTGCCGGATCTGAAAGTTGAGCAGGCCTTTGAGCTGACCGATGCGTCCGCCGAGCGTTCTGCTGCCGGTTGTACCATCAAGCTGAACAAAGAGCCGATCATTGAATACCTGAACTCTAACATCGTCCTGCTGAAGTGGATGATCGCGGAAGGTTACGGCGATCGTCGTACCCTGGAACGCCGTATTCAGGGCATGGAAAAATGGCTGGCGAA
Organism: Escherichia sp. WS1451; assembly: GCF_046487365.1. NCBI lineage: Bacteria > Pseudomonadati > Pseudomonadota > Gammaproteobacteria > Enterobacterales > Enterobacteriaceae > Escherichia > Escherichia sp. WS1451. The sequence goes on from NZ_JBJQJP010000010.1 coordinate 98,843, forward strand.
TCCTGAGCTGCTGGAAGCCGATGCAGATGCGGAATACGCGGCAGTGATCGACATCGATCTGGCGGATATTAAAGAGCCAATCCTCTGTGCACCGAATGACCCGGACGACGCACGTCCGCTGTCTGCGGTACAGGGCGAGAAGATCGACGAAGTATTTATCGGATCTTGCATGACTAACATCGGTCACTTCCGTGCTGCTGGTAAACTGCTGGATGCGCACAAAGGTCAACTGCCGACCCGCCTGTGGGTGGCACCGCCAACGCGTATGGACGCTGCGCAACTGACCGAAGAAGGCTACTACAGCGTCTTCGGTAAGAGTGGTGCGCGTATCGAGATCCCTGGCTGTTCCCTGTGTATGGGTAACCAGGCGCGTGTAGCAGACGGTGCGACGGTGGTTTCCACCTCTACCCGTAACTTCCCGAACCGTTTGGGTACTGGCGCGAATGTCTTCCTGGCTTCTGCGGAACTGGCTGCTGTTGCGGCGCTGATTGGCAAACTGCCGACGCCGGAAGAGTACCAGACCTACGTGGCGCAAGTAGATAAAACTGCCGTTGATACTTACCGTTATCTGAACTTCGACCAGCTTTCTCAGTACACCGAAAAAGCGGACGGGGTGATTTTCCAGACTGCGGTGTAACAGCCTGAAAATAGCTCAGGTGTTCTCCTGAATACCTGACAAGTAACACTTCTTTAAACCCCCTTTCTGCTCAAGGAAAGGGGGTTTATTTTTATTCCTTATCCTTTTCCACCTTTTAATCTTGCATAGTGCTGCGATAATTAAACCTAAGGTGCAATGCAGTAATGGCGCATTGCCGGGAGCAGAGGAACACACTATGGATTACGAATTTCTGCGCGATATTACCGGAGTGGTAAAGGTGCGCATGTCCATGGGGCATGAAGTGGTCGGGCACTGGTTTAATGAAGAGGTGAAAGAAAACCTGGCCTTGCTTGATGAAGTGGAACAAGCGGCGCACGCATTGAAAGGTAGTGAACGATCCTGGCAACGGGCAGGGCATGAATACACTCTGTGGATGGACGGTGAAGAGGTGATGGTTCGCGCCAATCAACTGGAATTCGCTGGCGATGAAATGGAAGAGGGGATGAACTACTACGATGAAGAGAGCTTGTCGCTGTGTGGCGTTGAGGATTTTCTTCAGGTGGTGGCGGCTTACCGTAATTTCGTGCAGCAGAAGTAAGTAAATCAGGCGGAGCCTCCGTGCTCCGCCTGAGACGTTAAACAGCGGGCATATTGCGCCCGTAATAAATCTCGCGCATTTCTTTCCACAGCGCAGCGGTAATTTCCTGGCGCTCGCTGTCGGTTAAATCTTCCGGTTTGGTGTGGAACATGTAGTGCTTAAGGTCGAACTCTTTAAGCAACATCTTGGTATGGAAGATATTTTCCTGATAGACGTTTACATCCACCATGTCATACAGCGCCTTCATATCGTCAGACATAAAGTTCTGAATCGAATTAATTTCATGGTCGATAAAGTGCTTCATACCGTTAATGTCGCGAGTAAAACCGCGCACGCGATAATCAATGGTTACGATATCGGACTCAAGCTGGTGGATCAGGTAATTCAGCGCCTTCAGCGGAGAAATCACGCCGCAGGTAGAGACTTCAATATCGGCGCGGAAGGTACATAAACCGCCTTCAGGATGACTTTCCGGGTAGGTATGTACGCAAATATGACTTTTATCGAGATGGGCAACGACCGTTTCTGGCAGTGGGCCGGGATGTTCTGTTTTGTCGATGAGTTTCGGGTCAACCGGTTCTTCACTCACCAGAATAGTGACGCTGGCACCCTGTGGTTCGTAATCCTGGCGGGCGATGTTAAGAATATTGGCCCCGATAATGGAACAGGTTTCTGACAGGATTTCGGTCAGACGGTTGGCATTATAGAGTTCATCGATATAAGCAATATAACCGTCGCGTTCTTCGGCAGTTTTGGCGTAGCAGATATCGTAAATACAAAAACTCAGACTTTTGGTCAGATTATTAAAGCCATGCAGTTTCAGTTTTTTCAATTTCTTATCTTCTCCTTAGGACGGCTGTGAAGCCAGTGCGTCTTGCAGATACTGAGGTAAGGCAAAAGCTGCCGTATGGACTGCCGGATTGTAATAACGGCATTTCAGGCCAGAGGCGAGAAAACGCGCCTGAATAATTTCGGTTGAGAGATGGCGTAAGGCGTCGTTATCTGTTGCCCATGCAAAGGTCATGATGCCGCCGTAATAAGTTGGGATTGCCGCCTGATAAAAGCCAACATCGCTGAAGTAATGGCTGAGTTTGCGATGACTGTCGATGGCCTCTTCCTGCTGTAAAAAGCAGACGCCGTTTTGTGCGACGAAGATACCGCCAGGATTCAGGCAACGTTTGCAGCCTTCATAAAATGCTGAGGTGAACAGACTTTCGCCGGGACCGATAGGATCGGTGCAGTCGGAGATAATGACATCAAAGGTCTGGCTGGTTTGATTAACGAAATTGACGCCATCGTCGATCACCAGCTTAAAGCGCGGATCGTCGTAGCTACCGGCGTTATGGTTGGGCAGATACTGACGGCAGAACGATACGACACCCGCATCGATTTCCACCATCGTGATTGACTCAACGTTTTTATGTCGGGTTACTTCACGCAGCATGGCACCGTCGCCGCCGCCGATAATCAGCACATGTTTCGCGTGACCGTGGGCCAGTAGCGGAACATGGGTCATCATCTCATGATAGATAAACTCGTCGCGCTCGGTGGTTTGTACTACGCCATCCAGCGCCATTACGCGACCAAATGCAGCGTTCTCAAAAATGATCAGATCCTGGTGATCGGTCTTTTCATGATACAGAACGTTATCTACCGCAAAGTACTGCCCAAACTGGTCGTGTAGCGTTTCATGCCACTGTTTTTTTTCGGCCATGGGTTGATACCTCCTTTGTTAACACCCGTAAAAAAAGGGCGCAACATAATAGCTAACATTGACCGCGGATGCACGGTCAATATTTCTACAAAAAGGTATCAGGGATTATTTGACGTAGGCAAGCAGGCTTAAGGAATCGCGAGCCAGGGCTTTGCACTTTTTAGCGACGGGAATGCCAATGCCGCTGAGATCGCGGTAGCTGTCTTCACCGAGGGCTTTCATGTCGAAGGTGTCGTAATTACTGAGATCCCACTGGTTTTGCTGGGCAAAAAAGACCAGTGCGCGACGAATTTGCCCGTTAGGTAAGTTCTGGTAACCACAATCGTTCTTCAGAAAAACAAAAACTGCCGTTAAATCGGCCATATCTTCGGCTTCAGACTCGCTGAGCGCGTAACTGTTTGCGCAGACGGCCATCAGGCTGCCGAATAACACTGTTCTGAAAAACGTCTTCATTGCTTCTACCAGGGGCTTAAAGAAGATAAACGTTAGCACACTGCGAGCGAGGCGACGACCATTATTGTCGATTAAATTGTGTCTGCGGCTTGACCTTCCCGTAAGGGGAAGGACTATGCTCAACGTTTGATTTTGTTTCGCCTGCTTAAGAATAAGGAAATAACTATGCAACGTCGTGATTTCTTAAAATATTCCGTCGCGCTGGGTGTGGCTTCGGCTTTGCCGCTGTGGAGCCGCGCAGTATTTGCGGCAGAACGCCCAACGTTACCGATCCCTGATTTGCTCACGACCGATGCCCGTAATCGCATTCAGTTAACTATTGGCGCAGGCCAGTCCACCTTTGGCGGGAAAACTGCAACTACCTGGGGCTATAACGGCAATCTGCTGGGGCCGGCGGTGAAATTACAGCGCGGCAAAGCAGTAACGGTTGATATCTACAACCAACTGACGGAAGAGACAACGTTGCATTGGCACGGGCTGGAAGTACCGGGTGAAGTCGACGGCGGCCCGCAGGGAATTATTCCGCCAGGTGGCAAGCGCTCGGTGACGTTGAACGTTGATCAACCTGCCGCTACCTGCTGGTTCCATCCACATCAACATGGCAAGACCGGGCGACAGGTGGCGATGGGGCTGGCTGGTTTGGTGGTGATTGAAGATGACGAGATCCTGAAATTAATGCTGCCAAAACAGTGGGGTATTGATGATGTCCCGGTGATTGTTCAGGATAAAAAATTTAACGCTGACGGGCAGATTGATTATCAACTGGATGTGATGACCGCCGCTGTGGGTTGGTTTGGCGATACGTTGCTGACCAACGGTGTAATCTACCCGCAACACGCTGCCCCGCGTGGCTGGCTTCGCCTGCGTTTGCTCAATGGCTGTAATGCCCGCTCGCTTAATTTCGCCACCAGCGACAATCGCCCGCTGTATGTGATTGCCAGCGACGGTGGTCTGCTACCTGAACCGGTGAAGGTGAACGAGCTGCCAGTGCTGATGGGCGAGCGTTTTGAAGTGCTGGTGGAAGTTAACGACAACAAACCCTTTGACCTGGTGACGCTGCCGGTCAGCCAGATGGGGATGGCGATTGCGCCGTTTGACAAGCCGCATCCGGTAATGCGGATTCAGCCGATTGCCATTAGTGCCTCTGGTGCTTTGCCAGACACATTAAGTAGCCTGCCTGCGTTACCTTCGCTGGAAGGGCTGACGGTACGCAAGCTGCAACTTTCTATGGACCCAATGCTCGATATGATGGGTATGCAGATGCTGATGGAGAAATATGGCGATCAGGCGATGGCCGGGATGGATCACAGCCAGATGATGGGCCATATGGGGCACGGCAATATGAATCATATGAACCACGGCGGGAAGTTCGATTTCCACCATGCCAATAAAATCAACGGTCAGGCGTTTGATATGAACAAGCCGATGTTTGCGGCGGCGAAAGGGCAATACGAACGTTGGGTTATCTCTGGCGTGGGCGACATGATGCTGCATCCGTTCCATATCCACGGTACGCAGTTCCGTATCTTGTCAGAAAATGGCAAACCGCCAGCGACGCATCGCGCAGGCTGGAAAGATACCGTTAAGGTAGAAGGTAATGTCAGCGAAGTGCTGGTGAAGTTTAATCACGATGCACCGAAAGAACATGCTTATATGGCGCACTGCCATTTGCTGGAGCATGAAGATACGGGGATGATGTTAGGGTTTACGGTATAAAAAGACCGTATTCAGAAATATGCCCGGATCTCTCCGGGCATTATGATTACTTCACATCATCTGGCAGCGCATAAGCCACAATATAGTCGCCCATCTTCGTACCAAATGAACCGTGACCGCCTGCGGAGATCACCACATACTGCTTGCCATTCACTTCATAGGTCATTGGCGTAGCCTGACCACCCGCTGGTAAACGGCCCTGCCACAGTTTTTCACCGTTGCTCATGTTGTAAGCGCGCAGGTAGTTATCTGCCGTAGCGGCGATAAACAGTACGTTACCCGCTGTGGAGATTGGCCCGCCCAGCATCGGCATACCCATATTGAACGGCACCGGTACAGGCATCGGGAATGGCATACTGTCCTGCGGCGTACCAATACGTTTCTTCCACACCACTTCATTGGTTTTCAGATCCAATGCCGAGATATAGCCCCATGCTGGCTGTTTACATGGCAGGCCAAACGGTGAGAGGAACGGGTTGAGTGTGACACCATACGGTACACCGTACTGTGGCTGAATGCCGGATTCCGTACCCGTGCCTTTGGCATCTTTCGGCTGTTCCATCGGGTTACCAGGACCGCGTGGGATCAGTTTCGAAACAAACGGCAGTGCCATTGGGTTGGCAATCGCCACTTCACGATTCGGATCAACGGAAATCCCGCCCCATTCGAACATCCCCAGGTTACCCGGGAAGACCAGCGTACCCTGTTCAGATGGCGGGGTGAAAATGCCTTCATAGCGCATCTGGTGGAACATCACGCGGCACACCAGCTGGTCAAACATGGTGGCTCCCCACATATCCGCACCGCTCAAATCTTTCGTCGGACGGAAGCTCAGTTCAGAAAACGGTTGAGTTGGGGTTACGTAATCGCCTTTGGCAGCACCTTGGGGAACCGGTTTTTCCGGTGCAGGAACCACCAGTTCGCCATTACGACGATCGAGCACAAAAATGTTGCCGGTTTTCGCCGGAGCATAAATGACTGGCACTTTCTGACCATTAACGGTGATGTCCGCCAGCGTCGGCTGTGCCGGAAGATCCATATCCCACAGGTCGTGGTGAACGGTCTGGTAGCTCCACGCCAGTTTCCCGGTAGTGGCATTCAGCGCCAGAATCGAGCTGGCATAACGTTCCTGTTCCGGTGTGCGGTTACCGCCCCAGATATCCGGCGTGGTCACGCCCATCGGCAGATAGACCAGATCCAGCTTCGCGTCATAGGCCGCTGGTGCCCACGAGTTTGGTGAGTTAAAGGTAAAGGTGTGTTCGTCAGACGGGATTGCGTTCGGATCTTTCGCGCCCGGATCAAAAGCCCACAACAGCTCCCCGGTGTTGACATCAAAACCACGGATCACGCCAGACGTTTCGCGGGTTGAGAAGTTGTCGGTGACTGAACCGGCCATCACGATGGTTTTATCGGTGATAATCGGCGGCGAAGTCGGCTCATACAGACCCGGTTTGGTGTCCGGCATATTGCTTTGCAGATTGAGCACGCCTTTATTGGCGAAGGTTTCGCACAGCTTGCCGTTTTCAGCGTTAATTGCAATCAGGCGACCATCATTGACCGGAAGAATGATACGACGCGGGCAATCCGCCATCACTTCTGGCGAGGCCGTTTCTGCTTTGGCTTCATGATAAGAGACACCACGGCAGGTTACATGCTGGAAGGACTCGTTGGTTTTCAGCTCAGGATCGTAATGCCATTTCTCTTTGCCGCTGGCGGCATCGAGCGCAAACAGACGTTGGTGCGCGGTACACAGGTAAAGGGTGTCGCCCACTTTAATTGGCGTCACTTCATTGGTGATTTCGCCCGGATCGTTCGGCTGCTTCACATCGCCTGTGCGGAACACCCAGGCTTCTTTCAGATTGTGAACGTTATCGGCGTTAATTTGTTTCAGAGGTGAAAAGCGTTGACCTTCCTGATTGCGACCATAGGCAGGCCAGTCCTGATCGGCAACCGGTGAGATAGCTTCGGCAGGTGTGGCATCGGCGCTTAAGGTGCCGTTGATTTCCTGCGGATCGTTAAATCCCGCCCAGGTGAGGATTCCGCCACTAATCAGCAATGCCACCACCAGTGCGGCAACTGCGCCGCTGGCAGGAATGACCAGGCGACGCCAGACAAACGGCAGGATCAGCCAGATGCCGAAGAAGACCAGAATGTCGCTGCGCGGAGTCAGCGCCCAGAAGTCGAAACCAACTTCCCAGACGCCCCAAATCATGGTGCCGAGCAGCAGGGCTGCGTATAGCCAAAGCGCAGCGCGTTTACTGCGCCACAGCATCCAGGCGACGCCGAGCATCACAAGGCCAGCGATAGGGTAGTACCAAGAGCCGCCAATCGCGACCAGCCAGCCTCCGCCAATGAGTAGATACAGCCCGCAAAGTGCTGCAAAAAGGGCTGTTAGCGTGACGAGTAATCGTCGCGAGCCTGTATTGTTAATTGCCATAAAGAGACACCATTTCAATTCATTAATATTTTAGTAGCAATTAATTATAGGTTTTAACATGTGTGATCGTCATCACAATTTGAGCTTTATTAACAGATTCCGCGAATGAATAGTTTTACTGGTATACTGCGTGTCTTGCGCTTTGTTGCGGTGCCAAAACCTGCCCGTGCGAAGTGATTTGTTTTTAAATCATATGGTTAGAGATATGAAACATACTGTAGAAGTAATGATCCCCGAAGCGGAGATTAAAGCGCGTATCGCCGAACTGGGTCGTCAGATTACTGAGCGTTACAAAGACAGCGGCAGCGATATGGTGCTGGTGGGTCTGCTGCGTGGCTCATTTATGTTTATGGCGGACCTGTGCCGTGAAGTTCAGGTATCTCATGAAGTCGATTTTATGACCGCCTCCAGCTACGGTAGCGGCATGTCCACCACCCGTGATGTGAAAATCCTCAAAGATCTGGATGAAGATATCCGTGGCAAGGACGTGCTGATTGTTGAAGATATCATCGATTCGGGTAATACACTGTCGAAAGTGCGTGAGATCTTAAGCCTGCGCGAACCGAAGTCGCTGGCGATTTGTACGCTGCTGGATAAACCGTCCCGTCGTGAAGTGAACGTCCCGGTAGAATTTATCGGTTTCTCGATCCCGGATGAGTTTGTGGTGGGTTACGGCATTGATTACGCACAGCGTTACCGTCATCTGCCGTATATCGGCAAAGTGATTCTGCTGGACGAGTAAGTGTGAAGTTGCCGGATGTGTTGCATCCGGCATGGCATTTTTATTTGTGGTTGGCGTGTTTCAGCTTGAGGTTGGAGATCCCGTGACGGTAACGTTGCTCAAGGGTTTCGCGGTTAGTCGCTGTGACATCCAGATCACGCAGCAAGCCGTCGTGAATGCCGTAGGCCCAGCCGTGTATGGTGACTTTCTGCCCGCGTTTCCACGCTGATTGCATAATAGTGGAGTGGCCCAGGTTATACACCTGTTCCATGACGTTCAGTTCACACAAGGTATCCAGACGGCGCTCTTGCGGCATTTCGCCAAGCAATGAGCTATGTTTGAACCAGATATCGCGAATGTGCAGCAGCCAGTTGTTGATAAGCCCCAGTTCCGGGTTTTCAACTGCGGCTTGTACGCCGCCGCAACCGTAGTGGCCACAGATAATAATGTGTTCAACTTCGAGAACATCCACTGCATACTGAACCACGGAAAGGCAGTTCAGGTCGGTGTGAATGACCAGGTTAGCAACATTACGGTGAACAAAGAGTTCGCCCGGCTCAAGACCGGTTAAACGTTCTGCAGGAACGCGACTGTCGGAACATCCAATCCATAGAAAGCGCGGTTTTTGCGCTTGCGCCAGTTTCTCAAAAAACCCGGGATCCTCTTCCACCAGCATTTTTGACCATAGTGCATTGTTGCTGATGAGTGTATCTATGTCTTTCATGGAGGTTAACGACCTGTAACCAAATAATTACGTTTGGCTAATATAGGGCAACTCCGGGACGATTTAAACCACAGATAAAGTGTAAGAACGTAAGGTAAGTAAAAATTTATGACCATTGCACTGGAACTTCAACAGCTTAAAAAAACCTATCCAGGCGGCGTTCAGGCGCTTCGTGGAATCGATTTGCAGGTCGAAGCGGGTGATTTTTATGCGCTTCTCGGGCCGAACGGGGCCGGGAAATCAACCACTATCGGTATTATCAGCTCTCTGGTAAATAAAACCTCCGGGCGGGTCAGCGTATTTGGTTACGATCTCGAGAAGGATGTCGTGAACGCTAAACGTCAGTTGGGACTGGTGCCGCAGGAATTTAACTTCAACCCGTTTGAAACCGTGCAGCAAATTGTGGTGAATCAAGCGGGGTACTACGGTGTGGAGCGTAAAGAAGCGTACATCCGCAGCGAAAAGTATCTTAAACAGCTCGATTTATGGGGAAAACGTAACGAACGTGCGCGTATGCTATCTGGTGGGATGAAGCGCCGTTTAATGATTGCCCGCGCGCTGATGCATGAACCTAAACTACTGATTCTCGACGAACCGACCGCAGGCGTGGATATTGAACTTCGCCGCTCAATGTGGGGCTTTTTGAAGGATTTAAACGACAAAGGCACCACCATCATTCTCACCACGCATTACCTGGAAGAAGCAGAAATGCTGTGCCGCAATATCGGCATTATTCAGCACGGCGAACTGGTGGAAAATACCTCGATGAAGGCGCTGCTGGCGAAGCTGAAATCGGAAACCTTTATTCTCGATCTCGCGCCGAAAAGTCCGTTACCGAAGCTCGATGGCTATCAGTATCGACTGGTCGATACCGCTACGCTGGAAGTTGAAGTGTTGCGTGAGCAGGGGATAAACAGCGTATTCACGCAGTTAAGTGAGCAGGGCATTCAGGTATTAAGTATGCGTAACAAAGCTAACCGTCTGGAAGAGCTGTTTGTTTCACTGGTTAATGAAAAACAAGGAGATCGCGCATGATGCATCTTTACTGGGTGGCGCTAAAAAGCATCTGGGCGAAAGAGATCCATCGCTTTATGCGTATCTGGGTGCAGACGCTGGTGCCACCGGTCATCACCATGACCCTTTATTTTATTATCTTCGGTAACCTGATTGGTTCGCGCATCGGCGATATGCATGGCTTCAGCTATATGCAGTTCATCGTGCCGGGGCTGATCATGATGTCGGTAATCACCAATGCCTACGCCAACGTCGCTTCATCATTTTTTGGTGCCAAGTTCCAGCGTAATATTGAAGAGCTGCTGGTAGCGCCGGTTCCGACTCATGTCATTATTGCCGGATATGTCGGTGGTGGCGTGGCGCGTGGTCTGCTTGTTGGCATGCTGGTGACAGCAATTTCGCTGTTCTTTGTGCCGTTTCAGGTGCATTCGTGGGTATTCGTTGCCTTAACCCTGGTGCTCACTGCGGTGCTATTCTCCCTTGCGGGTTTGCTGAACGGCGTGTTTGCCAAAACGTTCGATGACATCAGCCTGGTGCCAACCTTTGTGTTAACGCCACTTACGTATTTGGGCGGGGTCTTTTACTCCCTGACTTTGCTGCCGCCGTTCTGGCAGGGACTGTCGCACCTGAACCCGATCGTTTATATGATCAGTGGTTTCCGCTACGGCTTCCTCGGTATCAATGATGTGCCGCTGGTCACTACCTTTGGCGTACTGGTGGTCTTTATTGTGGCGTTTTATTTGATTTGCTGGTCGCTGATCCAACGTGGGCGTGGTCTGCGTAGCTAAGGCTATTTCCTCTCCTCTGGATTCGGGGGAGAGGAGTTTTGACGACTATCACCCTTTATCAACCATGGTCAGGGTAGACTGATTTTCGGCTAAGGAGGAAGGCGATGCTAGGTTGGGTTATTACCTGTCACGATGATCGGGCGCAAGAGATACTGGATGCGCTGGAGAAAAAACACGGGGCGCTTCTTCAGTGCCGGGCCGTGAATTTCTGGCGCGGATTAAGTTCTAATATGCTCAGCCGTATGATGTGCGATGCTCTGCATGAAGCAGACTCTGGCGATGGGGTGATCTTTTTAACTGATATTGCCGGAGCGCCGCCGTACCGCGTGGCTTCGCTATTAAGCCACAAACACTCCCGCTGTGAAGTGATTTCTGGGGTAACGTTACCGTTAGTTGAACAGATGCTGGCCTACCGTGAAACATTATCCAGCGCTGAGTTTCGCGAGCGAATTGTCGAACTGGGTGCGCCGGAGGTCAGTAGTCTTTGGCACCAACAACAAAAAAATCCGCCTTTCGTCCTCAAACATAATTTGTATGAGTATTAACCCGCGATCCTGATGACGCTTTTGCTACAATAAAAGCGTTGTTTCACCCTCGGTTATTTTTTCATGTACAAACAAGCTGTTATTCTCCTGCTGATGCTGTTTACCGCAAGCGTCAGTGCCGCATTACCTGCCCGTTATATGCAAACCATCGAAAATGCCGCGGTCTGGGCGCAAATTGGCGACAAAATGGTGACGGTAGGGAATATTCGGGCCGGGCAAATCATTGCCGTGGAGCCCACTGCCGCAAGTTATTACGCATTTAATTTTGGCTTTGGTAAAGGGTTTATCGATAAAGGCCATCTCGAGCCGGTTCAGGGGCGACAAAAAGTTGAAGATGGTTTGGGTGACCTCAACAAGCCGCTGAGTAATCAGAACTTAATAACCTGGAAAGATACACCGGTTTATAACGCACCGAGTGTGGGCAGTGCGCCATTTGGAGTACTGGCGGACAATTTGCGCTACCCGATTTTGCATAAACTGAAAGACAGGTTAAATCAAACCTGGTATCAGATCCGTATTGGCGATCGACTGGCCTATATCAGCGCGCTGGATGCCCAACCCGATAATGGCCTGCCGGTGCTAACCTATCACCATATTTTGCGCGACGAAGAAAACACCCGTTTTCGCCATACTTCGACGACCACCTCGGTACGCGCTTTCAATAACCAGATGGCCTGGCTGCGCGACAGGGGATACGCGACACTGAGCATGGCGCAGCTGGAAGGTTACGTGAAGAATAAGAGCAATCTCCCTGCGCGAGCAGTGGTGATTACCTTTGATGATGGCCTCAAGTCGGTGAGCCGCTATGCGTATCCTGTGTTGAAACAATATGGTATGAAGGCGACGGCGTTTATTGTTACCTCGCGCATCAAACGTCACCCGCAGAAATGGAACCCAAAATCGCTGCAATTTATGAGCGTTTCTGAACTTAACGAAATTCGCGATGTATTTGATTTCCAGTCACATACTCATTTTTTGCATCGGATAGATGGTTATCGGCGGCCTATATTGCTGAGCCGTAGTGAGCACAATATTCTGTTTGATTTTGCACGTTCACGCCGCGCTCTGGCGCAATTTAATCCACATGTTTTGTATCTTTCTTATCCATTTGGCGGATTTAATGACAAAGCCGTGAAGGCAGCAAAAGAAGCCGGATTTCACCTGGCGGTGACGACCATGAAAGGCAAAGTAAAACCGGGGGATAATCCGTTGTTACTAAAACGACTTTATATCTTAAGAACGGATTCGCTGGAGACGATGTCGCGGCTGGTGAGTAACCAGCCGCAGGGATAACAATCAGGCAACCTGTACCGGAATCGCTTTCGCGGTACGTTTCATTTCATTGTCGCCTTCAAAATAAGCAACGTTGGGTCGCCATGTACGGGCTTCTTCATCCGGCATAGTGACGAAGCTGGCGATGATGACAATATCGCCGACGCTGGCGCAGTGGGCCGCCGCACCGTTAACAGAAATAATTCTCGAACCGCGCTCTGCCGCGATGGCATAGGTGGAGAAACGCTTGCCGTTGGTGACATTCCAGATATCAATGGCTTCGTTTTCGAGAATACCGGCTGCGTCAAGAAAATCCTGATCAATGGCGCAAGAACCTTCATAGTGCAGGTCCGCATGAGTCACTTTCACGCGGTGGAGTTTGCCCTGCAGCATCGTGCGAATCATAACTTCTACCTTTCTACCCTGTCGTTAACGAAGCAGGCGATGCCTGCTTTGAGGAAATTCTCACGCAGTATTGCCCGATTTTTGTTTAGTGTCTACTCATCTGACGGCATTTGCATCAGCAGTTTGCGAACCGTGCCGAAGCGTGCCATGTAATGCCTGTAACCAATTGAAATTTATCTGAACGCTGCTCGGTAAACACTAAAGAGGCGGCTGACGACGGCGCGCCTTGACTGGATACTGCCTTCACGCAAGACAACACAGAAGGCAGGGAAGATGGATGCACCGAGTACCACACCGCATGATGCGGTGTTTAAACAATTTTTAATGCACGCGGAAACGGCTCGCGACTTTCTGGATATCCATTTGCCAGCGGAGCTACGCGAACTGTGTGACCTCGACACGCTGCATCTTGAGTCGGGGAGTTTTATTGAAGAAAGCCTGAAAGGGCACAGCACTGACGTGCTCTATTCCGTGCAAATGCAGGGCAATCCCGGTTATTTGCATGTGGTGATTGAACATCAAAGCAAGCCGGATAAGAAAATGACCTTTCGCATGATGCGCTATGCCATTGCCGCCATGCACCGGCATCTGGAGGCGGATCACGATAAGCTGCCGCTGGTGGTGCCGATTCTGTTTTATCAGGGCGAGGCCACACCTTATCCGCTCTCAATGTGCTGGTTTGATATGTTTTACTCGCCGGAGCTGGCGCGACGCGTTTACAACAACCCTTTCCCGCTGGTGGATATCACCATCACACCGGATGACGAAATCATGCAACATCGGCGGATTGCGATTCTCGAACTACTGCAAAAACATATTCGCCAGCGCGACTTAATGTTATTGCTGGAGCAACTGGTCACGCTGATTGACGAAGGGTACACTAGCGGAAGTCAGTTAGTTGCCATGCAAAACTATATGCTGCAACGCGGTCATACTGAACAAGCGGATTTGTTTTATGGTGTGCTGAGAGACAGGGAAACGGGAGGGGAGTCTATGATGACGCTGGCGCAGTGGTTTGAAGAGAGGGGAAGACAGGAGGAAAGGCAGGAGGTAAGACAGGAGGTAAGACAGGAGGTAATACAAGAGGTTAGACAGGAAGTAAGACAGGAATTCGCCCTGCGTTTTCTGAGTAAAGGGATGTCTCGGGAAGACGTTGCAGAGATGGCAAATTTACCTCTTGCTGAGGTTGATAAGCTGATTAGCTAAGTTATCTGCATTATCAGTTATAGCCAGATAATTGTTATTGTTAACTGACCAGATAATCAAGGGAACATATGGAAATAAAGACACGGAGAGAAACCAGGCAGACGTTAGCGCAGTGGTTTGAAGAGAAGGGATTTCAGAAGGGATTTCAGAAGGGATATAAAGAGGGACTCCAGAAGGTAAGACTGGCCCAGCGTCTTCTGAGTAAAGGAATGTCTCGGGAAGACGTTGCAGAGTTGGCAAATTTACCTCTTGCAGAGATTGATAAGCTAATTAACTCTAACTAACTAGTCTGCATTATGAATAATCGCTTACAAATGACGTGGCAATGAATAACTGGCGCCATCAGCCGTAGCGCCAGTTAAATATTACGCCAGTTCGACGATTTTGTTGTCGATCAGGCGAGCATCGCCAAGCCAGGCGGCTACCAGAATCACCGCTCGTTTGCTGTTTTCAGAGATTTCCAGCAAGGTGTCGGCATCGCGAATCTGAATATCATCGGAACGGAAACCTTTTTCATTCAGTTCTTGCCCGGCAATAGCAATAATTTCATCGAGATCCCGTTCGCCAGCCTGCAATTTGTCGGCAATTGAACTTAAGACTTTGTAGAGACCCGGCGCAATTTTACGTTGTTCCGCCGTCAGATAGCCGTTACGGGAACTGAGCGCCAGACCGTCTTTCGCGCGCATAATCGGCACTCCGACAATCTCAATATCGAAGCCCATATCGGCAACCATTTTGCGGATCAGTGCCAGTTGCTGAAAATCCTTTTCACCGAAGCAGGCGATGTCCGGCTGGACCAGGTTGAACAGTTTGCTGACGATGGTCGATACGCCGCGAAAATGTCCTGGACGGCTGGCACCTTCCAGCATGGTGGAAAGGCCTGGAACATCGACATAGGTGTGGGTTTCTGTACCGTTCGGATAGATCTCTTTTACCGAGGGAGCGAAAACCAGATCCACTTTACGTTTGTTTAGCTTCTCGCAGTCTTCCTGCAAGGTGCGTGGGTAGCGAGCCAGATCTTCCGGGCGGTCAAACTGCATCGGGTTAACGAAAATACTGACGACGACCACATCGGCGCGGGCTTTGGCTTCGTCAACCAGCTTCATATGGCCGTCGT
The DNA here is from genome assembly GCF_046487365.1 of Escherichia sp. WS1451. NCBI lineage: Bacteria > Pseudomonadati > Pseudomonadota > Gammaproteobacteria > Enterobacterales > Enterobacteriaceae > Escherichia > Escherichia sp. WS1451. The sequence goes on from NZ_JBJQJP010000010.1 coordinate 114,151, forward strand.
GCAGGTTACCCATGGTGGGCACCAGCGCCACGCGCTTACCTTCCATACGCAGGCGGCGGATTTGCTGACGCAGCAGCGGCAGGGTTTCGATAATTAACACAACGTCACTCCTTAATGGAAACTGTGTTCTTCGCCCGGATAAACGCCGGACTCCACTTCAGCCATATACTGCCGCACAGCCGCGCGGATGTCGCCCGTTTCGGCGAGGAAATTTTTGGCGAATTTAGGAATATGACCGCCGGTAATGCCGAACGCGTCGTGCATCACGAGGATCTGCCCGTCAGTGACGTTGCCCGCGCCAATACCGATAACCGGGATCGCCAGTGCTTCGGTAATGCGTTTTGCCAGCTCAACCGGCACGCACTCCAGTACCAGCAGTTGTGCCCCAGCAGCTTCTAATGCCAATGCATCGCTGAGCAGTCGATCGCCCGCTTCATCGCCGCGCCCCTGGACTTTGTAGCCACCGAAAATATTTACTGACTGTGGGGTTAGGCCTAAATGACCACAAACTGGAACGGCACGTTCGGTCAGCATTTGTACGGTTTCTACCAGCCACTCACCGCCTTCAATTTTGACCATGTTGGCTCCGGCACGCATTACCGTTGCGGCGTTTTCAAAGGCTTGTTCCGGCGTGGCATACGCCATAAATGGCAGGTCAGCCAGCAGAAGGCTGTTTGGCGCGCCGCGACGCACAGCGGCGGTGTGATAGGCGATATCGGCAACGGTAACCGGTAGCGTGGAGTCATGCCCCTGAACCGTCATCCCTAACGAATCGCCTACCAGCATGACGTTAAGTCCTTCTTCGGCAAACAGTTTCGCGAAGCTGTAGTCGTAAGCGGTGATGGTCGCGAAGCGTTTTTTTTCTTGCTTACATTTCTGAAGTGAAGCAATGGTGGTTGGTTTCATAACGAATCCTGATAAATGATGTTGTGCTGTCTCGCATTTTATCAGTCACATTGGTGGGGGCAATGATTTCTCTGTTGTGGCACCGCCATTACCAGACGGCACCACAATGTTATCAGGGATAGGTAACCTGGAAAGTACTGGTGGCTTTAAATTCGCCGGGTTCAATAGCAATATTCCCGTCTTGTTTTAATGTAGCCTGGAAATGAAGTGGATACGTTATACCGTCATCTTCCGGGTAAATCGCATCTGAATCGTTATTCTGCGTCTGGCCCGTATTATCTTTATAAACAGAAGTTGAATCATTAGGTTTCAGTATCATGAGGGCACTTTTACTGTTTGCTAATCCTTCAATCAATACCCCAACGCCTTTTGCTGCGCCATTTCCTGTGAGAGTGTTACCAAGGAGTTGCCTGTTTTCAGTACCAACCTTTGTTGAAACTAATTTTGTCTCGATATTAGTCACACGAACGCAGTTTTGAAGTGAAATATCAAAAGGAACCGGTGTGGCACCGTTTCTTATTTGTGCTTCACTATACTCGCCCATTTTTACCGTAGAACCAGTAACAGATGTTCCACTTAACATAGCTGTAAAACAAGTGGGATTACTTAATTTAATATTTAGTAGGTCAAAATCAACTCGAAGAAAATAGCTGTGTTCGTTAATGCCGATACCAGCACCATAAGCTTTAAATGAATATAAATAGTTTGATGAGCGCGATAATGAAACTTGTTGAGTTACTGTTGGATCAAAGTTGGTATCTGTATAAAATTCGATGGTAAGATTTTGATAAATACCGCCTACAGCCCAATATTTGCTGGATGTGTTGGCATTGTTACAACTTTGGTATAATATGCTTTCGCTTGGGTTGTACCATGAAAAATATTGTTCTGCAGAATCACCAATATATATTCCTGGTGAACTAACGTTAGTTACAGTACCGTAAGCTGACCACATATTTGAAATTAATATTGTATAATACAAACCGGGAACAGATGTATTGAATAGTTTATGGTTACCATATCTTTTTCCAGAGTCAACCATTGCATTTTCGATACGCATTGCCCCGCCACTGGTGTTATTGCTTCTGTTACAATAAAGAAAGCCTCCGCCAGAAGCAGTATCTAACTGACTCCAATGTAATTTCACCCCTGTTGGACCCAGTTGTGTTGGTTTATAAAATACTAAATTATTTGTACTGGTACCATACCTGAACACGACTGTCACATCTCCATTTGGCCCGGTTTCTCTCCATTTTTGATCTGACGGACCAACGCCGTAGTTATTCCCAACAACATATCCTACGAAATCATCAGTGCCAGCACTCGCGGTATAACAACTCAAGCACAGAATTAAAAAAAGAAAATATCTGAAGAATGTCTTCATTTTCACTCCACCATCCACTGCTGTAATAGTCGCAGTAATTTGTTTTTGGTATGTTACTCGTAGTAAATATCAATTAATACATGGCTTATGATTTGGCCGGGCATGACATTTAATACAGGGTTGATTTTTTGCATCCGTGTATAGAATTTCCAGGATGAATTGTTTAAATCAGCAGTCATCACCGGATAAATTGAACGAGAACTGCCCGCTGGGGTAAGAACATTAAATATATTAGCCGGGTCCTGAGTGGAAAATATTACTACACCTACGTTTTGAGCGCCGGCGACATTTTCATTTGCAAAAATTTGCTGAGAGCCTGTCGCCATCACGCCATTAAGCGGTTTAAAGTTAATATGTAACTGATTTAACACATTTCCAGAACCCTGGATGGCGCAGTCAGTCACAGTGATAGTGAACTCTCTCCCACCCGGATAATCATCTTCAGGTGCGACGTTACCAGAAAAATAATCCACACCAACCACACCAAGGTCGATATTACCAAGGTTACTGAGGCCACTTTTACATGTACTGTTCTTGATATTGGCAACCATATCCACATCCAGCCCTGCATATACAGGACTGGATGTGGCAAACAATAATGCCAGGAACAGACTTGTTTTTATCTTAATTTTTAGTTGAGAGGAAAGCATAATCGGTCCCTGACTTTAATGGCCTGTTAGTTATAGGTGATAGAAAATGTTGCAGGTGCGGAAAACGGACCGGCAGTGATGTCGGTTTTGCTTTTATTTTTCTCTACCACCAGGCGTGCACTCATAGGATGATATACTGACGTAGTTCCTGTTGCAGTGGAGATATTCACTTCCTGAGCGACTGGTGTTACGCAGCTAAATTGAGTCTTGCCGTCTGTACCAGGTGTCGTGGTATTCCATACTTCAACCGCAACAGCATTTGCTTTATCAGCAGCGGCGGAGCCGTTTGCAAAACCAGGCCCATCGTTGGCTGCTCCTTCACAAGTTGCGCGTTTAGTTAATTTTACGAGTGCTTTTTTATTAGGAATACCAGCACAATCCTTAAACTGTAACTTAAATATTTTAATTTTTGTTTTGGCATCAATTTCAGGAATGTAAGCATCCCCAAATGCAATAACAGAAATAGGCTGATCATTGTCATCCACCAGGCTGGCGGTACAGGTTCCCGTCTCTACGGTTGCTTTAACATTCAGCTTAACGCTATCGGTAGCTGCAAACAATTGGCTGGTGAATAGGGATGCCGCAAAAAAAACACCAGCGGGTAGTCCATAACATAATGTTTTAGATTTCATTATTATCATCCCTGTTATTCATAAATGAAATTGAAAGTTGCCTGGGCGCGGAAATCGCCAGGAACACCACTGCCAGCCGTGGTTTCGCGCAGTGCAACGGTCAGTTCAAGAGTTTTGTCTGTATCACTAATTTCCCATGGAATAAAACTCGGCGCACTGTTTGGGATTAAGAATGTCGAATCATCTTCACCAAGTGCTTTTATACCCATACCAATATAATTAGTTGTTGATGTAGTGTCAGAAGAGAGTGGAACAATTAATGCGGGAGTAGTTCCGGAAGCATTCCCACTGAGCCTGGTATTGATTTTGCTGACGCCTGTGGTACAACCGCTGGCAACCAGATTAAAATTCGCCTGTGCTTGAGTCGTTTTATTTGCAATTTTGTCCAGACCAATAGTTCCTGGGAAAGTTAATGTGTAGGTGTCACTCCCATCAGGGGTGACATTGTCGCCTGATAACGTAATGTTACAAGTTGATGCTTTTACGGTTGCTGTAAAATCAACATTAATGTCTGTTGCAAGTACAGAGGATGATAAAAATAATCCAGTCAGTATTGCCAATTTATGCAGTGTTATTCTCATTATGTGAAATTCCCTGTTGTTACTGAATCTGACAACTAATTCCATTCAGAATAATAGTTTGCGCTATTTTTTCTGGTGCTGCGCTCTGCTGGTAATGAGCAAGGCAAGTGACAGGTTTACCGTCGTCAAGCCAGTTGATACGTATGTTACCTTGTTGTTCTATACCTCGAACAAAGGCCTGACCACCTTGCCCTACATTGCCAATAATATTTCCGTTCTCGTCATAAATATCTGCGGCAAACGGAATGTTTTTACCGTCAGTTCGCTTGATGTTCATAATCGCTGATTGTCCCTGAACTGTTTCAAAACCAGCAAAGACAACAGACCCTTGGCGGGGGACAGTAATAGCACTGGTACTTTTCAATTCAACGTCATTTTCCAGACCGTTAATATCGAGTGCAATTCGGTTTTCATGATAAGGGGAGAGCGCGTTAGTAACACCATATCCCCAACGATCTATCGTACTATTACCATAGTTAATACGCGCCCCTTTAGCTCCTGGCGCTTGTACAACGGCCAGAGTGTCTGAGTCGCTAAAGCTGTCATTACTGAAGGTCAGGCCGCCGCTATGTAAAACAAATCCGCCGTCGGTATTAAATGAGATTTGACGGCTATTATCACTGCTTGCGGAAACTGAACTGGAAAGAGTTCCCCAGGGAGATTCATAGCTTGCATATCCGCCGATATAGCCCAAATCATCACTGGATTTCATCATCGAATAGCCTGTATTGACGCTATAACTGATATGGTTTTCGGTGCTATAACCACTACTGCTGATACTGAGTTGATTGCTGCCGTTGAAATCACTATTTAACTGAGTATCAATGCTCTGAAAACCAGAGTCGCGATGTTCTGAACCCAGTAACTTTTCGATAGGAATGCTAAAGCTTAGATAGATGCTGTCTTCATTACCGCCGTCCTGGCTCCAGGACCGTTGGGCACTAATGCTGTAGCTTCCCCACGATGCGCTGTTACTATAACCAATGGAGTAGTTAGTATTATTTTGTCCGTCCGCCCAATAGTCAGACCAACTTCCGGCAAGATAGAATGAGCCATAGTCTTTCTTTTCAAACTTGAGGGGTTGGTTAATACTAACCGTAACCTGATTTTTCATGCGTGAATAGTTACGCATATTTTTAGGTTCCAGGTCCTGTTCCGGATGTTTTACTTCATCGATCAATGTCAGTGCATCGTTAAGCCCCAGATAATTCTGGGTTGAATAACGGTAAGCGGCGATATTGAGCGAGGTTCTGGTATCTTCAAATAACTTATTCCAGGAGATGCGATAGCTTTGCCCGCGGTAGGTTTTATCGTCCGGAATTTGCACATCCGAGTGGGTTACATCGACTGAAAACGCACCGTACGCGGTATTCAGGCCAAGGCCCAACAGCCCGGCAGTATAGTTATTATCGGTAATTTGAATACCGGTATAACCTGTAAGATAGTTGTTCAGACCATAGTAGTAGCTGGCCTGGAACAAATTTGGCTCATTTTGAATATCGTCTTTTAATACCTGACCAGCACTGATGTCCCATCTTCCAACACCAGGGCGTTGCATCTGAATTACCGAAGAAAATGGCTGGGAAAAAGTTCGTTTTATGCCATCAGATTCTTCGATTGTGATAATGAGATCGCTGCCGTAGCCTGATGGGCTTAAATCATCAATAACAAATGCTCCCGGCGGTACAGTAGTTTCATATATTTTATACCCGCCCTGGGTAATGGTGACTTTTGCGTTGGTGTTAGCGACACCATGAATAATAGGCGCAAAACTAGCTAACGCAGGCGGTAGCATTCGGCTGTCGCTGTATAAACGAATACCGCGAATACTGACAGCATCAAAGGTTTCCCCAGTTGTGTATGACTCACCCACTATTAACTGTGAACGCAAAGAGGCCAGGTCGCGCTGCAAATAGCGATTCTGAAAATCGTAATCACTGCCTACATTGGTCATCCAGTTGTAGTTGCCGGTTGCGCGAAGTCGCCATGCCCCCAGATTTATACCGCCGTTAAATGCGGCGTAAACACTGTCGTTTTTTCTGTCCGGAATTTCGCTGTGATATGCGTTGACGTTGTAGGCTAGCATTGCGGCGTTAATACCGTTTTCCCACAGTGAAGAGTCAACATAGTTTTGGTAATTCTTCATTACCCAGACTTGAGGAACATTGATGTCCAGTCGTTGATCGTTGACGTCATAATGAACCGAGGCCTGAGGAATGATATTTGCTAAATCAAGACAATCTCCGAGTTCGCCTTCGCGCTGTAGAAGGATGGAATTCTCGGCATTTATATCTGGTTTATTAATGTGAAACTGCAATAAATTCTTCAGGGTGATACAAGCCTGCGCATTCTTCTTACCTTCGAGGGTAATAAAGGAAATGCTTTGGTTGATAACCGGTTGATCATTGATATAAACACTGACGTCATACACGCCGGGCAAGGTAGGGTTACCTTCGGTATACCGACTAAGGTCGATGTTAGAAGCATCTTGCCCCATCAAAAAGGTATTATCATATTCAACGTGTTCAGCGCTTATGGCACAGGGGCTTAATAGCAATGCGCAAAACGAGGCTATATATGTAAGTTTGTTATTATGCGTTTTTATGATTTTTCGGGACACGTTGTGCTTCCTGCTGCGTTTATTCCTGATTTAGTTACAGGCTGGCATTGCCTTCAATTGCACCACCAAAGTCATTTATGGCGAAGAAATGCACTTTGGCAGAACTTGCTTTACCACTCATGCCTTTTATGTAGAAGGTTTCTTCACTCAGCGGGGCTACCATTTTTACATCCAGGGGGTAGGTTTTGCCATTGGCGACTAAATCACCACTACTGAATGAGACGTGATACGGTGTCGGATTTGCGACGCGCAATGCAGTTTTTCCAGCAGAGGTTGCCCATGACCATTTCAGTGCTGCGGGTGCATCTGATGGCAGTCCGTTTAAACCTTCCGGGCGATAAAATAATTTGATACGCGTACGGAATGCCAATTGCAGAAGACTCTGGTTGGCGACTTTATCTGCGTCAGGTTTGGGTGGAACCTCGAGTACGTTAAACCAGAAAACACTTTCTCGGTCTTTTGGCAGCGGTGAGGAAGCCGTGTACATCAATTTAATAGTTTGACCACGTTTGGCATCAATTCGCGAAACAGGAGGGGTGGCGGTAAATGGGACAGTAATACTCCCTGGTTCAGCACTATCGTCGCCAGTATCCAGCCAGCTCTGAACGAGTAACGGATTATTCCCCTTATTTTCCAGCCGAACATTAACGCTTTTTTCATTACTTTTATAAATTACGCGAGTTCCTGAAATTACGATATCTGCTATTGCCGATGCGCTTAAGCTCATACAAGTGGCGAAGCATACAGCTGCAGTATGTTTAGCGTTTAAAAACATAAACCATTCCCGACAGAGTTAATTAAAATAGGGAGTAACATTCCACTATTAAGAAAGTTACTCCCATAGATATTCAGTTTATGAATCTAACGAAGGATTACTGGTAAGTAATGGTATATGCAGTGTTGGTTTTAACATAACCAGCAGTTGGTGCCTGGCTTGCTTCAGCACGGACATAGGATGCTTTAAAATCATAGGTTGCAGATTTAGTCGTAGCGTCCAGCGTTTTTGTGTAAATATCGCCTGGGTTGTTAATTTGAACCTGTTTGATAGTGGAACCATCAATATTGTGCAGGGCAATATTTACGCCGTCAGAAGGCGTGTTAATAGACATATCGTTGTTCAGAGTCCCTTTGCTGTTGCCAAAGAACACGGAACCGAAGGTCATTTTTGCGGTGCTACCAGGATTCGGGTTTGCATTGCTGCAGTCAACGGTGATGCTGAAAGGTTTAGCTTTAGCACCTACGGTGTCATTCAGTACGCCAGCACTGATTTCAGCAACAGTTGCAGTTTGCAGAAGCACCAGGCCATCTTTGTTGCCACCATCAACACGGGTTTCACAGGTGTTATCAACTACCAGACCACTGATATTTAACTGACCACCGTCCAGACCAGCAGAAGCAGTACCTGCAACCATTGCCAGCATAAGACCAGACAGGGCAAAACCTAATTTTTTAGACATAAAAATCCTTGAATAAAATTCCATTAGTCAGACTACATGTTTGAAGAGTAACTATTCATGACACAAATAAGAGAAACAAATGTTAGATATTAATGAGCAATGATGTTTGTTACCAAAATTTACAACCATTGTTCATTAGGTTGCCTATTGTGCACTTTAGAAGCTTTTGAACAAATTAAATTTACTTAATTCAAGATTAAGTAAATTTAAGTTCACAAGTGCAATTAGTTAGGGTATGGCGATGGGATTGATATTTCTCAGCGGGAATTTATATTATGTTTCTATAAAAAATTTTTAAACTAAAATCGTTATTAAGGAAAGAGAGTCGGTGTGATTTTCAGAAAATATTTATATTCGTAATATAAATAAATTACCATTTGCTTAATTTTTCAAATGCTCTTGTATGTAAGATTTGACGCAACGTCTCCCCATCAGGAAACACTAACTCCGGCGCAATTTCAAACAGTGGCCACAGCATAAAGCCACGATTTTTCATATCGTAGTGCGGAACGGTCAGACGTTCGGTATTTATTACTTCATTACCAAACAGCATGATGTCGAGATCCAGCGTGCGCGGTCCCCAGCGTTCAGCTTTACGGACGCGACCTTGCTGCAATTCGATACGTTGTGTGTGATTGAGTAGCTCTTCAGGGGCAAGAGTGGTTTCCAGCGCGACGGCGGCATTTAAGTAATCGGGTTGATCTTGCGGCCCCAGCGGTGGGGTGCGGTAAAACGAAGAAACAGCAAGAATGCGGCTTTCTGGAATATCGCCTAATGCTTTCAGGGCAGCATTGACCTGCTCCAGCGGAGAGGCCAGATTGCTGCCTATGGCAATATACGCCACTGTCATGCGGTACCCTCACGACGCGGTGCGCGTTTGCGTGGACGACGAGTACGACGACGCGGTGACGGTTCTTCATCCAGTTCGTTAAGCATCCCTTTTTGGTCTGGCGGCGCGGAAACCTGGAACTCACCCCACCATTTCACCAGACGTTGCAGTTCAGCGTTACGCTCAACTTCGGCTCGTAAGGCCAACAGGTCGTATGCCGCACGGAACTTAGGATGCTCCAGCAGTTTCCATGCGCGTTTACCCTGACGACGGGACATACGCAACTGCAACTGCCAGATATCGCGAGTTAGCGTAGTCAGACGTTTCGGGATCGCCAGTGAACGACAGGCTTCGTCCAGCACGTCGTTCATCGCCAGTGCGAAAGCGTCGTGATAGGTCAGGCCGCTTTCCTGGGCGATCTTCTGTGCCGTCTCCAGCAGTGGATACCAGAACATGGCGGCAAACAGGAACGCTGGGTTCACGCGCATATCGTTATGGATACGCGTATCGGTATTCTTCAGCACCTGTTCAATGATCCGCTCCATCGGGCTGTCGCCATTTTCCGTGAAGTAGCGGGTAATGGTCGGGAACAGCGGCTGGAACAGATGATATTCACACAGCAGCTTATAGGTTTCGTAACCGTAGCCCGCTTGTAGCAGTTTAAGCGATTCTTCAAACAGGCGTGCCGGTGGGATATCGTTCAGCAGGGTAGCGAGGCGAGGGATCGGTTCTGCGGTTTCCGGGCTGATGCGCATACCCAATTTGGCGGCAAAACGAACCGCGCGAAGCATCCGTACCGGATCTTCACGGTAGCGCGTTTCCGGGTTACCAATCAGACGGATAACGCCGTCTTTCAGATCCTTCATGCCGCCAACGTAATCACGGACGGTAAAATCTGCCACGCTGTAATACAGGCTGTTGATAGTGAAATCGCGGCGCTGGGCGTCTTCTTCGATGGAGCCGAAAATGTTGTCGCGCAGCAACATACCGTTTTGCCCGCGTTGGGAGGTCGTGCGGTCGCTGACGTTACCTTCGTGATGTCCACGGAAGGTCGCAACTTCGATAATCTCCGGGCCAAACATCACATGAGCCAGACGGAAACGGCGACCCACCAGGCGGCAGTTACGGAACAGTTTGCGCACCTGCTCTGGCGTGGCGTTGGTGGTCACGTCAAAATCTTTCGGCTTTTTGCCAAGTAACAGGTCGCGCACGCCGCCGCCAACCAGCCAGGCTTCGTATCCCGCTTTATTGAGCCTGTACATTACCTTCAGGGCATTTTCACTGATATCTTTGCGGGAAATAGCATGCTGCTCACGCGGGATCACCGTCACCTGTGGACGGGCGACTGCCTGTTCAGCCTCGCTTTCCTCGCGGCTTAGCACCTTGCGGCAAAAATTAGCGACTCGGGTAAAAATAGTACACCTCGGTAGTGTCAAACATCATTCAGGACAAAAAATAGCGGCTAATCATAGCTCAGCATGACGCATTTGAGAATGTTGAATTTACAATTGCCGACTCAGGCACGGCAGTCAGCGTCCAGTTTTTGACGGCTGACTGAAGGATTTGCTCGACGCTGAAATCCTGCCAGTGTGTTTCTACCTGCTGACCCAGAAAATGAAGTGCCGCGATTAACACCGGGCGCGGATCGCCTTTCGGCAACGCAGGCGCATGATTCTGCTTGGAAAGTTTAGCGCCTTGTGTGTTAAGCGCCAGCGGTAAATGAATGTAATCTGGCACTTTCCAGCCAAAAAGCTGGTACAGCGAGATTTGCCGCACCGTCGGTTCGATCAAATCTGCCCCGCGGACAATTTCGCTCACGCCCTGGAAGTGATCATCCACCACCACCGCCAGGTTATAGGCAAACAAACCATCACGGCGATGAATAATAAAATCTTCCCGTGCCAGTTTTTCGTCGGCGTGAATAATGCCTCGCAGCAGGTCAGTAAACTGGGTGACCGGATGCTGCTGGCGGATACGTACTGCGGCGTTGTCTGGTCCATGATGCAAATCCCGGCAATGACCGTCGTAAATACCGCCAATGCTTTGAATACGCGCACGCGTGCAGGTGCAGTAATAACTTAGTCCTTGCTCATATAACCAGGCGAGTGCTTCGCGATAGGCGTGGTGACGTTGCGATTGCCAGAGAACGTCGCCGTCCCAGTGCAGGCCGTAATGTTCCAGCTGGCGCAGGATAGTCTCTGCGGCACCGGGAACTTCACGAGGCGGGTCGATATCTTCTATGCGTACCAGCCAGCGACCTTGCCGGGCGCGAGCCTGCAAATAGCTGCCAAGCGCGGCAATCAGAGAACCAAAATGAAGCTCGCCGGAAGGAGAGGGGGCGAAGCGGCCAATATAGTGTGTGTCTGTCATCTCTTTGAACAAAAAATAAGGCGGGAGCATTTCCCGCCTGTGGTAAACGTGATGGAACGGCTGTAATTAGCCAGCCATTTGTTTTTCGCGAATTTCAGCCAGCGTTTTGCAGTCGATGCACAGATCGGCTGTCGGGCGCGCTTCCAGACGGCGAATACCAATTTCAACACCGCAGGATTCGCAGTAGCCGAAATCTTCGTCTTCCACTTTTTTCAGCGTCTTCTCGATCTTTTTGATCAGCTTACGCTCGCGATCGCGGTTACGCAGTTCGAGGCTGAACTCTTCTTCCTGGGCTGCACGGTCTACCGGGTCCGGGAAGTTGGCTGCTTCATCCTGCATATGTGTAACGGTGCGATCGACTTCATCCCTGAGTTGATTACGCCATGCTTCCAGAATACGACGGAAGTGCGCCAGCTGGGCTTCATTCATATACTCTTCGCCCGGCTTCTCCTGATATGGCTCCACCCCAGCGATGGCGAGAATACTCAGGGACGATGTTTTACGGTTTTGCCCTTCTTGCATGTTGCTTCTCCTTAACACGCACTATCGATCCCCATGTTCGGGGGAAAAATGAGGCCGCTATAAATAGCAGATGCTTTTCCGGATAGCAATTATCTAAACGTAACACTTGACAACTGTGTGAGGAAAAGCGTATTTGCGCACGCGACCAGAATGTAAATTAACCAGTTACTTACTCTACTACAATGTAACCGGTAGTGATTTTTTAAGAGCCATGCCTTCGGCAGAAAGTTCCGCTTTGTAAGCCAGAATTTCTACCCCCCTCTGTTGAGCTTCTGACAATAGTTGCGCGTATTTCTCATCGATGTGGCGCGCGGGTGAAAACCGTGTAATGGCTGAATGCAGCACGGCGAAAAAGATAACCGCACGCTGGCCTTCAGCCGCTACGCTCATTAACTCCCGAAGGTGTTTCTGACCTCGTTCAGTGACCGCATCGGGAAAATATCCCTGTTCGTTCTCCGCTAACGTAACCGATTTCACTTCAATATAGCAGTCTGGACGCGAATCCGCCTGCAACATAAAGTCAATACGGCTGCGTTCGGCGCCATATTTTACTTCGCTTTTCAGCGAGCTATAGCCTGACAGTTCTGAAATTGATTCATTAAGGATAGCCTCTTTCGTCAGCCTGTTAGCCCAAAGCGTATTGACGCAAATAATTGCGCCGCTCTGGCTTTGAGTTAATTCCCAGGTGTGTGGGTATTTCCGTTTGGTGTTGTCTGAAGTCGAATACCAGACGGTATCGCCAGGCGTTGCACAACCGGTCATCGCACCCGTATTTGGGCAGTGTAGCGTTAATTCGCGACCATCGGGTGTGATCACATCGGCTAAAAAACGTTTGTAACGCTGAATTAGCGTCGCGCGCTGTAGAGGGGGAGAAAATTCCATTGCGACAATCCTTGTTATTGCGTTAGCGCCCAGCGTTTTAGCGGCGTGTAGCGTGTGCGTCCACGGGCAAACGAGGAGGCGTAAAGGGTGAACTCCGTCACCATATACGACCAGTTAAAACCTGGCGGCGGGATTGTCACCGCCTCGCTGGCGTCGCGCAATAAGGTAATATGTGGATGAAACGGACGATTGCTTTGAAAACAACCGCTGCGGGCAGCCTGTGAGCGGAGCATATTCGCCAGCTGGATTAAGCCGCGTGGCGGCTGTCGCATCCCTAACCACACCACACGCGAACGCAGCCATTGACCGGCGTCATCAAGCGTGAGTGTGAAACCAGGTTGACGAATCCGTCCGGCTAAAAGAGAAAGCGCCTTCTCTTTCTCTGCGCTCACTTCGCCTAAAAATGCCAGAGTCAGATGCAAATTATCGGCGGCAACCGGACGTCCCGCCTCAGGTGGGAACTGTGTGGCGCGCCAGTGGATAATCTGTTCGCGGATTTCTGCAGGTAAGTCGATAGCAAAGAACAGCCGTTGCGGTTCAGACATGTGAGGCACTCGGTTATGAATTACCGCGATGCTACAATGTGGCGCGAAGAATGTTAACCCTCTGGAGCGTTTTGTGTCGTCGTTGCCCGTTGCTGCCGTCTTACCTGAGTTACTTGCTGCCCTCGATGGTGCACCGCAGGTGTTATTAAGTGCGCCGACCGGGGCCGGGAAATCAACCTGGCTGCCGCTGCAACTGCTGGCGCATTCAGCTATTCACGGGAAAATCATTCTGCTGGAGCCGCGTCGTCTGGCGGCGCGTAACGTTGCGCAACGACTGGCGGAGCTGCTTAACGAAAAGCCAGGCGATACCGTTGGCTACCGGATGCGTGCGCAAAACTGCGTCGGGCCGAATACCCGCCTGGAAGTGGTTACCGAAGGCGTGCTGACGCGGATGATCCAGCGTGACCCGGAACTGAGCGGTGTTGGATTGGTGATCCTTGATGAATTTCATGAGCGCAGCTTGCAGGCGGATTTGGCGTTGGCGCTGTTACTCGATGTGCAACAAGGTCTGCGTGATGACCTTAAACTGCTGATTATGTCGGCTACGCTGGACAACGACCGCTTGCAGCAAATGCTGCCAGAAGCGCCCGTCATCATCTCAGAAGGGCGCTCGTTTCCGGTTGAACGCCGTTATTTACCGCTGCCCGCGCATCAGCGTTTTGACGAAGCCGTTGCGGTATCCACCGCCGAAATGCTGCGTCAGGAAAGCGGATCATTACTGTTATTTTTACCTGGCGTCGGAGAAATTCAGCGTGTGCAGGAACAACTGGCTTCGCGCATCGGCAGTGATGTGTTGCTCTGCCCGCTGTATGGCGCGTTGTCGCTGAACGATCAGCGAAAAGCGATCCTCCCGGCACCGCAAGGGATGCGCAAAGTGGTGCTGGCGACCAATATTGCTGAAACCAGTTTAACCATTGAAGGTATTCGTCTGGTGGTGGATTGTGCCCAGGAGAGGGTGGCGCGTTTTGATCCGCGTACAGGGCTTACGCGGTTGATTACTCAACGCGTTAGTCAGGCGTCGATGACGCAACGTGCCGGGCGTGCCGGGCGTCTGGAGCCGGGTATCTGCCTGCATTTAATCGCCAAAGAACAAGCCGAACGCGCCGCGGCGCAAAGTGAACCGGAAATATTACAAAGCGATCTCTCCGGTTTGCTGATGGAATTACTGCAATGGGGATGCAGCGATCCTGCGCAGATGAGCTGGCTGGATCAACCGCCAACGGTGAATCTACTGGCCGCGAAACGCCTGTTACGGATGCTGGGGGCGCTGGACGGTGAACGGCTTAGTGCGCAAGGGCAAAAAATGGCAGCGCTGGGTAACGATCCGCGTTTAGCGGCAATGCTGGTTAGCGCGAAGAACGACGACGAAGCTGCTACCGCGGCAAAAATTGCCGCCATTCTCGAAGAGCCGCCACGGATGGGCAATAGTGACCTGGGCGTGGCGTTTTCGCGCAATCAACCCGCCTGGCAGCAACGTAGTCAGCAACTGTTAAAACGCTTAAACGTACGCGGCGGTGAGGCAGACAGTTCGCTTATCGCGCCGCTACTTGCCAGAGCGTATGCCGATCGCATTGCTCGTCGCCGTGGGCAAGATGGACGCTATCAACTGGCGAACGGCATGGGGGCGATGCTCGATGCCGACGATGCGCTAAGCCGCCACGAATGGTTGATCGCACCGTTATTATTGCAGGGCAGCGCCTCGCCGGATGCGCGGATTTTACTGGCGCTACCGGTCGATATTGATGAGTTAGTACAACGCTGCCCGCAGCTGGTACAGCAATCGGACACCGTGGAGTGGGATGACGCGCAAGGTACGCTGAAAGCCTGGCGTCGACTGCAAATCGGTCAGTTGACGGTAAAAGTGCAACCGCTGGCGAAACCCTCGGAAGATGAGTTGCATCAGGCGATGCTTAACGGCATTCGTGATAAAGGTTTAAGCGTGCTCAACTGGACGGCGGAAGCGGAACAGCTACGCTTGCGTTTGTTATGCGCCGCAAAGTGGTTGCCGGAATATGACTGGCCAGCGGTTGATGATGAAAGTTTGTTGGCGACGCTGGAAACGTGGCTACTGCCGCATATGACAGGCGTACATTCGCTACGCGGCTTGAAATCACTCGATATTTATCAGGCACTGCGTGGATTACTTGATTGGGTAATGCAGCAACGTCTGGATAGTGAATTGCCTGCGCATTACACTGTGCCGACGGGAAGCCGGATCGCCATTCGTTATCATGAAGATAACCCGCCCGCGCTGGCGGTGAGAATGCAGGAGATGTTTGGCGAGGCCACCAATCCGACGATCGCCCAGGGGCGCGTGCCGCTGGTGCTGGAGTTACTTTCCCCTGCCCAAAGGCCGCTGCAAATCACGCGTGATTTGAGCGCCTTCTGGAAAGGAGCGTACCGTGAGGTGCAAAAAGAGATGAAAGGGCGTTATCCCAAACATGTCTGGCCGGACGACCCGGCAAACACCGCACCAACGCGACGAACGAAAAAGTATTCGTGAAGATCAAAGTAAATTTGAGAGATATCTTCTTCTGTCTTGCAACAGAAGAACAGAAAATCGGGCTTTTGCGCCTGAATATTGCGGAGAAAAAGCATGGCCGGGAATGACCGCGAGCCAATTGGACGCAAAGGGAAACCGACGCGTCCGGTCAAACAAAAGGTAAGCCGTCGTCGTTACGAAGATGACGATGATTACGACGATTATGATGACTATGAGGATGAAGAACCGATGCCGCGCAAAGGTAAGGGCAAAGGCAAAGGGCGTAAGCCTCGTGGCAAACGCGGCTGGCTATGGCTGCTGCTAAAACTGGCTATCGTTTTTGCCGTGCTGATCGCCATTTACGGCGTTTATCTCGATCAAAAAATTCGCAGCCGTATTGATGGCAAGGTCTGGCAACTGCCCGCGGCAGTTTATGGCCGGATGGTCAACCTTGAGCCAGACATGACCATCAGCAAGAACGAGATGGTGAAGCTGCTGGAGGCGACCCAGTATCGTCAGGTGTCGAAAATGACCCGTCCTGGCGAATTTACCGTGCAGGCCAACAGCATTGAGATGATCCGCCGTCCGTTTGATTTCCCGGACAGTAAAGAAGGGCAGGTGCGTGCACGTCTGACCTTTGATGGCGATCATCTGGCGACGATCGTCAATATGGAGAACAACCGTCAGTTCGGTTTCTTCCGTCTTGATCCGCGCCTGATCACTATGATCTCTTCACCAAACGGTGAGCAACGTCTGTTTGTGCCGCGCAGTGGTTTCCCGGATCTGCTGGTGGATACTTTGCTGGCAACAGAAGACCGTCATTTTTACGAGCATGATGGGATCAGTCTCTACTCCATCGGACGTGCGGTGCTGGCAAACCTGACCGCCGGACGCACGGTGCAGGGCGCGAGTACGCTGACGCAACAGCTGGTGAAAAACCTGTTCCTCTCCAGCGAGCGTTCTTACTGGCGTAAAGCGAACGAAGCCTACATGGCGCTGATCATGGACGCGCGTTACAGCAAAGACCGTATTCTTGAGCTGTATATGAACGAGGTGTATCTCGGTCAGAGCGGCGACAACGAAATCCGCGGCTTCCCGCTGGCGAGCTTGTATTACTTTGGTCGCCCGGTAGAAGAATTGAGCCTCGATCAGCAGGCGCTGTTGGTGGGTATGGTGAAAGGGGCGTCCATCTACAACCCGTGGCGTAACCCGAAACTGGCGCTGGAGCGACGTAACCTGGTACTGCGTCTGCTGCAACAGCAACAGATTATTGATCAAGAACTCTATGACATGTTGAGTGCACGTCCGCTGGGTGTTCAGCCGCGCGGTGGGGTGATCTCTCCTCAGCCAGCCTTTATGCAACTGGTGCGCCAGGAGCTTCAGGCTAAATTAGGCGATAAGGTAAAAGATCTCTCCGGCGTGAAGATCTTCACTACCTTTGACTCGGTGGCCCAGGACGCGGCAGAAAAAGCCGCCGTGGAAGGCATTCCGGCACTGAAAAAACAGCGTAAGTTGAGCGATCTTGAAACCGCGATTGTGGTTGTTGACCGCTTTAGCGGTGAAGTTCGTGCGATGGTCGGTGGTTCTGAGCCGCAGTTTGCGGGCTACAACCGTGCGATGCAGGCGCGTCGTTCGATTGGTTCCCTTGCAAAACCAGCGACTTATCTGACTGCCTTAAGCCAGCCGAAAATCTATCGTTTGAATACGTGGATTGCCGATGCGCCAATCGCGCTGCGTCAGCCGAATGGCCAGGTCTGGTCACCGCAGAACGATGACCGTCGTTATAGCGAAAGTGGCAGAGTGATGCTGGTGGATGCGTTGACCCGTTCGATGAACGTGCCGACGGTGAATCTGGGGATGGCGCTGGGGCTGCCTGCGGTTACGGAGACCTGGATTAAACTGGGCGTACCGAAAGATCAGCTGCATCCGGTTCCGGCGATGCTGCTGGGGGCGTTGAACTTAACGCCAATCGAAGTGGCGCAGGCATTCCAGACTATCGCCAGCGGCGGTAACCGTGCACCGCTTTCTGCGCTGCGTTCGGTAATTGCGGAAGATGGCAAAGTGCTGTATCAGAGCTTCCCGCAGGCGGAACGCGCGGTTCCGGCGCAGGCGGCGTATCTGACACTATGGACCATGCAGCAGGTGGTACAACGTGGTACGGGGCGTCAGCTTGGGGCGAAATACCCGAACCTGCATCTGGCAGGGAAAACAGGGACTACCAACAATAACGTAGATACCTGGTTTGCGGGCATTGACGGCAGCACGGTGACCATCACCTGGGTAGGCCGTGATAACAACCAACCGACCAAACTGTATGGAGCCAGCGGGGCAATGTCGATTTATCAGCGTTATCTGGCTAACCAGACGCCAACACCGCTGAATCTTGTTCCGCCAGAAGATATTGCAGATATGGGCGTGGACTACGACGGCAACTTTGTTTGCAGCGGTGGCATGCGTGTCTTGCCGGTCTGGACCAGCGATCCGCAATCACTGTGCCAGCAGAGTGAGATGCAGCAGCAACCGTCAGGCAATCCGTTTGATCAGTCTTCTCAGCCGCAGCAACAGCCGCAACAGCAACCTGCTCAGCAAGAGCAGAAAGACAGCGATGGTGTAGCCGGTTGGATTAAAGATATGTTTGGGAGTAATTAACGTCTAAGCGTGATATACCGGATGGCGAGCTGCCATCCGGTAAAATAACATCCCCTCCAAAGTATTAACCCTTTCTTTTCATCTGGTTATTTATTAACCCTTCAGGAACGCTCAGATTGCGTACCGCTTGCGAACCCGCCAGCGTTTCGAATATTATCTTATCTTTATAATAATCATTCTCGTTTACGTTATCATTCACTTTACATCAGAGATATACCAATGGCGCGTTCCAAAACTGCTCAGCCAAAACACTCACTGCGTAAAATCGCAGTTGTAGTAGCCACAGCGGTTAGCGGCATGTCTGTTTATGCACAGGCAGCGGTTGAACCGAAAGAAGACACTATCACCGTTACCGCTGCACCTGCGCCGCAAGAAAGCGCATGGGGGCCGGCTGCAACTATTGCGGCGCGACAGTCCGCTACCGGCACTAAAACCGATACGCCGATTCAAAAAGTGCCACAGTCTATTTCTGTTGTGACCGCCGAAGAGATGGCGCTGCATCAGCCGAAGTCGGTAAAAGAAGCTCTTAGCTACACTCCTGGCGTTGCCGTGGGAACTCGTGGCGCATCCAACACTTACGATTACCTGATCATCCGCGGATTCGCCGCTGACGGCCAAAGCCAGAACAACTATCTGAATGGCCTGAAGATGCAGGGCAACTTCTATAACGATGCAGTTATCGATCCGTATATGCTGGAGCGCGCTGAAATCATGCGTGGTCCGGTATCCGTGCTGTACGGGAAAAGCAGCCCTGGCGGCCTGTTGAACATGGTCAGCAAGCGCCCGACTACAGAACCGCTGAAAGAAATTCAGTTTAAAGCCGGTACTGACAGCCTGTTCCAGACTGGTTTTGACTTCAGTGATGCGCTGGATGATGACGGCGTTTACTCTTATCGTCTGACTGGTATTGCGCGTTCAGCCAATGCTCAGCAGAAGGGGGCAGAAGAGCAGCGTTATGCTATTGCTCCAGCGTTCACCTGGCGCCCGGATGATAAAACCAATTTCACTTTCCTTTCTTACTTCCAGAACGAACCGGAAACCGGTTATTACGGCTGGTTGCCGAAAGAGGGAACCGTTGAGCCGCTGCCGAACGGTAAGCGTCTGCCGACAGACTTTAATGAAGGGGCGAAGAACAACACCTATTCTCGTAATGAGAAGATGGTGGGCTACAGCTTCGATCACGAATTTAACGACACCTTTACTGTGCGTCAGAACCTGCGCTTTGCGCAAAATAAAGTCTCGCAAAAGAGCGTATATGGCTACGGCATGTGCTCGGATCCGCTGTATACCAAAGACGACGATGCACTCAAGGCGAGTCCATGTTTAAGTATCCCGCAGTCAGAATGGAATCATACACTGACTCGTCAGTACGTTATCGATAATGAGAAATTAGAAAACTTCTCTGTTGATACTCAGTTGCAAAGTAAATTCGCAACCGGCTCGGTTGAACACACTCTGCTGACCGGCGTTGACTTTATGCGTATGCGTAATGATATTGACTCCTGGTTCGGTTACGCCGGTTCCGTTGCACCGTCTGATATCTATAATTTAGACCGTAGTGACTTTGATTTTGGTGCTCACCCGGATCCGTCTGGCCCATACCGCGTTTTGCTTAAACAGAAACAAACCGGTCTGTATGTTCAGGATCAGGCGCAGTGGGATAAGGTGCTGGTGACTCTGGGTGGTCGCTATGACTGGGCGGAACAGTCATCTTTCAACCGTGATTACGGTAATAAATCCGATCGTGATGACAAACAGTTCACCTGGCGTGGTGGCGTAAACTACCTGTTCGACAACGGGGTAACGCCTTACTTCAGCTACAGTGAGTCGTTTGAGCCAGCATCTTTGACAGATGCAAACGGTGATCTGTTTGCACCTTCGAAAGGCAAACAGTATGAAGTTGGTGTGAAATATGTGCCGGAAGATCGCCCAATTGTGCTGACGGGCGCACTGTATCAGCTTACCAAAACCAACAACCTGATGGCGGATCCGAATAATCCCAATTTCTCGATTGAAGGCGGTGAGATTCGCGCTCGTGGTGTAGAACTGGAAGCAAAAGCGGCGCTGTCGGCGAGTGTTAACGTAGTAGGTTCTTATACTTACACCGATGCGGAATACACCACCGACACTACCTATAAAGGCAATACGCCTGCACAGGTGCCAAAACACATGGCTTCGCTGTGGGCTGACTATACCTTCTTTGACGGTCCGCTTTCAGGTCTGACGCTGGGCACCGGTGGTCGTTATACTGGCTCCAGTTATGGTGATCCGGCTAACTCCTTTAAAGTGGGAAGTTATACGGTCGTGGATGCGTTAGTGCGTTATGATCTGGCGCGAGTCGGCATGGCTGGCTCCAACGTGGCGCTGCATGTCAACAACCTGTTCGATCGTGAATACGTCGCCAGCTGCTTTAACACCTATGGCTGCTTCTGGGGCGCAGAACGTCAGGTCGTTGCAACCGCAACCTTCCGTTTCTAATTTCTCTTTTGGGGCACGGATATCCGTGCCCGTTTCACAAGTTGGCTGTTATGCAGGAATACACGAATCATTCCGATACCACTTTTGCACTGCGTAATATCTCCTTTCGTGTGCCCGGGCGCACGCTTTTGCATCCGCTGTCGTTAACCTTTCCTGCCGGGAAAGTGACCGGTCTGATTGGTCACAACGGTTCTGGTAAATCCACTCTGCTCAAAATGCTTGGCCGTCATCAGCCGCCGTCGGAAGGGGAGATTCTTCTTGATGCCCAGCCGCTGGAAAGCTGGAGCAGCAAAGCGTTTGCCCGCAAAGTGGCTTATTTGCCGCAGCAGCTTCCTCCGGCAGAAGGGATGACGGTGCGTGAACTGGTGGCGATTGGTCGTTACCCGTGGCATGGCGCACTAGGGCGCTTTGGTGCGGCAGATCGCGAAAAGGTCGAGGAAGCTATCTCGCTGGTTGGCTTAAAACCGCTGGCGCATCGGCTGGTCGATAGTCTCTCTGGCGGCGAACGTCAGCGGGCGTGGATCGCCATGCTGGTGGCGCAGGATAGCCGTTGTCTGTTGCTCGACGAACCGACCTCGGCGCTGGATATCGCCCACCAGGTTGATGTGCTGGCGCTGGTGCATCGTTTAAGTCAGGAGCGTGGCCTGACGGTCATTGCCGTGCTGCACGATATCAATATGGCTGCGCGTTACTGTGATTATCTGGTCGCCCTGCGCGGCGGTGAAATGATTGCTCAGGGAACGCCTGCGGAAATTATGCGCGGCGAAACCCTTGAAATGATTTATGGCATCCCGATGGGTATTTTGCCGCATCCGGCGGGTGCTGCACCTGTGAGTTTTGTTTATTGATGAGCGGCTTACCTCTTATTTCGCGCCGTCGACTGTTAACGGTGATGGCGCTTTCTCCGTTGTTATGGCAGATGAATACCGCCCACGCGGCGGCTATTGATCCCAATCGTATTGTGGCGCTGGAGTGGTTGCCGGTGGAATTACTGCTGGCGCTCGGCATCGTGCCTTACGGCGTGGCGGATACCATCAACTATCGCCTGTGGGTCAGCGAACCGCCATTGCCGGACTCAGTGATTGACGTTGGTTTGCGTACAGAACCTAACCTTGAACTGCTGACCGAAATGAAACCGTCGTTTATGGTCTGGTCGGCAGGATATGGCCCTTCACCAGAAATGCTGGCACGCATTGCGCCGGGGCGCGGATTTAACTTCAGTGACGGCAAACAGCCGCTGGCGATGGCGCGTAAATCGCTGACGGAAATGGCAGATTTACTTAACCTGCAAAGCGCAGCAGAAACGCATTTAGCGCACTATGAAGACTTTATCCGCAGTATGAAACCCCGCTTTGTGAAGCGTGGTGCACGCCCGTTATTGCTGACGACGCTTATCGATCCGCGCCATATGTTGGTCTTCGGTCCAAACAGCTTGTTCCAGGAAATTCTCGATGAGTACGGCATCCCAAATGCCTGGCAAGGGGAAACCAACTTTTGGGGCAGTACCGCCGTCAGTATCGATCGTCTGGCAGCGTATAAAGACGTTGATGTGCTCTGTTTTGATCACGACAACAGCAAAGACATGGATGCGCTAATGGCAACCCCGCTGTGGCAGGCCATGCCGTTTGTCCGCGCCGGACGCTTTCAGCGCGTTCCGGCGGTCTGGTTCTATGGTGCGACGCTTTCTGCAATGCACTTTGTGCGTATTCTGGATAACGCCATCGGAGGTAAAGCGTGAGTAAACGAATTGCGCTTTTTCCGGTGTTATTGCTGGTGCTGCTGGTGGTTGCCGCAGCGGCGCTCACCTGGATGAACTTCTCGCAGGCGCTGCCGCGCAGCCAGTGGGCGCAGGCCGCCTGGTCGCCGGATATTGACGTCATCGAGCAGATGATTTTTCACTACAGCTTGTTGCCGCGTCTGGCGATTTCGCTGCTGGTGGGCGCGGGCCTGGGGATGGTGGGCGTGCTGTTTCAGCAAGTGCTGCGTAACCCGCTGGCGGAACCGACGACGTTGGGTGTTGCAACAGGCGCGCAACTGGGGATTACCGTCACCACGCTCTGGGCGATCCCAGGTGCTATGGCGAGCCAGTTTGCTGCGCTGGCAGGGGCTTGTGTTGTTGGCTTAATCGTCTTTGGCGTCGCGTGGGGGAAACGGCTTTCGCCGGTAACGCTGATCCTCGCGGGGCTGGTAGTGAGCCTTTATTGCGGCGCAATCAATCAGTTACTGGTTATCTTCCATCATGACCAACTGCAAAGCATGTTCCTGTGGAGCACCGGAACGCTGACGCAAACCGACTGGGGCGGCGTTGAGCGTTTATGGCCGCAGCTGCTGGGCGGCGTGATGCTGACGTTATTGCTACTTCGCCCGTTAACTCTGATGGGGCTTGATGATGGCGTGGCGCGCAATCTCGGGCTGGCCTTGTCGCTCGCTCGTCTGGCGGTGTTGTCGCTGGCGATTGTCATCAGTGCGCTGCTGGTGAACGCGGTGGGGATTATCGGCTTTATCGGGTTGTTCGCGCCACTGCTGGCGAAAATGCTGGGGGCGCGGCGTTTGTTGCCACGGTTGATGCTGGCATCGCTGATTGGTGCGTTAATTCTGTGGCTTTCTGATCAAATCATCCTCTGGCTGACTCGCGTGTGGATGGAAGTGTCTACCGGTTCGGTCACTGCGTTGATCGGTGCGCCGCTGCTACTGTGGCTGCTGCCGCGTTTACGCAGCATTAGCGCGCCGGATATGAAGGTCAACGATCGTGTCGCGACTGAACGCCAACACGTGCTGGCGTTTGCTCTCGCGGGCGGCGCGCTGCTGTTGATGGCTGTGGTGGTGGCGCTGTCGTTTGGTCGTGATGCGCACGGCTGGACGTGGGCGAGCGGGGCGTTGCTCGAGGATTTGATGCCCTGGCGCTGGCCGCGAATTATGGCGGCGCTGTTTGCGGGCGTCATGCTGGCGGTGGCGGGCTGTATTATTCAGCGGCTGACCGGAAACCCGATGGCAAGCCCGGAAGTGCTGGGGATTAGCTCCGGCGCGGCGTTTGGCGTGGTGTTAATGCTGTTTCTGGTGCCGGGTAATGCCTTTGGCTGGCTGTTACCCGCAGGCAGTCTCGGGGCGGCGGTGACGCTGTTGATCATTATGATCGCCGCCGGACGCGGTGGATTTTCCCCACACCGCATGTTACTGGCGGGGATGGCGTTAAGTACCGCGTTCACCATGCTTTTGATGATGTTGCAGGCAAGTGGTGACCCGCGAATGGCGCAAGTTCTGACCTGGATTTCCGGTTCGACCTACAACGCGACCGAGGCGCAGGTCTGGCGTACTGGAATTGTGATGGTGATTTTGCTGGCGATTACCCCGCTGTGCCGCCGCTGGCTGACCATTTTACCGCTGGGAGGTGATACCGCACGAGCCGTGGGGATGGCGCTGACGCCGACGCGAATTGCGCTGCTGCTGTTAGCGGCTTGCCTGACAGCGACTGCGACAATGACCATTGGACCGTTGAGTTTTGTTGGTTTAATGGCACCGCATATTGCGCGGATGATGGGCTTTCGACGGACGATGCCACACATCGTAATTTCGGCGCTGGTGGGTGGTTTACTGCTGGTGTTCGCTGACTGGTGTGGGCGGATGGTATTGTTTCCATTCCAGATCCCGGCGGGGCTGCTGTCGACCTTTATCGGCGCGCCATATTTTATCTATTTGTTGAGAAAGCAGAGCCGTTAATAGAATGCCTCGCCCGGTGGGCGAGGCAAAATCATCACAACTTCGCAAACACCCGACGTGCAGCATCGATGGTGTTATTGATATCTTCCATGCTGTGCGCCACGGACATAAAGCCCGCTTCAAACGCTGACGGTGCCAGATAAACACCTTCATCCAGCATCATATGGAAGAAACGCTTAAAGCGTTCCACGTCACAGGCCATTACATCCTGATAGCACGTCACGGACTCGGCGTCGGTAAAGAAAATACCGAACATGCCGCCAACGTGGTTAACGACCAGCGGAATTCCGGCTTCTTCTGCCGCTTCCAGCAGACCTTCTGCCAGACGTGTTGTCAGCTCATCCAGCGTTTCGTGAACGCCCGGCTGTGCGACTTCATTCAGACAGGCGAAACCGGCCGCCATCGCAATCGGGTTACCGGAAAGCGTACCCGCCTGATAGACCGGACCAGTCGGGGCCAGCGCATCCATTACATCACGACGACCACCGAATGCGCCTACCGGCATTCCACCGCCGATGATTTTGCCGAGGCAGGTTAAATCTGGCACTACGCCGTAATAATCCTGTGCGCCAGCTAGCGCTACGCGGAAACCGGTCATCACTTCATCGATGATCAGCAACGCGCCAAATTCGTCGCACAGCGCGCGCAGACCTGGCAGGAACTCTGGCAGCGGTGGAACGCAGTTCATATTGCCTGCCACCGGCTCGACGATAATACAGGCAATCTCTTGCGGGTATTGCTCAAACGCGGCGCGTACAGAGGCCAGATCGTTATAAGTACAGGTTAAGGTATGTTTGGCGAAATCTGCCGGAACGCCCGGCGAATTTGGCTGGCCTAACGTGAGTGCGCCAGAACCGGCTTTCACCAGCAGGCAGTCAGCGTGACCGTGGTAACAACCTTCAAATTTAATAATTTTGTCGCGACCGGTAAAACCACGGGCCAGGCGGATGGCGCTCATCGTCGCTTCAGTGCCGGAGTTCACCATGCGCACCATATCCATGGTCGGGACCAGTTCGGTCACCAGTTGCGCCATTTTCACTTCCATTTCGGTTGGTGCACCAAAGCTTAAACCACGCTCGGCGGCTTCAATCACGGCATTGCGGATCGCCGGATGGTTATGGCCCAGCACCATCGGCCCCCAGGAACCGACATAATCGATATAGGCTTTGCCATCAACATCGTACAGATAAGCGCCGTCCGCTTTTTCGATAAACAGTGGAGTGCCGCCCACGCCAGTAAAGGCGCGAACAGGGGAGTTCACACCGCCAGGGATCAGCTCGCGCGCTGCGCTGTAAAGATTTTCAGACTTACTCATGGAGGGTTCCTGATTCGTAGAAAAAGTGAATGGCTGCTATTCTATGTTATTCATAACAAGTTAAATACTCGTCAAACATCAGACTGCTTGTACTGGTGCAATCCTGATTTCTTAGAGTATAAAAGTTTTGTGCATTTGAAACATTACGCTTTGCAAAGGATTTTCATGGAACGTGCGAGTAAAATGCCGTCATCTTATTTGTATGACCAATAAGTGATCATTGGATGAAAACTGATACTCCCTCTTTAGAAACACCGCAGGCCGCGCGCCTGCGACGCAGACAACTGATTCGCCAACTTCTTGAGCGCGATAAAACCCCGTTAGCCATTTTGTTTATGGCGGCAGTCGTCGGCACGCTTGTCGGGCTGGCTGCGGTTGCTTTTGACAAAGGTGTCGCCTGGTTGCAGAACCAGCGTATGGGGGCGCTGGTACATACTGCTGATAATTATCCGCTTCTGTTAACCGTCGCTTTTCTCTGTTCGGCGGTGCTGGCGATGTTCGGCTACTTTTTGGTGCGCAAATACGCGCCGGAAGCAGGTGGTTCGGGGATCCCGGAAATTGAAGGGGCGCTGGAAGATCAACGTCCCGTTCGCTGGTGGCGTGTGTTGCCGGTGAAATTCTTTGGCGGGCTGGGGACACTCGGCGGAGGCATGGTGTTGGGGCGCGAAGGGCCAACCGTACAGATCGGCGGCAATATCGGTCGCATGGTGCTTGATATTTTCCGCCTGAAAGGTGATGAAGCTCGCCATACGCTG
Organism: Escherichia sp. WS1451; assembly: GCF_046487365.1. NCBI lineage: Bacteria > Pseudomonadati > Pseudomonadota > Gammaproteobacteria > Enterobacterales > Enterobacteriaceae > Escherichia > Escherichia sp. WS1451. The sequence goes on from NZ_JBJQJP010000010.1 coordinate 140,925, forward strand.
TTGGCAACCGGTGCGGCGGCGGGTCTGGCGGCGGCCTTTAACGCCCCGCTAGCGGGTATTTTGTTTATTATCGAAGAGATGCGTCCGCAGTTTCGCTATACGTTAATTTCGATTAAAGCGGTATTTATTGGCGTCATTATGTCGACCATTATGTACCGGATTTTTAATCATGAAGTTGCATTGATTGACGTCGGTAAACTTTCTGACGCGCCGCTTAATACGCTGTGGCTTTATCTGATCCTCGGTATTATTTTTGGCATTTTCGGCCCTATTTTTAATAAATGGGTGCTGGGGATGCAGGATTTGCTGCACCGTGTGCACGGCGGCAATATTACCAAATGGGTACTGATGGGCGGTGCAATTGGCGGTCTGTGTGGATTGCTGGGGTTTGTGGCACCAGCAACGTCGGGCGGCGGCTTTAACCTGATTCCTATCGCTACCGCAGGGAATTTCAGCATGGGAATGCTGGTGTTTATCTTCGTCGCGCGGGTCATTACCACCTTACTCTGTTTCTCTTCCGGCGCGCCGGGCGGTATTTTTGCCCCTATGCTGGCGCTGGGTACTGTGCTGGGAACCGCTTTCGGAATGGTTGCCGTTGAGCTGTTTCCGCAATATCACCTTGAAGCAGGCACTTTTGCTATTGCCGGAATGGGGGCGTTACTGGCGGCATCTATTCGTGCGCCGTTAACGGGGATTATTCTGGTTCTGGAAATGACCGATAACTACCAGCTCATTTTGCCAATGATTATTACCGGTCTTGGCGCAACACTATTAGCGCAATTTACCGGCGGGAAACCGCTATACTCGGCGATTCTTGCGCGCACGCTGGCGAAACAGGAAGCTGAGCAACTGGCGCGAAGCAAGGCCGCATCAGCCAGCGAGAATACTTGAACGAAATACCAGGGTATTAGATAATGGCGATTATTATTGGGTTAGAATTTGCCCAATTGCCGATGTCGTTTGGAGCAAAATATGAGTGATGACGTAGCACTGCCGCTGGAGTTTACCGACGCAGCAGCCAACAAAGTTAAAAGCCTGATCGCTGACGAAGATAACCCGAATCTGAAATTACGCGTGTATATCACCGGTGGCGGTTGCAGCGGCTTCCAGTATGGTTTCACCTTTGATGATCAGGTGAACGAAGGCGATATGACCATCGAAAAACAGGGCGTTGGCCTGGTGGTTGATCCGATGAGCCTGCAATATCTGGTCGGCGGTTCCGTTGACTATACCGAAGGTTTGGAAGGTTCTCGTTTCATCGTGACCAACCCGAACGCGAAAAGTACCTGCGGTTGCGGTTCTTCCTTTAGTATCTAATCTGCTGTTCATGTGCCGGATAAACTATCCGGCACATCTTCTCTCTTCAACGACCATTCTCATCCAGCGCAAACGTCGGTAGCTTAAGATGCCAACGAATAGCCGCCAGCCGAATCAATAGCGTCACGACCATGCCCATCATACTGGCTGTTTCCAGTGGTACGGAAAATGTGTAATAAGCCGTAGCGTGGACAATACCGCCGATAATACAGGCAGTTGCGTAGATTTCTGTACGTAAAATCATGGGGATTTCGCGGGCCAGTACATCACGAATGATCCCGCCGCCAACGCCAGTAATGACGCCCATACAAACCGCGATTAACGGACCGGCTTCCGCATTAAAGGCTTTATTCACGCCAATGCCGACAAACACCGCCAGACCAACGGCGTCCAGCACCGGCAACATCCATTTTGGTAAGCGTCTTGGCTGGCGCACCAGCACGATGGTCAGCATGCTGGTGACCATTGCAACGACCAGATCGGTGGGATCTTTCACCCAAAATACCGGGCCGTGATCCAGCGCCATGTCGCGAATTGTTCCGCCGCCTACTGCGGTTACCACGCCCAGTACCAGAACACCAAAAGGGTCCATACGCAATTTTCCGGCTAACAAAACGCCGGAGATGGCAAATACCGCTGTGCCGACTATATCCAGCCAATAGACGAGCATTGTTCAATCCCCACTGAGCACCTGAAAAGGTTAGGCGCTAATCTACCTGTGAAAGCGCATTACAGAGCTGTTGTGCAGCGAGGATAATACGTGGGCTTGCACGTTCAAACCAGTCACTCGTGAGAGGAATAACGGGAATTTTGAGCTGTTCACCCCAGTATTGTTTGATTTTAGGAATTTGGTCCGGTCCGCCTGTAATGACAATCGCCTGTGGCGAGCGTGCTAACACCTGTTCGCGGCTAACTTGCGGCCAGGGAACCCGGCTATCTTTAAAGATGTTTTCTCCGCCACAAACTTCGAGTACCTGGTTTTGAATCGACTCTTTTCCACTGGTAAATGGCGGATTAATGCCGAATTGCAGAAAAACACGTTTTTTAGGTTTATCAGCATATTGCGCTTTCAATTGCGCGTACTGGTCCAGCAGGGATTGCGCGGCTTGTTCGGCCTTGTCTGGTTGCGGACTCCAGGGGGCCAGTTGACGTAACGCATTGGCAATTTGTTCAATGCTTGTCGCATCGACCCACATCACTTTTATTCCCAGAGAAGCCAGCTGGTCAACCTGCCGCTCGGCATTACCTCCACGCCAGGCAATCACCAGATCGGGTTTCAGCGCCACAATGCGTTCCAGATTCATCCCCTGCCAGGTGGAAACCTGCTCAATCTTTTGCGCTTGTGGAGGATAGTCGGAATAGCTGCTGACCCCAACCGGCGTGATCCCGGCGGCAAAGGCAAGTTCAGTGTTGGCGGGAGAAAGCGTGATGACGCGCGGCGCGGCGTTGAGCCACAGTGGCGCAAGAAAAGACAGGGCGACCAGCGCCCTGAACAGTGACTTAGCCATGTGCCAGTTTCTGCACCAGTGACTCAACCATCAGGCTGGACTGTTTAGCGGCAACAGCCAGGAACTCATCGAAGCTAAGATGAGACTGTTGATCGGCCACGTCGGAGATGGCGCGTACTACGACAAACGGGACGTTGAAATTGTGGCAGACATGGGCGATTGCCGTCGCTTCCATCTCTACAGCAATGGCCTGTGGGAAGTTGTGGCGGATTTTCGCCAGACCAACAGAACCGTTGATGAATGCGTCGCCGCTAACAATCAGGCCACGTACAGCGTTAAGATTCAGTTCGGCAATGCAGGCCTCAGCGGCAGCGATCAGTTTATCGTCAGCTTTAAAGCCTGCCGGGCAGCCTGGTAACTGGCCGTATTCATAACCAAATGCCGTGACATCCGCGTCGTGATAACGCGCTTCGTCCGAGACAACGATATCGCCCACTTTCAGCGTTGGTGCCAGGCCACCGGCAGAACCGGTGTTAATAATCACATCTGGCTTGCAGTGTTCCAACAGCAGAGTGGCACCCAGCGCCGCAGCGACTTTACCGATGCCCGATTTCAGAAGCGCAACCTCGGTTCCATTCAGTTGGCCGGTATAGATTTCGCAACCGCCCAGACTGATAGTTTGACGGTTTTCGATTTTGTCACGCAGCAGCGTAACTTCTTCTTCCATTGCACCAATGATGCCGATTTTCATAGATTTACTCGCGATAAGCCCGATTTGAAGGCATAGTTTACCATGCGCTTACGGGGAAGCGTATTTCTCACGCGGGAGAGGACATGGCACAGATTGATTTCCGAAAAAAAATAAACTGGCATCGTCGTTACCGTTCACCACAGGGCGTTAAAACCGAACATGAGATCCTACGGATCTTCGAGAGCGATCGCGGGCGTATCATCAACTCTCCGGCAATTCGTCGTCTGCAACAAAAGACCCAGGTTTTTCCACTGGAGCGCAATGCCGCCGTGCGCACGCGTCTTACCCACTCGATGGAAGTCCAGCAGGTGGGGCGCTACATCGCCAAAGAAATTTTAAGCCGTCTGAAAGAGCTTAAATTGCTGGAAGCATACGGCCTGGATGAACTGACCGGCCCCTTTGAAAGCATTGTTGAGATGTCATGCCTTATGCACGATATCGGCAATCCGCCGTTTGGTCATTTTGGCGAAGCGGCGATAAATGACTGGTTTCGCCAGCGTTTGCACCCGGAAGATGCCGAAAGCCAGCCTCTGACTGACGATCGCTGCAGCGTGGCAGCACTACGTTTACGGGACGGGGAAGAACCGCTTAACAAGCTGCGGCGCAAAATACGTCAGGACTTATGTCATTTTGAGGGGAATGCACAAGGCATTCGTCTGGTGCATACATTGATGCGGATGAATCTCACCTGGGCACAGGTTGGCGGTATTTTAAAATATACTCGTCCGGCGTGGTGGCGTGGTGAAACGCCTGAGACACATCACTATTTAATGAAAAAGCCGGGTTATTATCTTTCTGAGGAAGCCTATATTGCCCGGTTGCGTAAAGAACTTAATTTGGCGCTTTACAGTCGTTTTCCATTAACGTGGATTATGGAAGCTGCCGACGACATCTCCTATTGTGTGGCAGACCTTGAAGATGCGGTAGAGAAAAGGATATTTACCGTTGAGCAGCTTTATCATCATTTGCACGAGGCGTGGGGCCAGCATGAGAAAGGTTCGCTCTTTTCGCTGGTGGTTGAAAATGCCTGGGAAAAATCACGCTCAAATAGTTTAAGCCGCAGTACGGAAGACCAGTTTTTTATGTATTTACGGGTAAACACCCTAAATAAACTGGTACCCTACGCGGCACAACGATTTATTGATAATCTGCCTGCGATTTTCGCCGGAACGTTTAATCATGCATTATTGGAAGATGCCAGCGAATGCAGCGATCTTCTTAAGCTATATAAAAATGTCGCTGTAAAACATGTGTTTAGCCATCCAGATGTCGAGCAGCTTGAATTGCAGGGCTATCGGGTCATTAGCGGATTATTAGAGATTTATCGTCCTTTATTAAACCTGCCGTTATCAGACTTTACTGAACTGGTAGAAAAAGAACGGGTGAAACGTTTCCCTATTGAATCGCGCTTATTCCACAAACTCTCGACGCGCCATCGGCTGGCCTATGTCGAGGCTGTCAGTAAATTACCGTCAGATTCTCCTGAGTTTCCGCTATGGGAATATTATTACCGTTGCCGCCTGCTGCAGGATTATATCAGCGGTATGACCGACCTCTATGCGTGGGATGAATACCGACGTCTGATGGCCGTAGAACAATAACCAGGCTTTTGTAAAGACGAACAATAAATTTTTACCTTTTGCAGAAACTTTAGTTCGGAACTTCGCGCTATAAAACGAATCTGAAGAACACAGCAATTTTGCGTTATCTGTTAATCGAGACTGAAATACATGAAAAAAACCACATTAGCACTGAGTGCACTGGCTCTGAGTTTAGGTTTGGCGTTATCTCCGCTCTCTGCAACGGCGGCTGAGACTTCTTCAGCAACGACAGCCCAGCAGATGCCAAGCCTTGCACCGATGCTCGAAAAGGTGATGCCTTCAGTGGTCAGCATTAACGTAGAAGGTAGCACAACCGTTAATACGCCGCGTATGCCGCGTAATTTCCAGCAGTTCTTCGGTGATGATTCTCCGTTCTGCCAGGAAGGTTCTCCGTTCCAGAGTTCTCCGTTCTGCCAGGGTGGCCAGGGCGGTAATGGTGGCGGCCAGCAACAGAAATTCATGGCGCTGGGTTCCGGCGTCATCATTGATGCCGATAAAGGCTATGTCGTCACCAACAACCACGTTGTTGATAACGCGACGGTGATTAAAGTCCAACTGAGCGATGGCCGTAAGTTCGACGCGAAGATGGTTGGCAAAGATCCGCGCTCTGATATCGCGCTGATCCAGATCCAGAACCCGAAAAACCTGACCGCAATTAAGATGGCGGATTCTGATGCACTGCGCGTGGGTGATTACACCGTAGCGATTGGTAACCCGTTTGGTCTGGGCGAGACGGTAACTTCCGGGATTGTCTCTGCGCTGGGGCGTAGCGGCCTGAATGCCGAAAACTACGAAAACTTCATCCAGACCGATGCAGCGATTAACCGTGGTAACTCCGGTGGTGCGCTGGTTAACCTGAACGGTGAACTGATCGGTATCAACACCGCGATCCTCGCACCGGACGGCGGCAACATCGGTATCGGTTTTGCTATCCCGAGCAACATGGTGAAAAACCTGACCTCGCAGATGGTGGAATACGGCCAGGTGAAACGCGGTGAGTTGGGTATTATGGGCACTGAGCTGAACTCCGATCTGGCGAAAGCGATGAAAGTTGACGCCCAGCGCGGTGCTTTCGTAAGCCAGGTTCTGCCGAATTCTTCCGCCGCGAAAGCGGGCATTAAAGCGGGTGATGTGATCACCTCACTGAACGGTAAGCCAATCAGCAGCTTTGCCGCACTGCGTGCTCAGGTGGGCACTATGCCGGTAGGTAGCAAACTGACCCTGGGCTTACTGCGCGACGGGAAGCAGGTTAACGTGAACCTGGAACTTCAGCAGAGCAGCCAGAATCAGGTTGATTCCAGCACCATCTTCAACGGCATTGAAGGCGCTGAGATGAGTAACAAAGGCAAAGATCAGGGCGTGGTGGTGAACAACGTGAAAACGGGCACTCCGGCTGCGCAGATCGGCCTGAAGAAAGGTGATGTGATTATTGGCGCGAACCAGCAGGCAGTGAAAAACATCGCTGAACTGCGTAAAGTTCTCGACAGCAAACCGTCTGTGCTGGCACTGAACATTCAGCGCGGCGACAGCACCATCTACCTGTTAATGCAGTAATCTCCCTCAACCCCTTCCTGAATACGGGAAGGGGTTCTCCTTATAATCTGTGAACTTCGCCACAACTCCATACATCTTCATCATCCTTTGGGCATTTGCACAATGCCGTACGTTACGTACTTCCTTATGCTAAGCCGTGCATAACGGAGGACTTATGGCTGGCTGGCATCTTGATACCAAAATGGCGCAGGATATCGTGGCACGTACCATGCGCATCATCGATACCAATATCAACGTAATGGATGCCCGCGGGCGAATTATCGGCAGCGGCGATCGTGAGCGTATTGGTGAATTGCACGAAGGAGCATTGCTGGTACTTTCACAGGGACGAGTCGTCGATATCGATGATGCGGTGGCACGTCATCTGCACGGTGTGCGGCAGGGGATTAATCTGCCGTTACGGCTGGAAGGTGAAATTGTCGGCGTAATTGGCCTGACAGGTGAACCAGAGAACCTGCGTAAATATGGCGAACTGGTCTGCATGACGGCTGAAATGATGCTGGAACAGTCGCGGTTGATGCACCTGTTGGCGCAGGATAGCCGTTTGCGGGAAGAACTGGTGATGAACCTGATTCAGGCTGAGGAGAATACTCCCGCACTTACGGAATGGGCGCAACGGCTGGGGATCGATCTCAATCAACCGCGAGTGGTGGCTATTGTTGAGGTCGACAGCGGTCAGCTTGGCGTGGACAGCGCAATGGCGGAGTTACAGCAACTGCAAAACGCGCTGACTACGCCCGAGCGTAATAATCTGGTGGCGATTGTCTCGCTAACCGAAATGGTGGTGTTGAAACCGGCGTTGAACTCTTTTGGGCGCTGGGATGCAGAAGATCATCGTAAGCGAGTTGAACAACTGATTACCCGCATGAAAGAGTACGGCCAGCTGCGTTTTCGCGTTTCGCTGGGCAACTATTTTACCGGACCGGGCAGTATTGCCCGCTCTTATCGTACGGCGAAAACGACGATGGTGGTGGGTAAACAGCGAATGCCAGAAAGTCGCTGCTATTTTTATCAGGATCTGATGTTGCCTGTGTTACTCGACAGTTTGCGTGGCGACTGGCAGGCCAACGAACTGGCGCGACCGCTGGCGCGGCTGAAAGCGATGGACAATAACGGCTTGCTGCGACGAACGCTGGCGGCGTGGTTTCGTCACAATGTGCAACCGCTGGCAACGTCAAAGGCGTTGTTTATTCATCGTAATACCCTGGAGTATCGGCTTAATCGTATATCGGAACTGACCGGGCTTGATTTGGGCAATTTTGATGACAGGTTGCTGCTGTATGTCGCGTTGCAACTGGATGAAGAGCGGTAGGTCGATGACAAAATTACAGCCGGGTGAGACTTTACCCGGCCCACAGAATGGCATTATTTACGCGTCAGTTTTTCCAGATCGGCTTCAATCTCGCTGATCTTATTGGTTACTACTGACTCCAGGTGACGTAAGTCGTCGAGGATCTTACGCTTAAGATCAACTTCGCTGCGGTCACGCTGGCAGATTTGATCAAGCTCATCAATGATATACCGTAGATTCGGGCTGATTTCCTGGACTTCTTTATAACCCTGACCCACACCATCAGCGACGACCGTTTTACGCTGACGCGGATATTTAAACTTCACGCTCTTGGCGAAAAACTCGCCTTTGTCTTTCTGGAAATAGATTTTCAGAATATCGTTGTTGGCTTCCTGCCGGAGGCTGTAACGATCAATTTCTTCAGGATTGGTAATACCCAGACTTTTCAGATTGTCGTACATAGCGTTACCTCAAAATGAGTCAGTAAATTGTGCTTATTTTAGCATTTGGCCTGGCCCGCCCGGCTCGACTGTGATCGCAGAAAGCCTTTTTCTTCCAGACTTCTATCATGGCGTAAAAATCAAAAAATTACCTGCTTTATTGTGGCGATAAAATTCACGTTCTACACCAGTTCCAGCATCGTTACTTCCGGGCGGCAGTTCAGACGCAAACCATACAAACTGCCCACGCCACGGGTTGTGTAGATGTGTCGTTCGCCAAAGGCATTTAATCCGGCGACGTAACGTTTATCTTCGACAGGGGCAAAAGGTTCACCAACCAACGGTACGCGCAGTTGCCCGCCGTGAGTATGGCCGCACAGCATCAGATCCCAGGGATCATCACGCATGACTTCTTTGCTGTCAGGATTATGCGCCAGCACCAGTCTTGGCAGATTGGCTTCGCTGGCGGGAGGCGGTTTGCATTGTCCGGCCCATAAGTCACCGGTGCCTACCAGTTCGAATTGCCTGTTCGGCGTGGCGATCACCGTAGCCTGGTTAAACAACACCGTGATGCCCACTGATTTCAACGTCTCGCCAATTAAGTGATTTTTTTCTGTACCAACAGGGCGATCGTGGTTGCCGAAGCAGGCAAACGTCGGCGCACATTCGGCAAGGGGGGAGAGTACGTCACTAAACGCCGAAAAATTCAGCGGCATATCAAATAATACGTAATCGCCGCCCAGTAATATCAAATCGGGCTTTTGTTCTATGCCAAGAGCAATCGCGTCAGAAATCAGGCTTAAAGGAACAAAACGAGAGTAATGGAGATCGGCCAGAAAAAGAATTTTGAATGGTGCTGCGTTGTCTTTAAAAAAGGCGAGGCGGTGACGGATTAATTCAAACCAGCCTGGCTCCCTGTAATGCATATAACCGAAACCTGAGCCCGTGGCTATCGTCGCGGCAGTAGCCTGCAAAAATCGGCGGCGTGAAATCATCGCTCATCCCTGCAAAAAAATCGGGCAGCGTCGTGCTGCCCGTGTACATACTTTTAGTCGATGGTACGCAGCAGTTCGTTAATACCAACTTTACCGCGAGTTTTCGCGTCAACTTTCTTAACGATAACTGCACAGTAGAGACTGTATTTGCCATCTTTCGACGGCAGATTACCTGAAACAACCACAGACCCTGCCGGAACGCGACCGTAGTGGATTTCGCCGGTTTCACGGTCGTAAATACGGGTGCTCTGACCAATGTATACGCCCATGGAAATGACGGAACCTTCTTCGACAATCACCCCTTCAACCACTTCAGAGCGCGCGCCGATGAAGCAGTTATCTTCAATAATGGTCGGGTTAGCCTGCAGCGGCTCCAGCACGCCGCCGATACCCACGCCACCGGAAAGGTGGACGTTTTTACCAATCTGCGCACAGGAACCGACGGTCGCCCAGGTATCAACCATGGTGCCTTCATCAACATATGCGCCGATATTGACGTAAGACGGCATCAGCACGGTGTTACGGGCAATGAACGCGCCCTGACGCACTGCCGCTGGTGGCACGACGCGGAAGCCTTCTTTCTGGAAACGTGCTGCATCGTAGTTAGCGAATTTCATCGGCACTTTGTCGAAGTAGCGGCTTTCTGCCCCTTCGATCACCTGATTATCATTAATACGGAAAGAGAGCAGCACCGCTTTTTTCAACCACTGATGCGTCACCCACTGACCGTTAATTTTTTCCGCCACACGCAGTGCGCCGGAATCCAGCAGGGCGATCACCTGATTTACCGCTTCGCGGGTAACGGTGTCTGCATTGGCTGGCGTGATCTCGGCACGGCGTTCAAAAGCGGTTTCAATAATGTTCTGTAACTGCTGCATTGTTAAACTCTTTTCATATCAGTAAACACATCACCCTTTATCGTTTGGATTGAGGGCCTCTGTCAACCGCTGATGCACTTCCTGCTGCAACTCGTTATTAAGTGCACGCCGGTCAGCGGTGGCAATTATGAATAAATCTTCTACTCGTTCGCCAATGGTTGTAATTCGGGCACCATGAAGCGAAATTCCCAGATCGGCAAAAATTTTCCCGACTCTTGCCAGCAGTCCTGGTTGGTCGAGAGCGATAAGCTCAAGGAACGATTTGCGGTCGGTATGGGTCGGCAAAAACGTTACTTCGGTTTCAACAGTAAAATGGCGCAATTTGGCAGGTTGGCGACGGGGCTGCGGTGGCTGCCAGCTACTTTGTGTCAGTACTTGCTCCAGACCAAACCGAATAACCTCATGACGATCTGCGGATAGCGGGCTACCATCGGGTTCCAGCACTATAAAGGTATCCATCGCCATACCGTCGCGAGTGGTGAAAATTTGTGCGTCGTGAACACTTAAATTGCGGCGGTCTAATTCGGCACAGACGGCGGCAAACAGATAGGGGCGGTCCGGGCTCCAGATAAAAATCTCGGTGCCTCCACGCGTAGCCTGCGGGCTAAGCAATACCAGCGGTTTGCTTAAATCATGCTGTAATAAATGGCGCGCATGCCAGGCCAGTTGATTTGGGCTATGGCGGACAAAATAGTTAGCGCGACAGCGTGACCAAATTTGGTGCAGCGCCTCTTCGTCGATGTTATCCATGCGCAGTAGTGCCAGCGCCTGGAGTTGGTGATGGCGAACCCGTTCGCGCATATCCGGCGTGTTTTGCATTCCGCGTCGTAGCTGCTTTTCGGTGGCGAAATAGAGTTCGCGCAACAGACTTTGCTTCCAGCTATTCCACAGTGTTTCGTTGGTGGCGCAAATGTCAGCCACTGTCAGGCATACCAGATAGCGCAGACGATTTTCCGTTTGAACTTCTTCGGCAAACTGCTTGATGACTTCCGGGTCCTGAATATCGCGGCGCTGAGCTGTCACCGACATCAGCAAGTGCTGGCGAACCAGCCAGGCGACCAACTGTGTTTCGCGGGAGTTCAGCCCGTGGAGTTCGGCAAAATGCACTACATCCTGAGCACCGAGAATGGAGTGGTCGCCGCCGCGTCCTTTGGCGATATCGTGAAACAGCGCGGCGATGAAAATCAGCTCAGTTGACGGCAGGCGCGGCCAGACGTCCACACACAATGGATGGCGCTGGCGCGTTTCTTCACTGGCAAAACTCTCCAGTTTCAGCATCACGCGGATAGTATGTTCATCCACCGTGTAGGCATGGAACAGGTCAAACTGCATCTGCCCGACGATATGCGACCATTGCGGCATATACGCGCCGAGCACGCTATGGCGATGCATTGGCAATAGCCCGCGCCGCACCGCTCCGGGGTGACGCAGAATGCTCAAAAACAGTTTTCGCGCTTCCGGAATATTACACAGAGGTTGTTGCAGGTGGCGACGGGCATGGCGTAACTGGCGCAGCGTGGTGGAGTAAATGCCGGTGATCGCACTGTTGCGCACCATAGTGTAGAACATACGCAAGATGGCTTCCGGCTGGCGCATAAATAGTGTTTCATCACGCAGGTCGATTAGCGTACCGCGTAGCTGAAACTCATCGTCGATTGGACGGGGTTTTTCGTCGGCGGGAAGGGCGAGGATGGCTTCATCGAACAGTTGCAGCAGCATCTGATTGAGTTCACTGACGCGGCGTGTAACGCGGAAGTAATCCTTCATCATCCGCTCGACCGGTTCGTTACCTTCGCCACTGTAATTCAGACGCTGGGCGACGCTAAGCTGGCGATCAAACAGCAGGCGATTATCGTAACGGCTGACGACCAGATGCAGGGCAAAGCGAATGCGCCACAATATATGCAGACATTCGTTTAATTCTGCCCGCTCCGCTGAGGTTAAGAAGCCAAACCCGACCATTTCATCCAGCGATGTTGCGCCAAAATGACGGCGGGCCACCCATTGCAGAGTGTGGATATCGCGCAAGCCGCCAGGGCTACTTTTGATGTCTGGTTCAAGGTTGTAGCTGGTGCCGTGGTAACGCTGATGGCGCTGGTTCTGTTCTTCAACTTTCGCCGCGTAGAACTTGTCGGAAGGCCAGAATCCTTCGCTGAAAATATGTTTTTGCAGTTCGAGGAACAGCGCAACATCGCCAATTAATAAGCGGGATTCGATTAAATTGGTGGCGACGGTTAAATCCGATAACCCTTCCAGCATGCACTCTTCAAGCGTGCGCACGCTATGACCGACTTCCAGCTTCACATCCCAGAGCAGCGTTAACAGCTCGCCCACTTTTTGCGCCTGATCATCCGGGAGCTTTTTACGGCTTAAAATCAGTAAATCGATGTCGGAAAGTGGATGCAGCTCGCTACGACCATAACCACCGACGGCAACCAATGCCAGGTCGGCAATCTGGCTGAATCCCGCGTCAATCCATAATCGTTGCAGGAGCTGGTCTATGAACTCGGTACGTGCCTCAATCAACTGTTCTGCGGAGATCCCATTGTCAAAGGCATCACCCAGCCAACGCTGGAAAGTATCGATATGGGCTTTTATCCCACAGACGGTTAATTCATCACGGGGCCAGGCGCATGGATTTTGCGGTTGACCGGGCAGGGTGGGGAGAGCGGTGTTTGCGTACTGTTCTGGAAGGGTATTCATTGTGCGCCACCCATAAGATTAAATTATCGCATTAAAAAAGCCGGCATTCGCCGGCTTCATCTTATTCGTCGTGCGAGATTATCGCCGGGATGGTGTCATCCTTGCGTAGCGTCAGAATTTCGCAGCCGTTATCAGTCACCACAATAGTATGCTCGTATTGTGCAGACAAGCTGCGATCTTTGGTTTTTACCGTCCAGCCATCTTTCATGGTGCGGATCTCTTTTTTACCCGCGTTGACCATTGGCTCAATGGTGAAGGTCATTCCCGGTTTCAGCACGACGTTGGTTTCACGGGAGTCATAATGCAGCACCTGCGGTTCTTCATGGAAGCCGCGACCAATACCGTGTCCGCAATATTCACGAACGACGGAGAAACCTTCTGCTTCAACAAATTTCTGAATTGCCGCACCGATTTCGCGCAGATTAATGCCTGGTTTTACCATGCGTAGCGCCAGGTACAGGCTTTCTTGCGTGATGCGGCACAGACGTTCGCCCATGATGGTCGGCTTACCGACGATAAACATTTTCGATGTATCGCCGTGGAAACCATCTTTGATTACGGTGACATCAATGTTAACGATATCGCCATCTTTCAGCAGCTTAGCATCGTCCGGAATACCGTGGCACACCACTTCATTAATAGAAATGCAAACGGATTTCGGATAGCCGTGATAGCCGAGGCAGGCAGAAACCGCGTGTTGTTCATTAACAATGTAATCATTACAGATGCGATCCAGCTCGCCGGTGCTGACGCCCGGTTTAACATACGGTTCGATCATCTCCAGCACTTCGGCAGCCAGTCGGCCAGCGACGCGCATTTTTTCGATATCTTCTGGGGTCTTGATTGAGATAGCCATTAATTCTGTCCATCAGCGTCGGTGATACCGACAATATATATGTAAGTGCCGTCAATGGTATCACACCCGGGCAAATTGAGAATCATTCTGAATTTCGCCAAACGTGCCACTGAAGGTTTTCTATAATAGAAAATTCAACGTCTGATGCTGTACACAGCGCCAACAATTATTGGTGTCCACGACGTATTTGTGGTATAAAGCGCGCCGGACTTCCGATCCATTTCGTATACACAGACTGGACGGAAGCGACAATCTCACTTTGTGTAACAACACACACGTATCGGCACATATTCCGGGGTGCCCTTTGGGGTCGGTAATATGGGATACGTGGAGGCATAACCCCAACTTTTATATAGAGGTTTTAATCATGGCAACTGTTTCCATGCGCGACATGCTCAAGGCTGGTGTTCACTTCGGTCACCAGACCCGTTACTGGAACCCGAAAATGAAGCCGTTCATCTTCGGTGCGCGTAACAAAGTTCACATCATCAACCTTGAGAAAACTGTACCGATGTTCAACGAAGCTCTGGCTGAACTGAACAAGATTGCTTCTCGCAAAGGTAAAATCCTTTTCGTTGGTACTAAACGCGCTGCAAGCGAAGCGGTGAAAGACGCTGCTCTGAGCTGCGACCAGTTCTTCGTGAACCATCGCTGGCTGGGCGGTATGCTGACTAACTGGAAAACCGTTCGTCAGTCCATCAAACGTCTGAAAGACCTGGAAACTCAGTCTCAGGACGGTACTTTCGACAAGCTGACCAAGAAAGAAGCGCTGATGCGCACTCGTGAGCTGGAGAAACTGGAAAACAGCCTGGGCGGTATTAAAGACATGGGCGGTCTGCCGGACGCTCTGTTTGTAATCGATGCTGACCACGAACACATTGCTATCAAAGAAGCAAACAACCTGGGTATTCCAGTATTTGCTATCGTTGATACCAACTCTGATCCGGACGGTGTTGACTTCGTTATCCCGGGTAACGACGACGCAATCCGTGCTGTGACCCTGTACCTGGGCGCTGTTGCTGCAACCGTACGTGAAGGCCGTTCTCAGGATCTGGCTTCCCAGGCGGAAGAAAGCTTCGTAGAAGCTGAGTAATAAGGCACGCTCGTACGAGCCCTTATAGACCAGGTAGTACACGTTTGGTTAGGGGGCCTGCATATGGCCCCCTTTTTCACTTTTATATCTGTGCGGTTTAATGCCGGGCAGATCACATCTCCGAGGATTTTAGAATGGCTGAAATTACCGCATCCCTGGTAAAAGAGCTGCGTGAGCGTACTGGCGCAGGCATGATGGATTGCAAAAAAGCACTGACTGAAGCTAACGGCGACATCGAGCTGGCAATCGAAAACATGCGTAAGTCCGGTGCTATTAAAGCAGCGAAAAAAGCAGGCAACGTTGCTGCTGACGGCGTGATCAAAACCAAAATCGACGGCAACTACGGCATCATTCTGGAAGTTAACTGCCAGACTGACTTCGTTGCAAAAGACGCTGGTTTCCAGGCGTTCGCAGACAAAGTTCTGGACGCAGCTGTTGCTGGCAAAATCACTGACGTTGAAGTTCTGAAAGCACAGTTCGAAGAAGAACGTGTTGCGCTGGTAGCGAAAATTGGTGAAAACATCAACATTCGCCGCGTTGCTGCGCTGGAAGGCGACGTTCTGGGTTCTTATCAGCACGGTGCGCGTATCGGCGTTCTGGTTGCTGCTAAAGGCGCTGACGAAGAGCTGGTTAAACACATCGCTATGCACGTTGCTGCAAGCAAGCCAGAATTCATCAAACCAGAAGACGTATCCGCTGAAGTGGTAGAAAAAGAATACCAGGTACAGCTGGATATCGCGATGCAGTCTGGTAAGCCGAAAGAAATCGCAGAGAAAATGGTTGAAGGCCGCATGAAGAAATTCACCGGCGAAGTTTCTCTGACCGGTCAGCCGTTCGTTATGGAACCAAGCAAAACTGTTGGTCAGCTGCTGAAAGAGCATAACGCTGAAGTGACTGGCTTCATCCGCTTCGAAGTGGGTGAAGGCATCGAGAAAGTTGAGACTGACTTTGCAGCAGAAGTTGCTGCGATGTCCAAGCAGTCTTAATTATCGAAAAGGAGCCGCCTGAGGGCGGCTTCTTTTTGTGCCCATCTTGTAAATTCAGCTAACCCTTGTGGGGCTGCGCTGAAAAGCGACGTACAATGTCGCTAGTATTAATTCATTTCAATCGTTGACAGTCTCAGGAAAGAAACATGGCTACCAATGCAAAACCCGTCTATAAACGCATTCTGCTTAAGTTGAGTGGCGAAGCTCTGCAGGGCACTGAAGGCTTCGGTATTGATGCAAGCATACTGGATCGCATGGCTCAGGAAATCAAAGAACTGGTTGAACTGGGTATTCAGGTTGGTGTGGTGATTGGTGGGGGTAACCTGTTCCGTGGCGCTGGTCTGGCGAAAGCGGGTATGAACCGCGTTGTGGGCGACCACATGGGGATGCTGGCGACCGTAATGAACGGCCTGGCAATGCGTGATGCACTGCACCGCGCCTATGTGAACGCTCGTCTGATGTCCGCTATTCCCTTGAATGGCGTGTGCGACAGCTACAGCTGGGCAGAAGCTATCAGCCTGTTGCGCAACAATCGTGTGGTGATCCTCTCCGCCGGTACAGGTAACCCGTTCTTTACCACCGACTCAGCAGCTTGCCTGCGTGGTATCGAAATTGAAGCCGATGTGGTGCTGAAAGCAACCAAAGTTGACGGCGTGTTTACCGCTGATCCGGCGAAAGATCCAACCGCAACCATGTACGAGCAACTGACTTACAGCGAAGTGCTGGAAAAAGAGCTGAAAGTCATGGACCTGGCGGCCTTCACGCTGGCTCGTGACCATAAATTACCGATTCGTGTTTTCAACATGAACAAACCGGGTGCGCTGCGCCGTGTGGTAATGGGTGAAAAAGAAGGGACTTTAATCACGGAATAATTCCCGTGATGGATAAATAAGGGTAAGATTCCGCGTAAGTATCGCGGGGGATCTTACCCGTAATATGTTTAATCAGGGCTATACTTAGCACACTTCCACTGTGTGTGACTGTCTGGTCTGACTGAGACAAGTTTTCAAGGATTCGTAACGTGATTAGCGATATCAGAAAAGATGCTGAAGTACGCATGGACAAATGCGTAGAAGCGTTCAAAACCCAAATCAGCAAAATACGCACGGGTCGTGCTTCTCCCAGCCTGCTGGATGGCATTGTCGTGGAATATTACGGCACGCCGACGCCGCTGCGTCAGCTGGCAAGCGTAACGGTAGAAGATTCCCGTACTCTGAAAATCAACGTGTTTGATCGTTCAATGTCTCCGGCCGTTGAAAAAGCGATTATGGCGTCCGATCTTGGCCTGAACCCGAACTCTGCGGGTAGCGACATCCGTGTTCCGCTGCCGCCGCTGACGGAAGAACGTCGTAAAGATCTGACCAAAATCGTTCGTGGTGAAGCAGAACAAGCGCGTGTTGCAGTACGTAACGTGCGTCGTGACGCGAACGACAAAGTGAAAGCACTGTTGAAAGATAAAGAGATCAGCGAAGACGACGATCGCCGTTCTCAGGACGATGTACAGAAACTGACTGATGCTGCAATCAAGAAAATTGAAGCGGCGCTGGCAGACAAAGAAGCAGAACTGATGCAGTTCTGATTTCTTGAACGACAAAAACGCCGCTCAGTAGATCCTTGCGGATCGGCTGGCGGCGTTTTGCTTTTTATTCTGTCTCAACTCTGGATGTTTCATGAAGCAACTCACCATTCTGGGCTCGACCGGCTCGATTGGTTGCAGCACGCTGGACGTGGTGCGCCATAATCCCGAACACTTCCGCGTAGTTGCGCTGGTGGCAGGCAAAAATGTCACTCGCATGGTAGAACAGTGCCTGGAATTCTCTCCCCGCTATGCCGTAATGGACGATGAAGCGAGTGCGAAACTTCTTAAAACGATGCTACAGCAACAGGGTAGCCGCACCGAAGTCTTAAGTGGGCAACAAGCCGCTTGCGATATGGCAGCGCTTGAGGAGGTTGATCAGGTGATGGCAGCCATTGTTGGCGCTGCTGGGCTGTTACCTACGCTTGCTGCGATCCGCGCGGGTAAAACCATTTTGCTGGCCAATAAAGAATCACTGGTTACCTGCGGACGTCTGTTTATGGACGCCGTAAAGCAGAGCAAAGCGCAATTGTTACCGGTCGATAGCGAACATAACGCTATTTTTCAGAGTTTACCGCAACCTATCCAGCATAATCTGGGATACGCTGACCTTGAGCAAAATGGCGTGGTGTCCATTTTACTTACCGGGTCTGGTGGCCCTTTCCGTGAGACGCCATTGCGCGATTTGGCAACAATGACGCCGGATCAAGCCTGCCGTCATCCGAACTGGTCGATGGGGCGTAAAATTTCTGTCGATTCGGCTACCATGATGAATAAAGGTCTGGAATACATTGAAGCGCGTTGGCTGTTTAACGCCAGCGCCAGCCAGATGGAAGTGCTGATTCACCCGCAGTCAGTGATTCACTCAATGGTGCGCTATCAGGACGGCAGTGTTCTGGCGCAGCTGGGGGAACCGGATATGCGTACGCCAATTGCCCACACCATGGCATGGCCGAATCGCGTGAACTCTGGCGTGAAGCCGCTCGATTTTTGCAAACTAAGTGCGTTGACATTTGCCGCACCGGATTATGATCGTTATCCATGCCTGAAACTGGCGATGGAGGCGTTCGAACAAGGCCAGGCAGCGACGACAGCATTGAATGCCGCAAACGAAATCACCGTTGCTGCTTTTCTTGCGCAACAAATCCGCTTTACGGATATCGCCGCGTTGAATTTATCCGTACTGGAAAAAATGGATATGCGCGAACCACAATGTGTGGACGATGTGTTATCTGTTGATGCGAACGCGCGTGAAGTCGCCAGAAAAGAGGTGATGCGTCTCGCAAGCTGAGGATAATCCGGCTACAGAGAGTCGCGCTATTTGTTAGCGTAGGGCTTCAGTGATATAGTCTGCGCCATCTGATCGTAAGTAGTTGGCTTTATAAGGTCAGGTATGCCGTGGTTTTACACGGCTTTTTTTTGTATAGGCTTCAGTATTCCTGAGTACCGTAAACCCTGTCAGGGAATAAGAAACGCGTGATGTTGTCTGCTACTCAACCACTTAGCGAAAAATTGCCAGCGCATGGCTGTCGTCATGTTGCGATCATTATGGACGGCAATGGTCGCTGGGCAAAAAAGCAAGGGAAGATTCGTGCCTTTGGGCATAAAGCCGGGGCAAAATCCGTCCGCCGGGCTGTCTCTTTTGCGGCCAACAACGGTATTGAGGCGTTAACTCTGTATGCCTTTAGTAGTGAAAACTGGAACCGACCAGCGCAGGAAGTCAGTGCGTTAATGGAACTGTTTGTGTGGGCGCTTGATAGCGAAGTAAAGAGTCTGCACCGACATAACGTGCGTCTGCGTATTATTGGCGATACCAGTCGCTTTAACTCGCGTTTGCAAGAACGTATTCGTAAATCTGAAGCGCTAACAGCCGGGAATACCGGTCTGACGCTGAATATTGCGGCGAACTACGGTGGACGTTGGGATATAGTCCAGGGAGTCAGGCAACTGGCTGAAAAGGTGCAGCAAGGAAACCTGCAACCAGATCAGATAGATGAAGAGATGCTAAACCAGCATGTCTGTATGCATGAACTGGCCCCTGTAGATTTAGTAATTAGGACTGGGGGGGAGCATCGCATTAGTAACTTTTTGCTTTGGCAAATTGCCTATGCCGAACTTTACTTTACAGATGTTCTCTGGCCCGATTTCGATGAACAAGACTTTGAAGGGGCGTTAAATGCCTTTGCTAATCGAGAGCGTCGTTTCGGCGGCACCGAGCCCGGTGATGAAACAGCCTGATGGGGGTCGCTTTTGCTGAAGTATCGCCTGATATCTGCTTTTGTGTTAATACCCGTCGTCATCGCGGCGTTGTTTCTGTTGCCGCCGGTGGGGTTCGCCATTGTAACGCTGGTGGTCTGTATGCTGGCAGCGTGGGAATGGGGACAGCTTAGCGGTTTTACCACTCGTTCGCAGCGAGTATGGTTGGCGGTGTTATGCGGGTTATTGTTGGCGCTGATGCTTTTTCTGTTGCCGGAATATCACCGAAATATTCATCAACCGCTGGTTGAAATCTCACTTTGGGCTTCGCTGGGTTGGTGGATTGTCGCGCTATTGCTGGTGCTGTTTTACCCAGGTTCTGCAGCAATCTGGCGTAACTCTAAAACATTGCGCATTATTTTTGGCGTGCTAACCATTGTTCCCTTCTTCTGGGGCATGCTGGCGTTACGGGCCTGGCACTACGACGAGAATCATTACAGTGGCGCAATATGGCTGCTCTATGTCATGATCCTGGTATGGGGCGCTGACTCTGGCGCATATATGTTTGGCAAATTGTTTGGTAAACATAAACTGGCACCGAAGGTTTCTCCGGGTAAAACCTGGCAAGGCTTTATCGGTGGACTCGCGACCGCAGCGGTAATCTCATGGGGTTATGGCATGTGGGTGAATCTCGACGTCGCTCCCGTCACCTTACTCATTTGCTCTATTGTCGCAGCGTTAGCCTCAGTGCTCGGCGATCTGACCGAGAGTATGTTTAAGCGTGAAGCAGGAATTAAGGACAGCGGTCATTTAATTCCAGGACACGGTGGTATTTTAGATCGTATTGATAGCCTGACGGCTGCGGTACCGGTCTTTGCTTGCTTGTTGTTACTGGTATTCAGGACGCTTTAACGGAAGGTAATATGCTGAGTTTTCTCTGGGATTTGGCTTCGTTCATCGTTGCACTGGGTGTACTTATCACCGTGCATGAATTTGGTCATTTCTGGGTTGCCCGGCGTTGTGGTGTTCGCGTTGAGCGTTTCTCAATAGGGTTTGGTAAGGCGCTCTGGCGGCGAACTGATAAGCTCGGCACCGAATATGTTATCGCCCTGATCCCGTTGGGCGGTTATGTCAAAATGCTGGATGAGCGCGCAGAACCGGTCGTTCCGGAACTCCGCCACCATGCCTTCAATAATAAATCTGTCGGCCAACGAGCGGCGATTATTGCCGCAGGTCCGGTTGCAAACTTCATTTTTGCTATCTTTGCCTACTGGCTGGTTTTTATTATTGGTGTGCCTGGCGTACGTCCGGTGGTTGGTGAAATAGCAGCCAATTCGATAGCTGCGGAAGCACAAATTGCACCAGGTACGGAACTAAAAGCCGTAGATGGTATCGAAACGCCTGATTGGGATGCCGTGCGTTTGCAGTTGGTCGATAAAATTGGCGATGAAAGCACCACCATTACGATAGCGCCATTTGGCAGCGACCAACGGCGGGATGTAAAGCTCGATTTACGTCACTGGGCGTTTGAGCCTGATAAAGAAGATCCGGTATCTTCGTTGGGGATTCGTCCTCGTGGGCCGCAAATTGAACCTGTACTGGAAAATGTGCAGCCAAACTCGGCGGCAAGCAAGGCAGGTTTGCAAGCAGGCGACAGGATCGTTAAAGTCGATGGTCAGCCCTTAACGCAGTGGGTGACCTTTGTGATGCTTGTCCGGGATAACCCGGGTAAATCCTTAGCGTTAGAAATCGAAAGACAGGGGAGTCCCTTGTCTTTGACATTAATCCCGGAGAGTAAACCGGGTAATGGTAAAGCGATTGGTTTTGTCGGTATTGAGCCGAAAGTCATTCCTTTGCCTGATGAGTATAAAGTTGTACGCCAGTATGGGCCGTTCAACGCTATCGTCGAAGCCACGGACAAAACGTGGCAGTTGATGAAGCTGACGGTCAGTATGCTGGGAAAATTGATCACCGGTGATGTGAAACTGAACAACCTCAGTGGGCCGATCTCTATCGCCAAGGGGGCTGGGATGACAGCGGAACTCGGGGTAGTTTATTACCTGCCGTTTCTTGCGCTTATTAGCGTGAACTTAGGGATAATTAACCTGTTTCCGTTGCCCGTACTTGACGGGGGGCATCTGCTGTTCCTTGCGATCGAAAAGATCAAGGGCGGACCGGTATCCGAGCGGGTTCAAGACTTTTGTTATCGCATTGGCTCGATTCTGCTGGTGCTGTTAATGGGGCTTGCACTTTTCAATGATTTCTCTCGGTTATGAGAGTTAGTTAGGAAGAACGCATAATAACGATGGCGATGAAAAAGTTGCTCATAGCGTCGCTGCTGTTTAGCAGCGCCACCGTATACGGTGCTGAAGGGTTCGTAGTGAAAGATATTCATTTCGAAGGCCTTCAGCGTGTCGCCGTTGGTGCGGCCCTCCTCAGTATGCCGGTGCGCACAGGCGACACGGTTAATGATGAAGATATCAGTAATACCATTCGCGCTCTGTTTGCTACCGGCAACTTTGAGGATGTTCGCGTCCTTCGTGATGGTGATACCCTTCTGGTTCAGGTAAAAGAACGTCCGACCATTGCCAGCATTACTTTCTCCGGTAACAAATCGGTGAAAGATGACATGCTGAAGCAAAACCTCGAGGCTTCTGGTGTGCGTGTGGGCGAATCCCTCGATCGCACCACCATTGCCGATATCGAGAAAGGTCTGGAAGACTTCTACTACAGCGTCGGTAAATATAGCGCCAGCGTTAAAGCTGTCGTGACCCCGCTGCCGCGCAACCGTGTTGACCTAAAACTGGTGTTCCAGGAAGGTGTGTCAGCTGAAATCCAGCAAATTAACATTGTTGGTAACCATGCTTTCACCACCGACGAACTGATCTCTCATTTCCAACTGCGTGACGAAGTGCCGTGGTGGAACGTGGTCGGCGATCGTAAATACCAGAAACAGAAACTGGCGGGCGACCTTGAAACCCTGCGCAGTTACTATCTGGATCGCGGTTATGCCCGTTTCAACATCGACTCTACCCAGGTCAGTCTGACGCCAGATAAAAAAGGTATTTACGTCACGGTGAACATCACCGAAGGCGATCAGTACAAGCTTTCTGGCGTTGAAGTGAGCGGCAATCTTGCCGGGCACTCCGCTGAAATTGAGCAGCTGACTAAGATCGAGCCGGGCGAGCTGTATAACGGCACCAAAGTGACCAAGATGGAAGATGACATTAAAAAGCTTCTCGGTCGCTATGGTTATGCCTATCCGCGCGTACAGTCGATGCCTGAAATTAACGATGCCGACAAAACCGTTAAATTACGCGTGAACGTTGATGCTGGTAACCGTTTCTATGTGCGTAAGATCCGTTTTGAAGGTAACGATACCTCGAAAGATGCCGTCCTGCGTCGCGAAATGCGTCAGATGGAAGGTGCATGGCTGGGGAGCGATCTGGTCGATCAGGGTAAGGAGCGTCTGAATCGTCTGGGCTTCTTTGAAACTGTCGATACCGATACCCAACGTGTTCCGGGTAGCCCGGACCAGGTTGATGTAGTCTACAAGGTGAAAGAACGTAACACTGGTAGCTTCAACTTCGGGATTGGTTACGGTACTGAAAGTGGCGTGAGCTTCCAGGCTGGCGTGCAACAGGATAACTGGTTAGGTACAGGTTATGCTGTTGGTATCAACGGGACCAAAAACGATTACCAGACCTATGCTGAACTGTCGGTAACCAACCCGTACTTCACCGTAGATGGCGTAAGCCTCGGTGGTCGTCTCTTCTATAATGACTTCCAGGCAGATGACGCCGACCTGTCCGACTATACCAACAAGAGTTATGGTACAGACGTGACGTTGGGCTTCCCGATCAACGAATATAACTCGCTGCGTGCAGGTCTGGGTTATGTTCATAACTCCCTGTCCAACATGCAGCCGCAGGTTGCGATGTGGCGTTATCTGTACTCTATGGGTGAACATCCGAGCACCTCTGATCAGGATAACAGCTTCAAAACGGACGACTTCACGTTCAACTATGGTTGGACCTATAACAAGCTTGACCGTGGTTACTTCCCGACAGATGGTTCACGTGTCAACCTGACCGGTAAAGTGACCATTCCGGGATCGGATAACGAATACTACAAAGTGACGTTAGACACGGCGACTTATGTGCCGATTGATGACGATCACAAATGGGTTGTTCTGGGTCGTACCCGCTGGGGTTATGGTGATGGTTTAGGCGGCAAAGAGATGCCGTTCTATGAGAACTTCTATGCCGGTGGTTCCAGCACCGTGCGTGGCTTCCAGTCCAATACCATTGGTCCGAAAGCAGTTTACTTCCCGCATCAGGCCAGTAATTATGATCCGGACTATGATTACGAATGTGCGACTCAGGACGGCGCGAAAGACCTGTGTAAATCGGATGATGCTGTAGGCGGTAACGCTATGGCGGTTGCCAGCCTCGAGTTCATCACCCCGACGCCGTTCATTAGCGACAAGTATGCTAACTCGGTTCGTACTTCCTTCTTCTGGGATATGGGTACCGTTTGGGATACAAACTGGGATTCCAGCCAATATTCTGGATATCCGGACTATAGTGATCCAAGCAATATCCGTATGTCTGCGGGTATCGCATTACAATGGATGTCCCCATTGGGGCCGTTGGTGTTCTCCTACGCCCAGCCGTTCAAAAAGTACGATGGAGACAAGGCAGAACAGTTCCAGTTTAACATCGGTAAAACCTGGTAAGTGTTCTCCACAAAGGAATGTAGTGGTAGTGTAGCGATGACTTTAGGCGATCAATATAAGATCGCCGGGCCACGCAAAGAACTGCACCTTCCGGTGCAAATGGGATGGTAAGGAGTTTATTGTGAAAAAGTGGTTATTAGCGGCAGGTCTCGGTTTAGCACTGGCAACTTCTGCTCAGGCGGCTGACAAAATTGCAATCGTCAATATGGGCAGCCTGTTCCAGCAGGTAGCGCAGAAAACCGGTGTTTCTAACACGCTGGAAAATGAGTTCAAAGGCCGTGCCAGCGAACTGCAGCGTATGGAAACCGATCTGCAGGCTAAAATGAAAAAGCTGCAGTCCATGAAAGCGGGCAGCGATCGCACTAAGCTGGAAAAAGACGTGATGGCTCAGCGCCAGACTTTTGCTCAGAAAGCGCAGGCTTTTGAGCAGGATCGCGCTCGTCGTTCCAACGAAGAACGTGGCAAACTGGTTACTCGTATCCAGACTGCTGTGAAATCCGTTGCCAACAGCCAGGATATCGATCTGGTTGTTGATGCAAACGCCGTTGCTTACAACAGCAGCGATGTAAAAGACATCACTGCTGACGTACTGAAACAGGTTAAATAAGTAATGCCTTCAATTCGACTGGCTGATTTAGCGCAGCAGTTGGATGCAGAACTACACGGTGATGGCGATATCGTCATCACCGGCGTTGCGTCCATGCAATCTGCACAAACAGGTCACATTACGTTCATGGTTAACCCAAAATACCGTGAGCATTTAGGCTTGTGCCAGGCGTCCGCGGTTGTCATGACCCAGGACGATCTTCCTTTCGCGAAAAGTGCCGCGCTGGTAGTGAAGAATCCCTACCTGACTTACGCGCGCATGGCGCAAATTTTAGATACCACGCCGCAGCCCGCGCAGAACATTGCACCCAGTGCAGTGATTGACGCGACGGCGAAGCTGGGTAACAACGTCTCAATTGGCGCTAACGCGGTGATTGAGTCCGGCGTTGAACTGGGCGATAACGTGATTATCGGTGCCGGTTGCTTCGTAGGTAAAAACAGCAAAATCGGTGCAGGTTCGCGTCTCTGGGCGAACGTAACCATTTACCATGAGATCCAGATCGGTCAGAATTGCCTGATCCAGTCCGGAACAGTGGTAGGCGCAGACGGCTTTGGTTATGCCAACGATCGTGGTAACTGGGTGAAGATCCCGCAGATAGGTCGCGTAATTATTGGCGATCGCGTGGAGATCGGCGCATGTACTACCATCGATCGCGGTGCGCTGGATGACACTGTTATTGGCAATGGTGTGATCATTGATAACCAGTGCCAGATTGCACATAACGTCGTGATTGGCGACAATACGGCAGTTGCCGGTGGCGTCATTATGGCGGGCAGCCTGAAAATTGGTCGTTACTGCATGATCGGCGGAGCCAGCGTAATCAACGGGCATATGGAAATATGCGACAAAGTGACGGTTACGGGCATGGGTATGGTGATGCGTCCCATCACTGAACCAGGCGTCTATTCCTCAGGCATTCCGCTGCAACCCAACAAAGTCTGGCGCAAAACCGCTGCACTGGTGATGAACATTGATGACATGAGCAAGCGTCTGAAATCGCTTGAGCGCAAGGTTAATCAACAAGACTAACGTTCCATCTTTTGTTCGCCAAACTTTACGGCCTGTCTCATTCTTACGATTGCGGCAGGCCGTGTTATTATTGTCGTTTCTTATATTTTGACAGGAAGAGTATCTTGACTACTAACACTCATACTCTGCAGATTGAAGAGATTTTAGAACTTCTGCCGCACCGTTTCCCGTTCTTACTGGTGGATCGCGTGCTGGATTTTGAAGAAGGTCGTTTTCTGCGCGCAGTAAAAAATGTCTCTGTCAATGAGCCATTCTTCCAGGGCCATTTCCCTGGAAAACCGATTTTCCCGGGTGTGCTGATTCTGGAAGCAATGGCACAGGCAACAGGTATTCTGGCGTTTAAAAGCGTAGGAAAACTGGAACCGGGTGAGCTGTACTACTTCGCCGGTATTGACGAAGCGCGCTTTAAGCGCCCGGTCGTGCCTGGCGATCAAATGATCATGGAAGTCACTTTCGAAAAAACGCGCCGCGGCCTGACCCGTTTTAAAGGGGTTGCTCTGGTCGACGGTAAAGTAGTTTGCGAAGCAACGATGATGTGTGCTCGTAGCCGGGAGGCCTGATACGTGATTGATAAATCCGCCTTTGTGCATCCAACCGCCATTGTGGAAGAGGGCGCGTCGATTGGCGCGAACGCTCACATTGGTCCTTTTTGTATCGTTGGACCCCATGTCGAAATTGGTGAGGGTACCGTACTGAAATCTCACGTTGTCGTGAATGGTCATACTAAAATTGGCCGCGATAATGAGATTTATCAGTTCGCCTCCATCGGCGAAGTTAACCAGGATCTGAAATATGCTGGCGAACCGACCCGCGTGGAAATCGGCGATCGTAACCGCATTCGCGAAAGCGTCACCATTCATCGTGGCACAGTCCAGGGCGGTGGATTGACGAAGGTGGGCAGCGACAACTTACTGATGATCAATGCGCACATTGCGCACGATTGTACGGTAGGTAACCGCTGCATCCTCGCCAACAACGCAACGCTGGCGGGTCACGTATCGGTTGACGACTTCGCGATCATCGGCGGCATGACCGCAGTCCATCAGTTCTGCATCATTGGTGCGCATGTGATGGTTGGCGGCTGCTCCGGTGTGGCGCAGGACGTCCCTCCTTATGTCATTGCGCAGGGTAACCACGCAACGCCGTTCGGTGTCAATATCGAAGGGCTGAAGCGCCGCGGATTCAGCCGTGAGGCGATTACCGCTATCCGCAATGCGTATAAGCTGATTTATCGTAGCGGTAAAACGCTCGATGAAGTGAAACCGGAAATTGCTGAACTGGCGGAAACATATCCGGAAGTGAAAGCCTTTACCGATTTCTTTGCACGCTCAACGCGCGGTCTGATTCGTTAATGACTGAACAGCGTCCATTAACGATTGCCCTGGTCGCCGGAGAAACCTCCGGCGATATCCTGGGGGCCGGTTTAATCCGTGCTCTGAAAGAACGTGTGCCCAATGCCCGCTTTGTTGGTGTTGCCGGGCCACGAATGCAAGCCGAAGGCTGCGAAGCCTGGTACGAAATGGAAGAGCTGGCGGTGATGGGCATTGTTGAAGTGCTCGGGCGTCTGCGCCGCTTACTGCATATTCGTGCCGATCTGACAAAGCGTTTTGGCGAACTGAAGCCAGATGTTTTTGTCGGTATTGATGCGCCTGACTTCAATATTACCCTTGAAGGTAACCTTAAAAAGCAGGGGATCAAAACCATTCATTATGTCAGCCCGTCCGTCTGGGCGTGGCGACAGAAACGCGTTTTCAAAATAGGCAGAGCCACCGATCTGGTGCTCGCATTTCTGCCTTTCGAAAAAGCGTTTTATGACAAATACAACGTACCGTGCCGCTTTATCGGTCATACCATGGCTGATGCCATGCCATTAGATCCAGATAAAAATGGTGCCCGTGATGTGCTGGGGATCTCTCACGATGCCCACTGTCTGGCATTGTTGCCGGGCAGCCGTGGTGCGGAAGTCGAAATGCTTAGCGCCGATTTTCTGAAAACGGCCCAGCTTTTGCGCCAGACATATCCGGATCTCGAAATCGTGGTGCCGCTGGTGAATGCCAAACGCCGCGAGCAGTTTGAACGCATCAAAGCTGAAGTTGCGCCAGACCTGTCGGTTCATATGCTGGATGGAATGGGCCGTGAGGCGATGGTCGCCAGTGATGCGGCGCTACTGGCGTCGGGTACGGCAGCACTGGAGTGTATGCTGGCTAAATGCCCGATGGTCGTGGGATATCGCATGAAGCCTTTTACCTTCTGGCTGGCGAAGCGACTGGTGAAAACTGATTATGTCTCTCTACCCAATTTGCTGGCGGGCAGAGAGTTAGTCAAAGAGTTATTGCAGGAAGAGTGTGAGCCGCAAAAACTGGCTGCGGCGCTGTTACCGCTGTTGGCGAACGGGAAAACCAGCCACGCGATGCACGATACCTTCCGTGAACTGCATCAGCAGATCCGCTGCAATGCCGATGAGCAGGCGGCACAAGCCGTTCTGGAGTTAGCACAATGATCGAATTTGTTTATCCGCACACGCAGCTGGTTGCGGGTGTGGATGAAGTCGGACGCGGGCCGTTAGTTGGCGCGGTCGTCACCGCTGCAGTGATCCTTGACCCGTCGCGCCCGATTGCCGGGCTGAATGATTCCAAAAAGCTGAGCGAAAAACGCCGTCTGGCGCTCTGCGAAGAGATCAAAGAGAAAGCGTTGAGCTGGAGTCTGGGCCGCGCGGAACCCCACGAAATCGACGAACTGAATATTTTACACGCGACCATGCTGGCGATGCAGCGTGCCGTCGCTGGGCTGCATATTGCGCCGGAATATGTGTTGATTGATGGTAACCGCTGCCCGAAATTACCGATGCCTGCGATGGCTGTGGTGAAAGGCGATAGCCGCGTACCGGAAATCAGTGCCGCGTCTATCCTGGCGAAAGTGACGCGTGACGCCGAAATGGCGGCGCTGGATATTGTTTTCCCGCAATATGGTTTTGCCCAACACAAAGGGTATCCAACCGCTTTTCATCTGGAAAAACTGGCTGAATATGGCGCGACTGAACATCATCGTCGCAGCTTTGGGCCTGTCAAACGCGCACTGGGACTTGCGTCCTGATTCTTGTGTCGAGATTAAGTAAACCGGAATCTGAAGATGTCTGAACCACGTTTCGTACACCTGCGGGTGCACAGCGACTACTCGATGATCGATGGCCTGGCCAAAACCGCACCGCTGGTAAAAAAGGCGGCGGCGTTGGGTATGCCAGCACTGGCGATCACCGATTTCACCAACCTTTGTGGTCTGGTGAAGTTCTACGGAGCGGGACATGGCGCAGGGATTAAGCCTATCGTCGGGGCAGATTTTAATGTCCAGTGTGACCTGCTGGGTGATGAGTTAACCCACCTGACGGTGCTGGCGGCGAACAATACCGGCTATCAGAATCTGACGTTGCTGATCTCAAAAGCGTATCAGCGCGGGTACGGTGCCGCCGGGCCGATCATCGATCGCGACTGGCTTATCGAATTAAACGAAGGGTTGATCCTTCTTTCCGGCGGGCGCATGGGCGACGTTGGACGCAGTCTTTTGCGTGGTAACAGCGCGCTGGTAGATGAGTGTGTCGCGTTTTATGAAGAACACTTCCCGGATCGCTATTTTCTCGAGCTGATCCGCACCGGCAGGCCGGACGAAGAAAGCTATCTGCACGCGGCGGTGGAACTGGCGGAAGCGCGCGGTTTACCCGTCGTGGCGACCAACGACGTGCGCTTTATCGACAGCAGCGACTTTGACGCACACGAAATCCGCGTCGCGATCCACGACGGCTTTACCCTCGACGATCTTAAACGCCCGCGTAACTATTCGCCGCAGCAATATATGCGTAGCGAAGAGGAGATGTGTGAGCTGTTTGCCGACATCCCCGAAGCCCTTGCCAACACCGTTGAGATCGCCAAACGCTGTAACGTGACCGTGCGCCTTGGTGAATACTTCCTGCCGCAGTTCCCGACCGGGGACATGAGCACCGAAGATTATCTGGTCAAGCGTGCAAAAGAAGGCCTGGAAGAGCGTCTGGCCTTTTTATTCCCTGACGAGGAAGAACGTCTGAAGCGCCGCCCGGAATATGACGAGCGTCTGGAGACTGAACTTCAGGTTATCAACCAGATGGGCTTCCCGGGTTACTTCCTCATCGTTATGGAATTTATCCAGTGGTCGAAAGATAACGGCGTACCGGTAGGGCCAGGCCGTGGCTCCGGTGCGGGTTCACTGGTGGCCTACGCGCTGAAAATCACCGACCTCGATCCGCTGGAATTTGACCTGCTGTTCGAACGTTTCCTTAACCCGGAACGTGTCTCCATGCCTGACTTCGACGTTGACTTCTGTATGGAGAAACGCGACCAGGTTATCGAACACGTCGCGGACATGTACGGTCGTGATGCGGTATCGCAGATTATCACCTTCGGTACGATGGCGGCGAAAGCGGTGATCCGCGACGTAGGCCGCGTACTGGGGCATCCGTACGGCTTTGTCGACCGTATCTCGAAACTGATCCCGCCCGATCCGGGGATGACGCTGGCGAAAGCGTTTGAAGCCGAGCCGCAGCTGCCGGAAATCTACGAAGCGGATGAAGAAGTTAAGGCGCTGATCGACATGGCGCGCAAACTGGAAGGGGTCACCCGTAACGCCGGTAAGCACGCCGGTGGGGTGGTTATCGCACCGACCAAAATTACCGATTTTGCGCCGCTTTACTGCGATGAAGAGGGCAAACATCCGGTCACCCAGTTTGATAAAAGCGACGTTGAATACGCCGGGCTGGTGAAGTTCGACTTCCTTGGTTTGCGTACGCTCACCATCATCAACTGGGCGCTGGAGATGATCAACAAGCGGCGGGCGAAGAATGGCGAGCCGCCTCTGGATATCGCCGCGATCCCGCTGGATGACAAGAAAAGCTTCGACATGCTGCAACGCTCGGAAACCACGGCGGTATTCCAGCTTGAATCGCGCGGCATGAAGGACCTGATCAAGCGTCTGCAACCTGACTGCTTCGAAGATATGATCGCACTGGTGGCACTGTTCCGCCCCGGTCCGTTGCAATCAGGGATGGTGGATAACTTTATCGACCGTAAACATGGTCGCGAAGAGATCTCCTATCCGGACGTGCAGTGGCAGCATGAAAGCCTGAAACCGGTACTGGAGCCAACCTACGGCATCATCCTGTATCAGGAACAGGTCATGCAGATTGCCCAGGTGCTTTCTGGTTATACCCTCGGTGGCGCGGATATGCTGCGTCGTGCGATGGGTAAGAAAAAGCCGGAAGAGATGGCTAAGCAGCGTTCTGTATTTGCTGAAGGTGCAGAAAAGAACGGAATCAACGCCGAACTGGCGATGAAAATCTTCGACCTGGTGGAGAAATTCGCGGGTTACGGATTTAACAAATCGCACTCTGCGGCCTATGCTTTGGTGTCATATCAAACGTTATGGCTGAAAGCGCACTATCCGGCGGAGTTTATGGCGGCGGTAATGACCGCCGATATGGACAACACCGAGAAGGTGGTGGGCCTGGTGGATGAGTGCTGGCGGATGGGGCTGAAAATCCTGCCACCAGATATAAACTCCGGTCTTTACCATTTCCACGTCAACGACGACGGCGAAATCGTGTATGGTATTGGCGCGATCAAAGGGGTAGGTGAAGGTCCGATTGAGGCGATCATTGAAGCCCGTAATAAAGGCGGCTATTTCCGCGAACTGTTTGATCTCTGCGCCCGTACAGACACCAAAAAGTTAAACCGGCGAGTGCTGGAAAAACTGATCATGTCCGGGGCGTTTGACCGTCTTGGGCCACACCGCGCGGCGCTGATGAACTCGCTGGGCGATGCGTTAAAGGCGGCTGATCAACACGCGAAAGCAGAAGCCATCGGTCAGGCCGATATGTTCGGCGTGCTGGCAGAAGAGCCGGAACAAATTGAACAATCCTACGCCAGTTGCCAACCGTGGCCGGAGCAGGTGGTATTAGATGGGGAACGTGAAACGTTAGGTCTGTACCTGACGGGACACC
Organism: Escherichia sp. WS1451; assembly: GCF_046487365.1. Taxonomy (NCBI): domain Bacteria; kingdom Pseudomonadati; phylum Pseudomonadota; class Gammaproteobacteria; order Enterobacterales; family Enterobacteriaceae; genus Escherichia; species Escherichia sp. WS1451. The sequence goes on from NZ_JBJQJP010000010.1 coordinate 173,006, forward strand.
CTATCAACCAGTATTTAAAAGAGATTGAGCGTTATGTCGGAGGCGTAAGGCTGAAAGACATGCACCCGACAGAACGTGGTAAAGTCATCACGGCTGCGGGGCTCGTTGTTGCCGCGCGGGTTATGGTCACCAAGCGCGGCAATCGTATCGGTATCTGCACGCTGGATGACCGTTCCGGGCGGCTGGAAGTGATGTTGTTTACTGACGCCCTGGATAAATACCAGCAATTGCTGGAAAAAGACCGCATACTTATCGTCAGCGGACAGGTCAGCTTTGATGACTTCAGCGGTGGGCTTAAAATGACCGCTCGCGAAGTGATGGATATTGACGAAGCCCGGGAAAAATATGCTCGCGGGCTTGCTATCTCGCTGACGGACAGGCAAATTGATGACCAGCTTTTAAACCGACTCCGTCAGTCTCTGGAACCCCACCGCTCTGGGACAATTCCAGTACATCTCTACTATCAGAGGGCGGATGCACGCGCGCGGTTGCGTTTTGGCGCGACGTGGCGTGTCTCTCCGAGCGATCGTTTATTAAACGATCTCCGTGGCCTCATTGGTTCGGAGCAGGTGGAACTGGAGTTTGACTAATACAGGAATACTATGAGTCTGAATTTCCTTGATTTTGAACAGCCGATTGCAGAGCTGGAAGCGAAAATCGATTCTCTGACTGCGGTTAGCCGCCAGGATGAGAAACTGGATATTAATATCGATGAAGAAGTGCATCGTCTGCGTGAAAAAAGCGTAGAACTGACGCGTAAAATCTTCGCCGATCTCGGTGCATGGCAGATTGCGCAACTGGCACGCCATCCACAGCGTCCTTATACCCTGGATTACGTTCGCCTGGCATTTGATGAATTTGACGAACTGGCTGGCGACCGCGCGTATGCAGACGATAAAGCTATCGTCGGTGGCATCGCCCGTCTCGATGGTCGTCCGGTGATGATCATTGGTCATCAAAAAGGTCGTGAAACCAAAGAAAAAATTCGCCGTAACTTTGGTATGCCAGCGCCAGAAGGTTACCGCAAAGCACTGCGTCTGATGCAAATGGCTGAACGCTTTAAGATGCCAATCATCACCTTTATCGACACCCCGGGGGCTTATCCGGGCGTGGGCGCAGAAGAACGCGGTCAGTCTGAAGCAATTGCACGCAACCTGCGTGAAATGTCTCGCCTTAGCGTACCGACTATTTGTACCGTTATCGGTGAAGGTGGTTCTGGCGGCGCGCTGGCGATTGGCGTGGGCGATAAAGTGAATATGCTGCAATACAGCACCTATTCTGTTATCTCGCCGGAAGGTTGTGCGTCCATTCTGTGGAAGAGCGCTGACAAAGCGCCGCTGGCGGCTGAAGCGATGGGTATCATCGCTCCGCGTCTGAAAGAGCTGAAACTGATCGACTCCATCATCCCGGAACCGCTGGGCGGCGCTCATCGTAACCCGGAAGCGATGGCGGCATCGTTGAAAGCGCAACTGCTGGCGGATCTGGCCGATCTCGACGTGTTAAGCACTGAAGATTTAAAAAATCGTCGTTATCAGCGCCTGATGAGCTACGGTTACGCGTAATTCGCAAAAGTTCTGAAAAAGGGTCACTTCGGTGGCCCTTTTTTATCGCCACGGTTTGAGGAGGCTATGATTAAGGAAGGATTTTCCAGGAGGAACACATGAACATCATTGCCATTATGGGACCGCATGGCGTCTTTTATAAAGATGAGCCCATCAAAGAACTGGAGTCGACGCTGGTGGCGCAAGGCTTTCAGATTATCTGGCCACAAAACAGCGTTGATTTGCTGAAATTTATCGAACATAACCCTCGAATTTGCGGCGTGATTTTTGACTGGGATGAGTACAGCCTCGATTTATGTAGCGATATCAATCAACTTAATGAATATCTCCCGCTTTATGCCTTCATCAACACCCACTCGACGATGGATGTCAGCGTGCAGGATATGCGGATGGCGCTCTGGTTTTTTGAATATGCGCTTGGGCAGGCGGAAGATATCGCCATCCGTATGCGGCAGTACACCAACGAATATCTTGATAACATTACGCCGCCGTTCACGAAAGCCTTGTTTACCTACGTCAAAGAGCGGAAGTACACCTTTTGTACGCCGGGGCATATGGGCGGTACCGCATATCAAAAAAGCCCGGTTGGCTGTCTGTTTTATGATTTTTTCGGCGGGAATACTCTTAAGGCTGATGTCTCTATTTCGGTTACCGAGCTTGGTTCGTTGCTCGACCACACCGGGCCACACCTGGAAGCGGAAGAGTACATCGCGCGGACGTTTGGCGCGGAACAGAGTTATATCGTTACCAACGGAACATCGACGTCGAACAAAATTGTGGGTATGTACGCCGCGCCATCCGGCAGTACGCTGTTGATCGACCGCAATTGTCATAAATCACTGGCGCATCTGTTAATGATGAACGATGTAGTGCCAGTCTGGCTGAAACCGACGCGTAATGCGTTGGGGATTCTGGGTGGGATCCCGCGCCGTGAATTTACTCGCGACAGCATCGAAGAGAAAGTTGCTGCCACCACGCAGGCACAATGGCCGGTTCATGCGGTGATCACCAACTCCACCTATGATGGCTTGCTCTACAACACCGACTGGATCAAACAGACGCTGGATGTCCCGTCGATTCACTTCGATTCTGCCTGGGTGCCGTACACCCATTTTCATCCGATCTACCAGGGTAAAAGTGGTATGAGCGGTGAGCGTGTTGCGGGAAAAGTGATCTTCGAAACGCAATCGACCCACAAAATGCTGGCGGCGTTATCGCAGGCTTCGCTGATCCACATTAAAGGCGAGTATGACGAAGAGGCGTTTAACGAAGCCTTTATGATGCATACCACCACCTCGCCCAGTTATCCCATTGTTGCTTCGGTTGAGACGGCGGCGGCGATGCTGCGTGGTAATCCGGGCAAACGGCTGATTAACCGTTCAGTAGAACGAGCGCTGCATTTTCGCAAAGAGGTCCAGCGGCTGCGGGAAGAGTCTGACGGCTGGTTTTTCGATATCTGGCAACCGCCGCAGGTGGATGAAGCCGAATGCTGGCCCGTTGCGCCTGGCGAACAGTGGCACGGCTTTAACGATGCGGATGCCGATCATATGTTTCTCGATCCGGTTAAAGTCACTATTTTGACACCGGGGATGGACGAGCAGGGCAATATGAGCGAGGAGGGGATCCCGGCGGCGCTGGTAGCAAAATTCCTCGACGAACGAGGGATCGTAGTAGAGAAAACCGGTCCTTATAACCTGCTGTTTCTCTTTAGTATTGGAATCGATAAAACCAAAGCAATGGGATTATTGCGTGGGTTGACGGAATTTAAGCGCTCTTACGATCTCAACCTGCGGATCAAAAATATGCTGCCCGATCTCTATGCTGAAGATCCCGATTTCTACCGCAATATGCGCATTCAGGATCTGGCGCAAGGGATCCATAAGCTGATTCGTAAACACGATCTTCCCGGTTTGATGTTGCGGGCATTTGATACCTTGCCGGAGATGATCATGACGCCACATCAGGCATGGCAGAGACAGATTAAAGGTGAAGTAGAAACCATTGCGCTGGAACAACTGGTCGGTAGAGTATCGGCAAATATGATCCTGCCTTATCCACCTGGCGTACCGCTGCTGATGCCGGGAGAAATGCTGACCAAAGAGAGCCGCACAGTACTCGATTTTCTACTGATGCTTTGTTCCGTAGGGCAACATTACCCCGGTTTTGAAACGGATATTCACGGCGCGAAACAGGACGAAGACGGCGTTTACCGCGTACGAGTCCTAAAAATGGCGGGATAACTTGCCAGAGCGGCTTCCGGGCGAGTAACGTGCTGTTAACAAATAAAGGAGACGTTATGCTGGGTTTAAAACAGGTTCACCATATTGCGATTATTGCGACGGATTATGCGGTGAGCAAAGCTTTCTACTGCGATATTCTTGGTTTCACGCTGCAAAGCGAAGTCTATCGCGAAGCGCGCGACTCGTGGAAAGGGGATTTGGCGCTTAATGGGCAATATGTGATTGAGCTTTTCTCATTTCCGTTCCCGCCGGAGCGCCCCAGCCGACCGGAAGCTTGCGGCCTGCGTCATCTGGCTTTTAGCGTTGATGATATCGATGCGGCAGTGGCGCACCTTGAAAGCCATAACGTGAAGTGTGAAGCCATCCGTGTCGATCCATACACGCAAAAACGCTTCACGTTCTTTAACGATCCGGACGGGCTGCCGTTGGAACTGTATGAGCAGTAAGGCTTGTCATCGCCGCATTTGCCCGGTAACGTGCCGGGCATTGCTACTGTAAAATCGCACCATCATGACACTCACGCTCAATAGACAACTTCTCACCTCACGCCAGATTCTGGTGGCCTTTAGCGGCGGGCTTGACTCCACCGTTTTGCTGCATCAGTTGGTGCAGTGGCGGGCGGAAAATCCGGGCGTCACTCTACGCGCTATCCATGTGCATCACGGTTTAAGTGCCAATGCCGATGCCTGGGTTACGCATTGCGAAAACATCTGCCAACAGTGGCAGGTGCCGCTGGTGGTCGAGCGCGTGCAACTTGCGCAAGAAGGACTGGGCATTGAGGCCCAGGCGCGGCAGGTGCGTTATCAGGCATTTGCTCGTACCCTATTACCCGGTGAAGTGCTGGTCACCGCGCAACATCTCGACGATCAATGTGAAACCTTTCTGCTGGCGCTAAAACGCGGTAGCGGCCCTGCCGGGCTTTCGGCTATGGGGGAAGTTTCGGAGTTTGCCGGAACACAGCTTATCCGCCCGTTGCTCGCCCGCACGCGGGGGGAACTGGAGCAGTGGGCATTGGCGCATGGTTTACGCTGGATTGAAGACGAAAGTAATCAGGACGACTCATACGATCGTAACTTTCTGCGCCTGCGCGTAGTGCCGTTATTGCAGCAGCGTTGGCCGCATTTTGCCGAAGCAACGGCCCGCAGCGCTGCACTTTGTGCTGAGCAAGAGAGCCTGCTGGATGAACTGCTGGCAGATGATTTAGCACACTGCCAAACGCCGCAGGGGACGCTGCAGATTGCGCCAATGCTGGCGATGAGTGATGCCCGTCGCGCGGCGATTATCCGCCGCTGGCTGGCAGGGCAGAATGCACCGATGCCTTCCCGCGACGCGTTGGTGCGGATCTGGCAGGAAGTGGCGCTGGCGCGAGAAGATGCTTCCCCCTGTTTACGTTTGGGGGCGTTTGAAATCCGCCGCTATCAATCGCAACTGTGGTGGATTAAATCCGTCACTGGGCAAAGCGAAACCATTCTGCCGTGGCAGACGTGGCTACAACCGCTGGAATTACCGGCGGCGCTGGGAAGTGTACAGCTTACTGCGGGAGGCGATATTCGCCCTCCGCGTGCAGACGAAGCGGTCAGCGTGCGTTTCAAAGCGCCTGGATTGCTACATATTGTCGGGCGCAATGGTGGGCGTAAGTTAAAGAAAATCTGGCAAGAGTTAGGCGTTCCGCCGTGGCTACGTGACACCACGCCACTGCTGTTTTATGGCGAAACGCTGATTGCGGCGGCAGGGGTATTTGTGACGCAAGAAGGTGTGGCTGAAGGTGAGAATGGCATAAGTTTTGTCTGGCAGAAAACGCTTAGTCAAGTGAAAGCCGGATAAGACGCATCAAACGTCGCATCCGGCGAAAGTCAATCAGGACTCGCTCACCACCACCGTACCGATTTCCGGGTGGCTAAAGCTGGTAATTTTATCCAGACGCAGCTCGCGGGTTGTACCAGCGGCCTCGACGACCAGATACTCCACATTTTTGCGGGAGACTAAATTGCTGGCCTTCGCCTGCAATTTTTCGCCATCTTTCAGCTCAAGTGTCAGCATTAAATGATGCTGGCAGGCGAGCTCAAGATTATCGTAATCATCACAATTGATTGGTTGATACGTATCATTCATTGACATAATCGCTCACCAGTAAGTTTGCCGCAGCGTATGCTGCTTTTTCCCTGACAGCCTCAGAAAGGGCGTCGTCGGCAGCCATTTCATTCAGCACTTTCAAAACGCAGCCCAGTGCGTCCGGAACGTATCCTAAGTCTCCGCTGGCGATTTCCGCGTACCGCTTGCGTATTAACTCACAATATTTTTCCACATGCCCTCCTGTCAGCACTCTGACTTAACCGTGGATGCAAGTCTAAGCCTACGAAGATAAACTCTGTTTCGCAAGGTGACTATACCACACTCATTTCTGCAATATCAGCGCCGCAACTGCACGTATTCCGTTACAATGGCCTCCTGATTCGAAAGGAGTTTTCTTATGGCGCTTAAAGCGACAATTTATAAAGCGACGGTTAATGTGGCCGATCTCGACCGCAACCAGTTTCTCGATGCCTCTCTGACGCTGGCGCGCCATCCTTCAGAAACCCAGGAGCGTATGATGCTGCGCCTGCTGGCGTGGCTGAAATATGCTGATGAACGTCTGCAATTTACCCGTGGTTTGTGTGCCGATGATGAGCCGGAAGCGTGGCTGCGTAACGATCACCTTGGCATTGATTTGTGGATTGAGCTGGGGCTGCCGGATGAGCGGCGGATTAAGAAAGCCTGCACCCAGGCCGCAGAAGTGGCGCTGTTTACCTATAATAGTCGGGCGGCGCAAATCTGGTGGCAGCAAAATCAGGGCAAATGTGTGCAGTTTGCCAATCTTTCCATCTGGTATCTGGACGATGAACAACTGGCGAAAGTAAGCGCCTTTGCCGATCGTACCATGACGCTGCAGGCAACGATTCAGGATGGCGTGATCTGGTTATCGGATGATAAGAATAATCTGGAAGTGAACTTAACCGTCTGGCAACAACCTTCATGATTGTGATTTCCCGACATGTTGCTATCCCCGATGGTGAGCTTGAGATCACCGCCATTCGTGCGCAGGGCGCGGGCGGGCAGCATGTTAATAAGACCTCAACGGCTATTCATCTGCGTTTTGACATTCGGGCGTCCAGCCTGCCAGAGTATTACAAAGAGCGTCTGCTCGCCGCCAGCCATCATTTGATCAGCAGTGACGGAGTGATTGTCATTAAGGCACAGGAATACCGCAATCAGGAGCTCAACCGCGAAGCGGCGCTGGCCCGGCTGGTGGCAGTGATTAAAGATTTAACAACAGAACAAAAAGCCCGACGACCCACGCGGCCCACCCGCGCATCAAAAGAGCGCAGGCTGGCATCGAAAGCACAAAAATCAAGCGTGAAGGCGATGCGCGGCAAAGTGCGCGGCGGTCGGGAATAAAAAGAAGGAATGGATGGTGAAAAAAGCGATAGTGACAGCGATGGCTGTAATCAGCCTCTTTACTCTGATGGGATGTAATAATCGGGCCGAAGTCGACACGCTTTCTCCGGCGCAGGCCGCTGAACTGAAGCCGATGCCGCAAAGCTGGCGCGGCGTGCTGCCGTGTGCCGATTGCGAAGGGATCGAAACCTCTTTGTTCCTCGAAAAAGATGGAACCTGGGTGATGAATGAACGCTATCTTGGTGCGCGTGAAGAGCCTTCCTCTTTCGCTTCCTACGGTACATGGGCGCGAACCGCTGACAAGCTGGTATTAACCGACAGCAAAGGTGAAAAGTCATATTATCGGGCGAAAGGAGATGCGCTGGAGATGCTCGATCGTGAAGGTAATCCGATTGAATCGCAGTTCAACTACACGCTGGAACCGGCGCAATCCAGTTTACCCATGACGCCGATGACCCTGCGGGGCATGTATTTTTATATGGCTGATGCGGCGACCTTCACTGATTGCGCGACCGGAAAACGTTTCATGGTAGCGAATAATGCAGAGCTGGAGCGTAGCTACCTGGCTGCGCGCGGTCATAGTGAAAAACCGATGTTACTGTCAGTAGAAGGTCACTTTACGCTTGAGGCTAATCCGGATACCGGTGCGCCAACCAAAGTATTAGCGCCCGATACGGCAGGTAAATTTTACCCGAACCAGGATTGCAGTAGTTTGGGGCAGTAAATTGAAAGCCGGAGCATTCTCCGGCTTTCATCACTGAGTCAGCCCAACAAAGCGGCCCGCCTTGATATAAATCCCAGGCTTCAGGTGCCCAACATACTGTAACTGCGTTTCTGGCTTAAACGCAGAGACATCGCCAGTACGCATATGCATCAGATCGGCAGGGCTAATCCAGCCCGATTGCGCCAGTGTAAGTGGATGCCCGGCTTTGGCAAATGCATCAGTGACAAATTCCGAACAAAACCACGATTTTTTGTCTCCTTCGCCCACAACGCTTAACTGCGCTTTCGCCAGGCCGCTGACGCACTGTTGGCGAAAATCCTCGGAGAACGGATTCAGTGAGCACATCTGGCGAGTCACCATAAAGGGAATAAATTCGACAATGCCGCGATAGTTGTAACCGCTATCTTTAATTTTGTTGGCGAACGCGGTGATATCTGTGGCTTGTTGCGGAGTAAGGTCCGGGACTCGTAAGACGAAAAGTTTATCACTGTGCTTCATCGCTTTTTTAAGGGAAACAATCTGGACACCATCCCCTGTCGCTTCGGCAACGTTATTATCACCCAGATAGATTGCAACGTGACTCACAGAGGAAGTGCTGAATACGCGGATACCAAATGAGGTTACCCCAAGGCTTGAGGAGAAAAGCAAATCGCCGGGTTTGAGATCTGGTTCCGTTATTTCTTTTATTGATTGTTCGGTGAAAGAGCTTTGATGCTGGAATTTAACAGCCCATGTTTTCGCCTCGGCATTTACCACTGTGGCTGATGAGTCTGGCTGGCTGATATCAACGGTACAGGCCGAAAGTACAAGAAAGCAGGGGAGAAGCAGGCGGCAGTACGCCTTTGGTTTATCCATTTTATACAATCCATGTAAAAAAGGGCCCCGAAATTCAGGACCCTTTCTGGCATCAGCCTTTAATCTGTTTCACCAGATAATCGACGATGTCACCAGTCTTAATTAACTGTTTCTCGCCGTTACGACGATATTTATATTCGATATCATCGTTGTCGAGGTTACGGTCGCCCAGCACAATAGTGTGCGGAATACCGATCAGTTCCATATCAGCAAACATCACGCCCGGACGCTCTTTGCGGTCATCCAGCAGCACTTCGATACCTTGTGCGCGCAGTTCGCTGTACAGTTTCTCAGCAAGTTCCTGTACGCGGAAGGATTTGTGCATGTTCATTGGCAGAATCGCCACCTGGAACGGCGCGATAGCGTCAGGCCATACGATGCCGCGTTCGTCGTAGTTCTGCTCAATCGCCGCTGCTACCACACGCGTTACACCGATACCGTAGCAACCCATCGTCAGGATTTGGTTACGGCCATCTTCACCCTGTACGGAGGCTTTCAGTGCTTCGGAGTACTTGGTACCCAGCTGGAAGATGTGACCGACTTCGATACCACGTTTGATCAGCAGCGTACCCTGACCATCCGGGCTTGGATCGCCAGCCACTACGTTACGGATATCCGCAACTTCCGGGGTTGCGACATCGCGATCCCAGTTGATACCGAAGTAGTGTTTGCCATCGATGTTAGCACCAGCAGCAAAATCACTCATCGCCGCAACAGTACGGTCAATTACTACCGGAATCGGCATGTTTACCGGACCCAGTGAACCCGGACCGGCTTTAACCACGGCACGAATTTCTTCTTCAGTCGCGAAAGTCAGCGGGCTTGCAACCTGCGGCAGTTTCTCAGCTTTAACTTCGTTCAGCTCGTGGTCACCACGCACCAGCAGCGCAACCAGTGGGAAGCTACTGCCTTCAACCGCTTTAACCAGCAGAGTCTTAACAGTTTTCTCAATCGGCAGATTGAACTGTTCAACCAGTTCCGCGATGGTTTTCGCGTTCGGCGTATCAACCAGCGTCATTTCCTGGGTAGCAGCAGCGCGCGGTTCTTTCGGCGCGATAGCTTCTGCCAGTTCAATGTTCGCTGCATAGTCAGAAGTATCGGAGAAGACCACATCGTCTTCACCGCTCTGCGCCAGCACCTGAAATTCGTGAGAGGCGCTACCGCCGATAGAACCGGTATCGGCCTGTACGGCGCGGAAATCCAGCCCCATGCGGCTGAATATTTTGCTGTAGGCCGCATACATTGCATCGTAGGTTTCCTGCAGGGATTCCTGAGAAGTATGGAAAGAGTAAGCATCTTTCATCAGGAATTCGCGGGAACGCATGACGCCGAAACGCGGACGCACTTCGTCGCGGAACTTGGTCTGGATCTGATAGAAGTTCAGCGGCAGCTGTTTGTAAGAGCTCAGCTCGTTACGAATCAGGTCAGTGATAACTTCTTCATGAGTTGGGCCGAGTACGAACGGACGCTCGCCACGGTCAACAAAACGCAGCAGTTCCGGACCGTACTGTTCCCAACGACCACTCTCTTGCCACAAATCGGCTGGCTGAACCACCGGCATTAACACCTCGATCGCACCGGCGTTGTTCATCTCTTCACGCACGATGTTTTCGACTTTTTTCAGAACGCGCACGCCGGTCGGCAGCCAGGTATATAACCCGGAGGCCAGCTTGCGGATCATCCCGGCGCGCAGCATCAGCTGATGGCTGATCACCTCGGCGTCGGCAGGTGTCTCCTTGAGAGTGGAGAGCAGGTATTGGCTAGTACGCATGTTGTTACGGTTCCAGTTGGAAGGTAGAACAGGCTCAAGGCGAGCCTGGGACAAAAAAAGTGATTTAGTTTACCAGTGCAAAAGAAATGTCAAAAGAGAAGGGCGTGAATTTAACGCGGTTCCAGCGCAAAGACTTCAAAACCTGCGTCGGTGACGCGCCAGCGAACGTTAAAATCATGCAGCCAGACGGCATAGGTTTTGCCCGTTTCCTCACCTTTACGATAGGCCGGGCGCGGGTCCTGCGCCAGTACTTCGCGGATAAACAGCGTTAACTGCGGATAACGCTTCTCCAGCGTCAAAAGCTGCTTTTCGACCTCTGCGGTAAAACACACCGCCATTTCTGCCGCTGGCGCACTTTGCGCATAGCTGGCACTGGCATCGGGAAGCGATTCGGCAAAGGGGAGATACGGTTTGATATCCACTACCGGCGTACCATCGACCAGATCCAGACTGCCGAGCTTCAGAATCACGCTGTCTTTATGGCAAACAACCTCTTTCAGCTCTACCAGCGACATACCAATTGGGTTAGGGCGAAAAGTGGAGCGCGTAGCGAAAACACCCATTCTGGCATTACCGCCAAGACGAGGCGGACGCACAGTCGGACGCCAGCCGCCTTCCATCGTTTGATGAAAGACGAAAAGGATCCATAAATGGCTGAATGCTTCCAGGCCGCGAACGGCGTCGGCCTGGTTGTAGGGAGCAATGAGATGTAGTTCGCCGTTGGCGCTTTTTACCAGACCTGGCTGGCGCGGAATGGCGAATTTTTCTTTATAGGGCGAGCGAATAACGCCTATTTGCTCGAACTGGAAACTGCTCATTTCGCCGTGATGTTAAGCGCAGAACCGATACATACAGCCTGACGATAGCAGCCTGGCGTACCGCTGGTGACTTCGCAGCTATGCAGTAATACCGCATTGGCTTTCATTTTCGAGGCGTTGATTTGCATCCGCTTACGTGCGGTTGGAATGCTCGGCGGAGAGTCCTGATTAGAGGCCTGGCAAGAGTCGCCACTGACTTCACCGAGATCGCGGAACGGTTTGCCGACTAATTCTTCTGCATTGGTATAAATTCGGACCGGCGTGGCGCGCGGCGCTTTCGGTTTTGCAGGCTCCGCTTTCGGCTGGGGTGCAGTGCTTTGAACGGGTTCGACAGGGGATCTGCTTAACATGGAACAGCCGCTTAGCATGAGTGCTACTAAACAGATCGGTAAAGCACGCATAGTATTTCCTCAATGTATGATCAAAACGTCAATATTGAATCAGGCGCTTGTAAAAATGACAAGACGGGCAAGCGCCCGTCCTGAATGATATTACAAATTGTGGAAACAGCCTAAATATTACCAGCCTTTAACAGCGCCGCCGTTAAACACTTTGTTTGCTGCTTCGTAAACTTCGTCAGACTGATAAGCCTGAACGAATTTCTTCACGTTTTCGGCGTCTTTGTTGTCTTCACGCGTTACGATCAGGTTTACGTACGGGGACTCTTTATCTTCGACAAAGATACCGTCTTTCGCTGGAGTCAGGCCAATCTGGCTGGCATAGGTGGTATTGATAACTGCCAGAGCGATTTGCGCGTCGTCCAGAGAGCGCGGCAGCTGCGGTGCTTCCAGTTCAACAATTTTCAGATTTTTTGGGTTCTCAACAACATCAAGAACGGTCGGCAGCAGGCCAACGCCATCTTTCAGTTTGATCAAGCCCACTTTTTGCAGCAGCAGCAGTGAACGACCAAGGTTAGTTGGGTCGTTTGGCACGGCAACCTGCGAACCATCCTGCAGTTCATCCAGTGATTTGATTTTCTTGGAGTAACCTGCAATCGGATAAACAAAAGTGTTGCCTACTGCGACCAGTTTGTAGCCACGATCTTTCAGTTGCTGATCAAGGTACGGTTTATGCTGGAAGGCGTTGGCGTCGATATCGCCTTTGCTCAATGCTTCGTTTGGCAGAACATAGTCGTTGAAGGTTACCAGCTCAACGTCCAGGCCATATTTGTCTTTCGCAACTTTCTGCGCGACTTCTGCAACCTGCTGTTCGGCACCAACAATCACGCCGACTTTAATGTGGTTTGGATCTTTTTCATCCTGACCGCAGCCTACCAGTGCCAGTGATCCAATCAGGGCTCCCACTGCCGCAAAGGTTTTGAATTTGAACGCCATACCTTATTCCTTCTTCAATTATTTATGTTGTGTTGAACGTTACTTGCGAGTGACAGCCCGGACGATGCGGTCGCCTGCGAACTGAATTAAATAAACCAGAATGACCAGCAATACCAGTACCGTATTCATCACCGTCGCGTTATAGCCGATGTAGCCATACTGATAGCCAATCTGACCTAAACCACCGGCACCGACTGCACCACCCATCGCGGAATAACCGACCAGGGTAATCAGGGTGATAGTCGCAGCGTTCACCAGACCCGGCAATGCTTCCGGTAACAGCACTTTACGGACGATCTGCATTGGCGTGGCACCCATTGCGCGGGAAGCTTCAATTAACCCGGTTGGGATCTCCAGCAGAGCGTTCTCGACCATACGGGCAATAAACGGTGCTGCACCAACGGTTAACGGAACAATCGCTGCCTGCAAACCAATCGATGTACCGACAATAACGCGGGTAAACGGAATCATCCATACCAGCAAGATAATGAACGGGATGGAACGGAAAATGTTCACAATCGCAGAAACGGTACGATACAGCTTCGCGTTAGCAATAATTTGCCCCGGACGCGTGACATAAAGCAGGACGCCAACCGGCAGACCAATCACAAACCCAAAAAATCCGGATACGAAGGTCATTGCCAGCGTTTCCCATACGCCACGAACCAGCAGCCACATCATCGGCTCAGACATAACCCAGTACCTCTACTTTTACATGGTGTTCCTGCAGCCAGGCAATGGCGGCTTGCGTATCTTGTTGTGTACCGTGCATTTCAGTCAGCATGATGCCGAACTTAACGCCACCGGCGTAATCCATCTGCGCACTAATAATGTTGTTGTTGACGTTGAAACGACGCGCGGTTTCAGAAAGCAGCGGGGCATCGACCGATTGACCGGTAAACTCCAGACGCAGCATCGGCACGCAGTCAGTGAATGGTTCCGCTTGCAGACGCTCCTGATAATCTTCCGGGATATCCAGATGCAGGGTCGACTGAATAAACTTCTGCGCCAGCGGCGTTTTCGGATGCGAGAACACTTCACTTACCGTGTCCTGCTCGATCAGTTCGCCATTACTGATAACCGCCACGCAATCACAAATGCGCTTCACAACGTCCATTTCGTGGGTGATCAACAGAATCGTCAAACCCAGACGGCGGTTGATGTCTTTAAGCAGTTCGAGAATAGAACGTGTCGTTGCCGGGTCCAGCGCGCTGGTGGCCTCATCACACAGCAATACTTTGGGATTGCTGGCTAACGCACGGGCAATCGCCACACGTTGTTTCTGCCCACCGGAAAGGTTAGACGGGTAACTATCATGCTTATCGCCAAGACCAACCAATGACAGTAATTCTGTCACGCGACGTTTAATCTCGTCTTTCGGCGTGTTGTCCAGCTCCAGCGGCAGTGCCACGTTGCCAAAAACAGTGCGCGAAGAGAGCAGGTTAAAATGCTGGAAAATCATACCAATCTGGCGGCGAGCTTTGGTCAACTCGGATTCTGACAGCGTGGTCAGTTCCTGACCATCGACCAGCACGCTACCCTCGGTTGGGCGCTCCAGCAGGTTTACACAACGGATAAGCGTACTTTTACCCGCGCCTGAGGCACCGATAACGCCATAAATTTGTCCAGCTGGCACATGCAGGCTGACGTTGTTCAACGCCTGGATGGTGCGGGTGCCCTGGTGGAACACTTTGGTGATATTCGAAAGTTTTATCATTGATTATTTATTATCGTCATTAAGTTAGTCGTGGCATTTCGAATGCCTGAAACGGGCAACGCCGTCAATGAAATGGATGTTAAGGCATCCAGACGTCTAAATCAATCAGGTTTATGCGAAGAGCACTTTCTTGCAGGTCGAAACATGCGATACTAGCGTCACATGCCTTATTAAGGAGCTATAAAAGGTGGCGAAGAGCGTACCCGCAATTTTTCTTGACCGTGATGGCACCATTAATGTCGATCACGGTTATGTCCATGAGATCGACAACTTTGAATTTATCGACGGTGTTATTGACGCCATGCGCGAGCTAAAAAAAATGGGCTTTGCGCTGGTGGTAGTAACCAACCAGTCTGGCATTGCTCGCGGTAAATTTACTGAAGCACAGTTTGAAACGCTGACCGAGTGGATGGACTGGTCGCTGGCGGACCGCGATGTCGATCTGGATGGTATCTATTATTGCCCGCATCATCCGCAGGGTAGTGTTGAAGAGTTTCGCCAGGTCTGCGACTGCCGCAAACCACATCCGGGGATGCTTTTATCGGCACGCGATTATTTGCATATTGATATGGCCGCTTCTTATATGGTGGGCGATAAATTAGAAGATATGCAGGCAGCGGCTGCGGCGAACGTGGGAACAAAAGTGCTGGTGCGTACGGGTAAACCTGTTACGCCTGAAGCAGAAAACGCGGCGGATTGGGTGTTAAATAGCCTGGTAGACCTGCCGCAAGCGATAAAAAAGCAGCAAAAACCGGCGTAATGATTAAAAGATGAGCGGTTGAAATAAAAATGCATTTTTCCGCTTGTCTTCCTGAGCCGACTCCCTATAATGCGCCTCCATCGATACGGCGGATGTGAATCACTTCACACAAACAGCCGGTTCGGTTGAAGAGAAAAATCCTGAAATTCAGGGTTGACTCTGAAAGAGGAAAGCGTAATATACGCCACCTCGCGACAGTGAGCTGAAAGCCACGTCGCAACTGCTCTTTAACAATTTATCAGACAATCTGTGTGGGCACTCGAAGATACGGATTCTTAACGTCGCAAGACGAAAAATGAATACCAAGTCTCAAGAGTGAACACGTAATTCATTACGAAGTTTAATTCTTTGAGCATCAAACTTTTAAATTGAAGAGTTTGATCATGGCTCAGATTGAACGCTGGCGGCAGGCCTAACACATGCAAGTCGAACGGTAACAGGAAACAGCTTGCTGTTTCGCTGACGAGTGGCGGACGGGTGAGTAATGTCTGGGAAACTGCCTGATGGAGGGGGATAACTACTGGAAACGGTAGCTAATACCGCATAACGTCGCAAGACCAAAGAGGGGGACCTTCGGGCCTCTTGCCATCGGATGTGCCCAGATGGGATTAGCTAGTAGGTGGGGTAACGGCTCACCTAGGCGACGATCCCTAGCTGGT
>NZ_JBJQJP010000011.1:0-187034 GCF_046487365.1 Escherichia sp. WS1451
CTACAACAGCAGAAGAATTAGCCTGAAATTAAAAGGTCTGACTCCAATTGAATATCGGAATCAGACCTATATGCCTCGTGTTTAACTGTCCAACTTTCTGGGGTCAGTACAACCCGAGGCCCCCTATATGCAGAACACATGTAGAGTGCCTCTTACTGACCGTAAGGTCAAGGAGAAGAGAGCAATGAAGCAGCATAAGGCGATGATTGTCGCCCTGATCGTCATCTGTATCACCGCCGTAGTGGCGGCGCTGGTAACGAGAAAAGACCTCTGTGAGGTTCACATCCGAACTGGCCAGACGGAGGTTGCTGTTTTCACGGCTTACGAATCCGAGTAAGAGCAACGGCGGGGAGTGATCCCCGCCACTTTACAGGTGCTCGCATATCTTCAACGCACCCTATTTTTACCCTGGCCTGCCCACGGGCAGGCTTTTGGGGAGGTTAGCGAGTCAGGTCGTCAAAAAACTTCTTCACACCATCAAAGAAGCTCTTTGAACGCGGGCTGTTGTGCTCGCCGGTTGGGCCACCGAAGCTTTCCTGCAGCTCTTGCAGCAGCTGTTTCTGCTTCTCGTTCAGACCTACCGGTGTTTCGACGACAACGCGGCACAGCAAGTCCCCTTGCGCACCGCCGCGAACAGACTTGACGCCTTTACCACGCATACGGAACAGCTTACCGGTCTGGGTTTCGCCAGGCACTTTCAGTTTGACGCGACCATCAAGGGTCGGTACTTCGATTTCGCCACCCAGCGCTGCCATCGCGAAGTTGATCGGGACTTCGCAATACAGGTTGTTACCTTCACGCTCGAAAATCGGGTGCTGTTTAACCTGAACCTGAACGTACAGATCGCCTGCCGGTGCGCCATGCTCGCCCGCTTCACCTTCGCCCGCAAGACGGATGCGGTCTCCAGTGTCCACCCCTGCCGGGATTTTAACGGACAGCGTTTTGCTGCGCTCAACACGACCATGACCATGACATTTGTTGCACGGATCTTTGATCAGCGTACCGCGGCCCTGACAGTGTGGACAGGTCTGCTGCACGGCAAAGAAACCCTGGCGCATCTGCACCTGACCAGAACCATGACAGGTCGGACAGGTCTGCGGCTGTGTACCTGGTTTTGCACCGCTACCGTGGCAAACGTCACACTCTTCCAGAGTCGGAATGCGGATCTCTTTGGTCACGCCACGTACAGCTTCTTCGAGGGTGAGCTCCATGTTATAGCGTAAATCAGCACCGCGCGCCGCACGTTGACGACCACGTCCGCCGCCAAAAATATCGCCGAAAACGTCACCAAAAATATCGCTGAAGTCTGCGCCGCCGCCAAAACCGCCGCCGCCCATGCCGCCTTGCTCAAACGCAGCATGACCATACTGATCGTATGCCGCACGTTTTTGCGAGTCGGTCAGAACTTCATAAGCTTCCTTGATCTCTTTAAATTTCGCCTCGGCCTCTTTGTCACCCTGGTTACGGTCCGGGTGGTATTTCATGGCCAGGCGTTTGTAGGCCTTTTTGATTTCACGCTCTTCCGCTGTTTTGGAAACGCCTAAAATCTCGTAATAATCTTGCTTAGCCATCTTTTTTAAATTGCCCCTAGATGAATGCACGGGCGGAGAGGAAATTCCCCTTCGCCCGTGTCAGTATAATTACCCGTTTATAGGGCGATTATTTTTTGTCTTTGACTTCTTCAAATTCAGCGTCGACAACATCGTCATCTTTCGCGTTGTTTGCAGAAGCATCAGCACCGGCAGTCTGCTGCTGGGCATGTTGCTGCTGGGCGATTTCCATCAGTTTCTGGGAAACCTGTGCCAGTTCCTGCATTTTCGCTTCGATAGCGGCTTTGTCTTCACCTTTCAGAGCAGTTTCCAGTGCAGTCAGTGCAGACTCGATAGCAGTTTTGTCGTCAGCCGGCAGTTTGTCGCCCGCTTCTTCAACCTGCTTACGGGTGCTGTGCAGCAGATGGTCGCCCTGGTTGCGAGTCTGTACCAGCTCTTCAAACTTACGGTCAGCTTCGGCGTTAGCTTCTGCGTCGCGTACCATTTTCTGGATTTCATCTTCGTTCAGACCAGAAGAAGCCTTGATGGTGATCTTCTGCTCTTTACCGCTGTTTTTATCTTTCGCGGAAACGTGCAGGATACCGTCAGCATCGATATCGAAGGTAACTTCGATCTGCGGCATGCCGCGCGGTGCCGGGTTGATACCATCCAGGTTGAACTGACCCAGAGATTTGTTATCAGCCGCACGTTTACGTTCACCCTGCAGCACATGGATGGTTACCGCAGACTGGTTGTCTTCAGCGGTAGAGAACACCTGGCTGTGCTTGGTCGGGATAGTGGTATTTTTCGCGATCAGCGTCGTCATCACACCGCCCATGGTTTCGATACCCAGAGACAGCGGGGTAACGTCCAGCAGCAGTACGTCTTTCACGTCACCAGTCAGAACACCACCCTGAACAGCAGCACCGATTGCTACAGCTTCGTCCGGGTTAACGTCTTTACGCGGCTCTTTACCAAAGAATTCAGCAACTTTCTTCTGAACCATTGGCATACGAGTCTGACCACCAACGAGGATAACGTCGTCGATATCAGATACGGACAGGCCAGCGTCCTGCAGTGCAACTTTCAGCGGCTCAATGGAACGGTTTACCAGATCTTCAACCAGGCTTTCCAGTTTCGCACGAGTCACTTTGATGTTCATGTGTTTCGGACCGGTCGCGTCTGCAGTGATGTACGGCAGGTTAACGTCGGTCTGCTGAGCGGAAGACAGTTCGATTTTCGCTTTTTCTGCCGCTTCTTTCAGGCGCTGCATTGCCAGCGGATCGTTGCGCAGGTCAATGCCCTGATCTTTCTTGAATTCTTCAACCAGGTAGTTGATCAGACGGCTGTCGAAGTCTTCACCACCCAGGTGAGTATCACCGTTGGTTGCCAGAACTTCGAAGGTTTTTTCGCCGTCAACTTCGTCGATTTCGATAATAGAAATATCGAAAGTACCACCACCCAGGTCATAAACCGCGATAGTACGGTTGCCAGTACCTTTGTCCAGACCGTAAGCCAGCGCAGCTGCGGTCGGTTCGTTGATGATACGTTTTACTTCCAGACCAGCGATACGGCCTGCGTCTTTGGTTGCCTGACGCTGAGCATCGTTAAAGTATGCCGGTACGGTGATAACAGCTTCAGTTACCGGTTCACCCAGGTAATCTTCAGCGGTTTTCTTCATTTTTTTCAGCACTTCAGCAGAGATCTGCGGCGGTGCCATTTTCTGGCCTTTAACTTCGACCCATGCGTCGCCGTTATCAGCAGCAATAATTTTGAACGGCATGATGGAAACATCACGCTGTACTTCTTCGTCCTGGAAGCGGCGGCCAATCAGGCGTTTAATCGCAAACAGGGTGTTTTGCGGGTTCGTCACTGCCTGACGTTTAGCCGGCTGACCAACCAGAGTTTCACCATCCTGGGTATAGGCAATGATAGAAGGCGTGGTGCGATCGCCTTCGGCGTTCTCCAGTACACGAGGAGTGGTGCCATCCATAATCGCTACACAAGAGTTGGTAGTACCCAGGTCGATACCAATTATTTTACCCATCTAAACGTCTCCACTATATATTCGGTCATCATGTGGTTGTGAGTCTGTAATAGGGGCGAAACGTCTGGTTTCAACTGCCCAATTTCATTTTTTTGCAGACTCACTCACTGCGGTTGACTACTAAATGGGGTCGTAACCCACGTCATCAAGGGGGAGATGCAAAAATTTTTTGTGCTTTTGCGCAGAAATTTCGCGATATGCCAGAACAAGACACGAAACTGACAGCAATTTTATTCATATAGAGAATGAATGACAGCCAAGACATTCATAGAAAAATTGTAATAAAAAGAAAATATTACGTACCTGAATCTTCTCTTTATCAGCAGTAAACTAGTGGGTATTCATCCCCTACCTCTCCCCACTAAGAGAATCCTTATGAAATCCGTTTTTACGCTTTCCGCCAGCCTGGCGATTAGCCTGCTGCTGTGCTGCACAGCGCAGGCAAACAACCATAAAATCCTCGGCGTCATTGCGATGCCGCGTAACGAAACCAACGATCTGGCGCTGAAACTTCCTGTTTGTCGCATTGTTAAACGCATTCAACTCACTGCCGACCATGGCGATTTACAGTTAAGTGGTGCATCGGTTTATTTCAAAGCCTCCCGTAGCGCCAGTCAGAGCCTGAATATTCCTTCAGAAATAAAAGAAGGGCAAACCACTGACTGGATCAACATTAACAGCGATAACGACAATAAACGCTGCGTCTCAAAAATCGCCTTTTCTGGTCATACGGTGAACTCATCGGATATGGCCACGCTGAAAATTATCGGCGACGACTAACGCCAGAATATAGAAGCCACAAAAAATGAATGTTAATTACCTGAATGATTCAGATCTGGATTTTCTCCAGCATTGTAGTGAGGAACAATTGGCAAATTTCGCCCGGCTGCTCACTCATAATGAAAAAGGCAAAACTCGCCTCTCCAGCGTACTGATGCGCAACGAACTGTTTAAATCGATGGAAGGACATCCCGAGCAACATCGCCGCAACTGGCAGCTGATTGCCGGAGAATTACAGCATTTTGGTGGCGATAGTATCGCCAACAAACTGCGTGGACACGGTAAATTGTATCGGGCCATTTTGCTCGATGTTTCAAAACGATTGAAGCTGAAAGCCGACAAAGAGATGTCTACGTTTGAAATTGAGCAACAGTTACTGGAACAATTTCTGCGTAATACCTGGAAGAAAATGGACGAGGAACATAAGCAGGAGTTTCTGCACGCGGTCGATGCCAGGGTGAATGAGCTGGAAGAGCTGCTGCCGCTGCTGATGAAAGACAAATTATTGGCAAAAGGCGTGTCGCATTTGCTTTCCAGCCAATTGACCCGCATTTTACGCACCCACGCAGCAATGAGCGTACTTGGGCATGGTTTGCTTCGCGGCGCGGGGCTGGGAGGCCCTGTAGGCGCGGCACTAAATGGGGTTAAAGCGGTCAGCGGCAGTGCCTATCGCGTGACGATTCCAGCCGTACTGCAAATCGCCTGCCTGCGCCGGATGGTTAGTGCCACTCAGGTCTGATACCGGAAACCGGGGAAAATTTTCATTTTCCCTTCAAAAGATCGTAGACACTGCCCCACTGGCTGATTATTATGCCGCGCCCTGAAAACACTACAGTTATTCAGGGAAATTATTTCACCATTCATTCGATGATGATTTTTGAGGAATTATGGGCAACACTAAGTTGGCTAATCCGGCACCGCTGGGCCTGATGGGCTTCGGCATGACCACCATTCTGCTTAACCTGCACAACGTGGGTTATTTCGCTCTTGACGGTATTATTCTTGCAATGGGCATTTTCTACGGCGGCATCGCGCAAATTTTTGCTGGTCTGCTGGAGTACAAAAAAGGCAACACTTTCGGTTTAACCGCATTCACCTCTTACGGTTCTTTCTGGCTGACGCTGGTTGCGATTCTGCTGATGCCGAAACTGGGTCTGACCGATGCGCCAAATGCACAGTTCCTTGGTGTCTACCTGGGTCTGTGGGGCGTATTTACGCTGTTTATGTTCTTCGGCACGCTGAAAGGCGCACGCGTTCTGCAATTCGTTTTCTTTAGCCTGACCGTGCTGTTTGCCCTGCTGGCGATCGGTAACATTGTCGGTAATGCCGCGATCATCCACTTTGCCGGCTGGATTGGTCTGATCTGCGGTGCCAGCGCAATCTATCTGGCGATGGGTGAAGTACTGAACGAGCAGTTTGGTCGCACCGTTCTGCCGATTGGTGAATCGCACTAATTGTTTTGAGATCCCCCCGCTCGGGGGGATTTTTTTATTCGCTAACTTCGCGTCTTGCACTCTTCGGTCTGAATGCAGCAACCACTTCCGGTGCCGTTTCAACGTATGGCCCTTCCAGCAACTGAATGCAGTACGGTACGCTGGCAAAAATACCGTGCACCACAACGTTACCCTCAGCGTCCTTTACACCTTCCAGCGTCTCTTTAATCGACTTCGGCTGACCGGGTAAGTTAAGGATCAGCGCCTGTTTGCGAATCACACCCACCTGACGCGAAAGGATCGCAGTTGGTACAAAATGCAGGCTGATCTGGCGCATCTGTTCACCAAAGCCTGGCATCTCGCGGTCCGCTACTGCCAGCGTCGCATCGGGCGTTACGTCACGACGCGCCGGGCCAGTTCCGCCCGTGGTGAGCACCAGATGGCAACTCATTTCATCCACCAGCTCACACAACGTTTGCTCGATGATCGCCTGCTCATCGGGGATTAAGCGGGTTTCCAGTTCAAACGGCGTGGTTAGCGCCGATGTCAGCCATTCTTCCAGCGCAGGGATGCCTTTATCCTGATAAACGCCGCTGGATGCGCGATCAGAGATGGAAACTAAGCCAATACGTAAAGTATTCATCAAGATTTTTCCGTTTAAACAGTCTCGTTAAACAGAATGATACACTGCGAAGGGAGTGACAGACAGGCTTCAGAAGAGGTAGCGTGACCGACTTCCCGGTCACGCTAAGAATGATTACAGCAGATCGCCGATCATTTTTTCCAGTTTTTCCTGGTCAACAGCAAACTTACGGATACCTTCCGCCAGTTTATCTACTGCCATTGGATCCTGGTTGTGCTGCCACAGGAACTCGGACTCAGTGATACGCGCCGGACGCGCTTTCACTTCGCCGGTGTAAGACAGTTTACGTTCGATAGCCCCTTCGCTCTCCGCCAGCTCTTTCAGCAGTGCCGGTGCGATGGTCAGACGGTCGCAGCCTGCCAGTTCCAGAATTTCGCCGATGTTACGGAAGCTTGCGCCCATAACCACGGTTTCATAACCGTGCTCTTTGTAGTACTGGTAGATTTCAGATACAGAAACCACGCCCGGATCTTCTGCCGGAGCGTACTCTTTCTTATCGGTATTCGCTTTGTACCAGTCAAGAATACGGCCAACAAACGGCGAGATCAGGAACACGCCCGCTTCCGCACAAGCACGAGCCTGAGCGAAGGAGAACAGCAGGGTCAGGTTACAGTTAATACCTTCTTTTTCCAGCTGTTCTGCAGCACGGATACCCTGCCAGGTAGAAGCCAGTTTGATCAGAATACGATCGTTGCTAATCCCTGCATCGTTGTAGAGTTTGATCAGGCGTTTTGCTTTCGCAATTGACGCTTCGGTGTCATAGGAAAGACGCGCATCAACTTCAGTTGAGATACGGCCCGGAACCAGTTTCAGGATTTCCAGACCAATATTTACTGCCAGTTTGTCGGTCGCGTCCACGATCTGCTGCGCGCGATCGTTGCTCTGCTGTTTCGCCCAGGCGACAGCATCATCAATCAACTTACGATATTCCGGAATCTGCGCTGCGTTAAGAATGAGAGAAGGGTTGGTTGTGGCATCCTGCGGTTGATACAGCTTCATTGCCGCGATGTCCCCAGTGTCGGCCACTACGGTGGTGTACTGACGAAGGGAGGTCAATTTGTCCGTCATGATAGTATTTCTCTTTAAACAGCTTGTTAGGGGGATGTAACCGGTCTGCCCTGATGATATCACGACGCAACGTCAGCGCAACCGCCGACAAGACGGTTATCGCCAGGCGAGACTGTTTCGGATTTCTGACACTGCGTTGATATCGCCCGCCATTTTTATACAAAACCTCATGTATGCTACGCAGAAGTTATCAAGTACCTCGTAGCGTATATACTTCTTAAACAATTGGTAACGTTTACACAGGAAAGTCATCGCGACCGGCAATAAGAGGGATATGCATGCCAGATTTTTTCTCCTTTATTAACAGCGTCCTTTGGGGATCGGTAATGATTTACCTGCTCTTCGGCGCAGGTTGTTGGTTCACTTTTCGCACCGGATTTGTGCAGTTTCGCTACATCCGCCAGTTTGGCAAAAGTCTTAAAAATAGCATTCATCCACAGCCAGGCGGTTTAACCTCATTTCAGTCATTGTGTACCAGTCTTGCGGCGCGCGTGGGTAGCGGCAACCTGGCTGGCGTTGCGCTGGCTATTACCGCCGGTGGACCAGGTGCCGTCTTCTGGATGTGGGTTGCCGCGTTTATCGGCATGGCGACCTCGTTTGCCGAATGTTCCCTTGCACAACTTTATAAAGAACGTGACGTTAATGGGCAGTTTCGTGGCGGACCGGCATGGTATATGGCGCGCGGGCTGGGGATGCGCTGGATGGGCGTTCTGTTCGCCGTCTTTTTGCTCATCGCCTACGGCATAATTTTCAGCGGAGTTCAGGCGAACGCCGTTGCCCGCGCCCTAAGTTTTTCTTTTGATTTTCCTCCGCTGGTGACAGGCATTATTCTCGCTGTCTTTGCTCTGCTGGCAATCACTCGCGGTCTTCATGGCGTCGCCCAGCTCATGCAGGGGTTTGTCCCGTTGATGGCGATAATCTGGGTACTGACCAGCCTGGTGATTTGCGTAATAAATATCGGGCAACTTCCCCACGTCATTTGGTCTATTTTTGAGAGTGCTTTTGGCTGGCAGGAAGCGGCAGGCGGCGCGGCGGGATATACCTTAAGCCAGGCGATTACTAACGGTTTTCAGCGCAGTATGTTTTCCAATGAGGCGGGAATGGGGTCGACGCCAAACGCGGCAGCGGCAGCTGCGTCCTGGCCTCCGCATCCCGCAGCGCAAGGGATTGTCCAGATGATTGGCATTTTTATCGACACCCTGGTCATCTGTACGGCAAGCGCCATGCTGATATTACTGGCGGGTAACGGCACAACCTACATGCCGCTGGAAGGTATTCAGCTTATCCAGAAGGCGATGCGGGTGCTAATGGGTTCCTGGGGTGCTGAGTTTGTTACCCTCGTGGTTATTCTGTTTGCCTTCAGCTCCATCGTTGCCAACTACATTTATGCCGAAAACAATCTCTTCTTCTTACGCCTGAACAACCCTAAAGCGATCTGGTGTCTGCGAATCTGCACCTTCGCAACGGTCATCGGCGGCACCTTGCTAAGTCTTCCGCTGATGTGGCAACTGGCAGATATCATAATGGCCTGCATGGCTATTACCAATTTGACCGCCATATTACTGCTCTCGCCTGTGGTTCATACCATTGCCAGTGATTATCTACGCCAGCGTAAACTCGGCGTGCGCCCGGTGTTTGATCCGTTGCGTTATCCGGAGATCGGTCGCCAGCTTTCTCCAGACGCGTGGGATGACGTTTCGCAGGAGTAATCACAACTATCGATCAACTCATTCTCTTTTTTTGCTAAAGTCGGCATAAATTTCCTGCAAGGACTGGATATGCTGATTCTTATTTCACCTGCGAAAACGCTTGATTACCAAAGCCCGTTGACCACCACGCGCTATACGCTGCCGGAGCTGTTAGACAACTCCCAGCAGCTGATCCATGAAGCGCGGAAACTGACGCCCCCGCAGATTAGCTCCCTGATGCGCATCAGCGACAAACTGGCGGGTATCAACGCCGCTCGCTTTCATGACTGGCAGCCAGATTTCACGCCGGAGAATGCCCGCCAGGCGATTCTGGCATTTAAAGGTGATGTCTACACCGGCTTACAGGCCGAAACCTTCAGCGAAGACGATTTCGATTTTGCCCAACAGCATTTGCGAATGCTTTCCGGCTTGTATGGCGTACTGCGCCCGCTCGATTTAATGCAGCCTTATCGTCTGGAAATGGGGATACGTCTTGAGAATGCCCGAGGGAAAGATCTGTATCAATTCTGGGGAGATATCATCACCAACAAGCTGAACGAGGCGCTCGCAGCACAAGGCGATAATGTGGTGATTAATCTGGCGTCAGATGAGTATTTTAAATCGGTGAAGCCGAAGAAATTGAATGCCGAGATTATCAAGCCAGTGTTCCTCGATGAGAAGAACGGCAAATTTAAGATAATCAGCTTCTACGCTAAGAAAGCACGCGGTCTGATGAGTCGTTTCATTATTGAAAATCGGCTGACCAAACCAGAGCAACTGACTGGTTTTAATAGCGAAGGTTACTTCTTTGATGAAGCTTCCTCCAGCAACGGCGAACTGGTGTTTAAACGCTACGAGCAGCGTTAAGTTTGTAGTCAATGCCGGATGGCAATCCGGCATTGATATTTAGCGATGATGTTTGTCAGGCCCCGGACGATGATCGCCACGATGATCATTGTGCTTGTTATGGCGCGGCGATGGCGGCGGTCCGTGTGGGTGCCAGCGATTGCCTCGCCATTCATAATGTTGTTTCCACCAGCCGTGGTCGCGCCAGTGACCGCCATCCCAGTAATAGCCACGATTATCACGATCGCCTATCTGTAATTTTACTGACGGGACTAACGTAATTTCCGCAGCCTGTGCTGCCATGGGAGCGACCAGAACCAGGGAAAGTGCGAGTACGATAGATTGCATCTTTTTCACAGGTTACTCCTTTTATCATTGCCCGTTATGGGTCGATATCCGGAGATTACGCGATGAGAACGGCGGTTGTTATTCTCCGCAATCCTAATCTCTAAGTTACCGCATTTATTGAGAATTCCTCCTTTTTTCCTGTCGTTTTTCTCCATATTATCTTCATAAAAAAGCCGGGCTGTATAAAAGCAAACCCGGCCTGATTGAGATAATGAATAGATGTTACTGATGATTCATCATCAATTTACGCAACGCAGCAAAATCGGCGGGCAGATTATGCGAAAGCAAGGGTAAATCAGCACGTTCTGCCAGCTCTTTTGGCAGATCCAATGTTTCACCGAGAATCGCTTCCACGCTCTCTTTAAATTTCGCCGGATGCGCGGTGCCGAGGAACAAGCCATATTCGCCTGGATGCAACTGGTCACGCAGCGCACGATAAGCTACGGCAGCGTGCGGCTCCGAGGTATAGCCCAGTTCTTTTAACTCACGCATTGTCTGTTGCGTGGTTTCATCATCCACGGCTGCATACCCCAGCTCTTTCAGTTGCCAGATTTTGCGGCGGAACAACTCTTCCACACGCGGCCAGTTGTTTGGCTGGCTAACATCCATCGCATTGGATAACGTCGCCTGAGTCGCTTTGGGTGACCACTGACCGTCGTGCAGGAAACGTGGCACGGTATCGTTCACGTTGGTCGCAGCAATAAAACGTTTTACCGGCAGACCGAGTGACTTCGCCAGCAGACCCGCCGTCAAATCGCCGAAGTTTCCGCTTGGCACCGAGACAACCAGCTGGTTGCGCGCTTCCTGCGGCAGCTGCGCAACAGCTTCAAAGTAGTAGCAAATCTGCGCCAGCAAACGGCTGATGTTAATGGAGTTAGCAGAGTTTAGCCCCAGCGCTACTTTCAGTTCTTCATCATCAAACGCCTGCTTCACCAGCGCCTGGCAGGCATCGAAATCGCCGTCGATGGCAACAGTTTCAATATTGCCGCCCAATGTACAGAACAGTTTTTCTTGCAGTGGACTGATTTTGCTTCGTGGATAGAGGATAACCACTTTCACATTCGGCAAACCGTAGAAAGCATGAGCCACTGCCGCTCCGGTATCACCGGAGGTCGCGGTCAGAATGGTCACTGGCTTATCGCCCGCAATATGGGTCAGCATTTGTGCCATAAAGCGACCACCGAAATCTTTAAATGCAAGCGTTGGCCCGTGAAACAACTCCAGACAACCGACATCGCTTTCAACATTGGCGACCGGAGCCGGGAAGGCAAACGCCGCGCGTACGCGCTCTTCCAGGATTTCCTGCGGGATTTCATCACCAATAAACGCCGAGAGGATCTTCGCACTGCGGGTGACAAAATCCAGCTTCAGCATCTCATCAATTTCAGTCAGGCTGAATTCCGGCAGGTCGTGCGGGAAAAACAGCCCCTGATTTTTGCCCAACCCCTGGGTTACGGCTTGCGCAAAGCTGACCTGCTCATTGTGATCTTTCAGATTGTAGAGTTTCATTTAGTTTTCCAGTACTCGTGCGCCCGCCGTATCCAGCCGGCAAATATGAACAAAACCTTCCTGATTTTGCAGGTAGTTCTTACCCAACCAGTCGGCAACGCGCTGGGCGGTATCCGGCTTGTCACACAGAGCGAACAAAGTCGGGCCGGAGCCGGAGATACCGCTCGCTACCGCGCCGATTTCCGCGACCGCCTGCCGCGCCTGCCGGAAGCCTGGCAGTAACCGTTCACGGTAGGGTTCAGCGATAACATCTTTCATCAGCTTCGCGGCAAGCTCAGGCTGACGGGAATAGCAGGCGTGAATAAAGCCTGCCAGATGTCGCCCGTGCGCAATGCAATCCTGGCGGCGATACTGCGCCGGTAAAATAGCCCTGGCTTCTGCCGTCGAGACTTTAATCCCCGGATACGCCAGCACCCACAGCCACTCATCAAACCCTGGCACTTGCTGGCTGATGATGTCGTTTTCTTCGATCATCAACTGCATACCACCGAGAAAACACGGTGCCACGTTGTCGTAATGAATGCTGCCGGAGATACGGCCTTCCAGCTCGCCCATCAAAGCCAGCAAACGAGTGTCATTAAGCGGCTTGCCGCAGTGTTCATTCATCGCCATCAGCGCCGCGACCACCGAACAGGCACTGGAGCCTAAGCCCGAACCGATCGGCATATTCTTTTCCAGGGTCATCGCCACTGGAATTTGCTTACCCAGTTCCTGGCAAAAACGCTCCCAGCACTGATAAACGATATTTTCCCGTGGTTCTGACGGCAGCTTATCGGCAAAGCGTCCGAGGTTGTTGAGACTGAATGTCTCTGCCGCCTCAACCGTGACTACATCTCCGAGCAATGCACCATCAACAGGTGTCACCGCCGCCCCGAGCACATCAAACCCGACGCTCATATTGGCACTGGAAGCCGGGGCATAAACTTTAACCATGTCAGACTCCTAACTTCCATGAGAGGGTACGTAGCAGATCGGCAAAGACACCGGCAGCTGTAACGTCATTGCCCGCACCATATCCGCGCAGTACCAACGGCAGCGGCTGATAATAGTGGCTATAGAAGGCCAGGGCGTTTTCGCCATTTTTCACTTTGAACAGCGGATCATTACCATCCACTTCGGCAATCTTCACGCGGCAGACGCCATCTTCATCAATATTGCCAACATAGCGCAAAACTTTTCCTTCATCACGGGCCTTCGCCACGCGCGCGGCAAAGAGATCGTCGAGCTGTGACAGATTCGCCATAAAAGCGGCAACATCACCCTCGGCGTTAAACTCTGCGGGCAGCACAGGTTCAATTTCAATATCCGCCAGCTCCAGTTCACGTCCCGTTTCACGAGCGAGAATCAATAGTTTACGCGCCACATCCATACCAGAAAGATCATCTCGCGGATCCGGTTCGGTATAACCCATTTCCCGCGCCAGCGTGGTCGCCTCGGAGAAACTCATGCCTTCGTCTAACTTGCCGAAGATATAAGAAAGCGAACCTGAAAGAATGCCGGAGAACTTCACCAATTCATCACCTGCATTTAACAGATTTTGCAGGTTCTCAATAACCGGTAATCCAGCCCCAACGTTGGTGTCATAGAGGAATTTACGCCGCGATTTTTCCGCCGCATGACGCAACAGATGGTAGTAATCCATCGACGAGGTGTTAGCCTTTTTGTTCGGCGTGACGACGTGGAAACCTTCGCGCAGGAAGTCGGCATACTGATCCGCCACTGCCTGGCTGGAAGTGCAGTCAACAATGACCGGGTTCAGCAGATGATATTCTTTCACGAGGCGAATTAAGCGCCCGAGATTAAACGGCTCTTTGGCTTGCGCCAGTTCTTCCTGCCAGTTTTCCAGATTAAGGCCATGTACATTGGTGAGCAGTGCCTTCGAGTTGGCAACACCGCAGACACGTAAGTCGATATGTTTATTCTTCAACCAGCTTTGCTGACGCTTCAGTTGCTCCAGCAGCGCACCGCCAACGCCACCGACGCCAATCACAAACACTTCGATAACCTGATCGGTATTGAACAGCATCTGATGAGTAACGCGCACGCCAGTGGTCGCATCATCGTTATTTACCACGACAGAGATTGAGCGTTCAGAAGATCCCTGAGCAATGGCGACAATGTTGATATTGGCGCGGGCCAGCGCGGCAAAGAATTTCGCCGAGATCCCACGCAAGGTGCGCATACCATCACCTACCACCGAGATAATGGCCAGCCGTTCCGTCACCGCCAGCGGCTCCAGTAAGCCTTCTTTCAGTTCCAGGTAGAACTCTTCCTGCATTGCCCGTTCAGCTCGCACACAGTCGCTTTGCGGAACGCAGAAACTGATACTGTATTCGGAAGATGATTGCGTAATCAGCACCACGGAAATACGGGCGCGTGACATCGCTGCAAAGACGCGCGCCGCCATGCCGACCATCCCTTTCATCCCCGGACCAGAAACGCTGAACATTGCCATGTTATTCAGATTGGAAATGCCCTTGACCGGTAATTCGTCTTCATCACGGCTGGCACCAATGAGCGTACCTGGTGCTTGAGGATTTCCGGTATTTTTAATCAGGCAAGGGATCTGGAACTGGGCGATAGGGGTAATTGTGCGGGGGTGAAGAACTTTAGCGCCGAAGTAGGAAAGCTCCATCGCTTCCTGGTAGGACATCGACTTCAACAACCTCGCATCGGGCACCTGACGCGGGTCGCAGGTATAGACCCCGTCAACGTCCGTCCAAATCTCGCAACAATCGGCGCGTAAACAGGCAGCCAGCACCGCAGCAGAGTAGTCGGAACCGTTACGTCCAAGCACCACTAGTTCGCCTTTTTCATTACCGGCGGTGAAACCTGCCATCAACACCATGTGATCAGCCGGAATGCGGCTTGCCGCAATACGGCGGGTGGACTCAGCAATATCGACGGTAGATTCGAGGTAATGCCCCACAGCCAGCAGTTTTTCGACCGGATCGATAACGGTAACGTTGTGACCACGCGCTTCTAACACGCCGGCCATAATGGCGATCGACATTTTCTCGCCACGGCAAATCAGCGCAGCGTTGATGCTATCCGGGCACTGCCCCAACAAACTAATGCCATGCAGGACATGTTTTATTTGGGCAAATTCCTGGTCGACGAAAGTTTTCAGTTGCGCCAGCGGGAATCCCGGTTGGGCAGCGGCGAGTCCCGTCAGAAGTTCGGCAAAAATACGTTCGGCATCGCTGATATTGGGTAAAGCATCCTGGCCGCTAATGGTTTTTTCAATCATCGCCACCAGGTGGTTGGTGATTTTGGCGGGGGCAGAGAGGACGGTGGCCACCTGCCCCTGCCTGGCATTGCTTTCCAGAATATCGGCAACACGCAGAAAACGTTCTGCATTTGCCACTGATGTACCGCCGAACTTCAACACTCGCATGGTTGTTACCTCGTTACCTTTGGTCGAAAAAAAAGCCCGCACTGTCAGGTGCGGGCTTTTTTCTGTGTTTCCTGTACGCGTCAGCCCGCACCGTTACCTGTGGTAATGGTGATGGTGGTGGTAATGGTGGTGCTAATGCGTTTCATGGATGTTGTGTACTCTGTAATTTTTATCTGTCTGTGCGCTATGCCTATATTGGTTAAAGTATTTAGTGACCTAAGTCAATAAAATTTTAATTTACTCACGGCAGGTAACCAGTTCAGAAGCTGCTATCAGACACTCTTTTTTTAATCCACACAGAGACATATTGCCCGTTGCAGTCAGAATGAAAAGCTGAAAAATACTTACTAAGGCGTTTTTTATTTGGTGATATTTTTTTCAATATCATGCAGCAAACGGTGCAACATTGCCGTGTCTCGGTGCTCTAAAAGCCCCAGGCGTTGTTGTAACCAGTCGACCAGTTTTATGTCATCTGCCACTGCCAGAGTCGTCAGCAATGCCATGGCTCGTTCGCGTAAAGCTTGCAGTTGATGTTGGTCTGCCGTTGTGTCACTTTTCGCCGGTTGTTGTATTAATGTTGCTAATTGATAGCAATAGACCATCACCGCCTGCCCAAGATTGAGCGAAGGATAATCTGCCACCATCGGCACACCAGTAAGAACGTCAGCCAACGCTAACTCTTCGTTAGTCAACCCGGAATCTTCGCGACCAAACACCAGCGCGGCATGGCTCATCCATGAAGATTTTTCCTCTAACAGCGGCACCAGTTCAACTGGCGTGGCGTAGTAATGATATTTCGCCCGACTGCGCGCAGTGGTGGCGACAGTGAAATCGACATCGTGTAACGATTCAGCCAGTGTCGGGAAAACTTTAATATTATCAATAACATCACCAGATCCATGTGCGACCCAGCGGGTGGCTGGCTCCAGGTGTGCCTGACTATCGACAATCCGCAGATCGCTAAACCCCATCGTTTTCATTGCCCGCGCCGCTGCCCCAATATTTTCTGCTCTGGCGGGTGCGACCAGAATAATCGTTATACGCATATTGCCACTCTTCTTGATCAAATAACCGCGAACCGGGTGATCACTGTCAACTTATTACGCGGTGCGAATTTACAAATCCTTAACGTAAGTCGCAGAAAAAGCCCTTTACTTAGCTTAAAAAAGGCTAAACTATTTCCTGACTGTACTAACGGTTGAATTGTTAAAAAATGCTACATATCCTTCTGTTTACTTAGGATAATTTTATAAAAAATAAATCTCGACAATTGGATTCACCACGTTTATTAGTTGTATGATGCAACTAGTTGGATTATTAAAATAATGTGACGAAAGCTAGCATTTAGATACGATGATTTCATCAAACTGTTAACGTGCTACAATTGAACTTGATATATGTCAACGAAGCGTAGTTTTATTGGGTGTCCGGCCCCTCTTAGCCTGTTATGTTGCTGTTAAAATGGTTAGGATGACAGCCGTTTTTGACACTGTCGGGTCCTGAGGGAAAGTACCCACGACCAAGCTAATGATGTTGTTGACGTTGATGGAAAGTGCATCAAGAACGCAATTACGTACTTTAGTCATGTTACGCCGATCATGTTAATTTGCAGCATGCATCAGGCAGGTCAGGGACTTTTGTACTTCCTGTTTCGATTTAGTTGGCAATTTAGGTAGCAAACATGCAGACCCCGCACATTCTTATCGTTGAAGACGAGTTGGTAACACGCAACACGTTGAAAAGTATTTTCGAAGCGGAAGGCTATGATGTTTTCGAAGCGACAGATGGCGCGGAAATGCATCAGATCCTCTCTGAATATGACATCAACCTGGTGATCATGGATATCAATCTGCCGGGTAAGAACGGTCTTCTGTTAGCGCGTGAACTGCGCGAGCAGGCGAATGTTGCGTTGATGTTCCTGACTGGCCGTGACAACGAAGTCGATAAAATTCTCGGCCTCGAAATCGGTGCAGATGACTACATCACCAAACCGTTCAACCCGCGTGAACTGACGATTCGTGCACGCAACCTGCTGTCCCGTACCATGAATCTGGGTACTGTCAGCGAAGAACGTCGTAGCGTTGAAAGCTACAAGTTCAATGGTTGGGAACTGGACATCAACAGCCGTTCGTTGATCGGCCCTGATGGCGAGCAGTACAAGCTGCCGCGCAGCGAGTTCCGCGCCATGCTTCACTTCTGTGAAAACCCAGGCAAAATTCAGTCCCGTGCTGAACTGCTGAAGAAAATGACCGGCCGTGAGCTGAAACCGCACGACCGTACTGTAGACGTGACGATCCGCCGTATTCGTAAACATTTCGAATCTACGCCGGATACGCCGGAAATCATCGCCACCATTCACGGTGAAGGTTATCGCTTCTGCGGTGATCTGGAAGATTAATCGGCTTTACCACCGTCAAAAAAACGGCGCTTTTTAGCGCCGTTTTTATTTTTCAACCTTATTTCCAGATACGTAACTCATCGTCCGTTGTAACTTCTTTACTGGCTTTCATTTTCGGCAGTGAAAACGCATACCAGTCGATATTACGGGTCACAAACATCATGCCAGCCAGCGCCACCACCAGCACACTGGTTCCCAACAACAGCGCGCTATCGGCAGAGTTGAGCAGTCCCCACATCACACCATCCAGCAACAACAGCGCGAGGGTAAACAACATGCTGTTGCGCCAACCTTTCAATACCGCCTGCAAATAAATACCGTTCATTAACGCCCCAATCAGACTGGCGATTATCCATGCCACGGTAAAACCGGCATGTTCAGAAAGCGCCAGCAAGAGCAAATAAAACATCACCAATGAAAGCCCCACCAGCAAATATTGCATTGGGTGTAAACGTTGCGCGGTGAGCGTTTCAAAAACAAAGAACGCCATAAAAGTCAGCGCAATCAGCAGAATGGCGTACTTAGTCGCCCGGTCAGTTAATTGGTATTGATCGGCTGGCGTCGTTACTGCGACGCTAAACGCCGGGAAGTTTTCCCAGCCGGTATCATTGCCTGAAGCAAAACGCTCACCGAGATTATTAGCAAACCAGCTGCTTTGCCAGTGCGCCTGAAAACCTGACTCGCTAACTTCCCGTTTGGCTGGTAGAAAATCACCTAAAAAACTGGGATGCGGCCAGTTGCTGGTTAAGGTCATTTCGCTATTACGCCCAGCAGGCACCACAGAAAGATCGCCGGTACCGCTTAAATTCAGTGCCATATCCAGCTTCAGGTTCTGCTTCCGCCAGTCCCCTTCGGGTAAAGGGATATGCACGCCCTGCCCGCCTTGCTCTAACCCGGTGCCGGGTTCAATAGTCAGCGCCGTTCCGTTAACTTCAGGCGCGTTCACCACGCCAATACCACGCGCATCCCCGACGCTAATCACAATAAAGGGCTTGCCTAAGGTGATATTTGGCGCGTTGAGTTCGCTAAGACGCGAAACATCGAAATCGGCTTTTAGCGTTAAATCACTGTGCCAGACCTGACCGGTATAAATCCCTATCTTGCGTTCTTCCACGTTCTGATTGCCATCAACCATCAATGACTCAGGTAACCAAAAATGGATAAAACTTCGTTTCCGCTCCACGGTTTTACCCTCTTCCTGCACCGTATAAAGCTCGGTCACAGGAATAGCGATGAGCGGCCCAACGAGTTTTTGCGGCCCGCTGGTACTTTGGCGAATCGCATCTTCCACATCGCTACGGTAATCAGCACGTTCGACAATCACCTGCCGAATCAGCATTATCGGAATCAACAACAGCAATACTGCACCAAACAGGGTGGTCATTTTCCAGAACAGGGGGGATTTCAACATAGTCTTCTCCTTTGCAATGGCAGCAGGATACGAAGGCTATGTGGGAAGAATTTGAAGCTATGTGAAGTGACGGTGAAGTCGAAGCGAGGCCAGCACGCCACCTTCCTGCACGTTGCGCAGCGTGACTTCGCCGTTAAACAAACGGGCGACCTCACTGACGAACGCCAACCCCAGACCGCTGCTTTTTTGCCCATTTGCACGAGGCAAAGAGTAAAAGCGTTCAAAAATACGTGAAAGCGCGTAGTCAGGAATACCACTACCGGTATCCAGCACCTTAAGCGTGACGTGTTCCTGATCCACTTCGGCGCTTAGCGTGATGCAACCGCTCTCGGGGGTAAAATCGATGGCGTTATCCAGTAAATTTCCCAGCGCCTGCTCCAGTAACGCCGGTTCAGCAGCAACGTTAACCTCGGTGGGCGTAACATGCAGAGTGATTTTTTTTTCTGCCAACTGCACGGTGCGCGCTTCGCTGACGCGGCGGAATAATGCCGCCACATCAACAGCAGTCAGAACGACTTCCTGACGATTCTCCAGTCTTGCCTGGCGTAGTAACGTTTCTACCAATGCCTGCATACGCGCATTTTGCGTCAGAATGTTGTCAGTAAAACGAGCCACCACTTCCGGCGGCGGACCTTCGCGTAAAATTTCCGCCGCGCCACGAATCGCCGCCAGTGGGCTTTTTAGCTCATGAGTTAACGCATAAACATACTGCTCAATATAGTTTTTCCCTTCCAGCTTCACGCGCATACTTTCCAGCGCCTGCGCGAGTTTACGCAGCTCGCTACTACCGAGATCGGGGAGAGGAACGGGCTTATTGTCAGTGACGGAATCAGCATAGCGAGTGAGCCGGGCAATAGAGCGATTGATCCACCAAACCATGCCTGCGCCAATCACCAGTGCAATCCCCAACAAAATGGCGCTGGCCCATAAAATTCGCCGCTCGCTGCGTTTAATGACCGGAGCCATCGCCGCGTTCGGTTTGCCTACGCTCAAAACGCCAATAAGCCGCGAGCCGTCCATAATCGGCGCGGCAACATACATCACAGAACTTTCGGGATCGGCAGGATTTTGCAACGTGCTGCGCGCACCATACTGACCACGCAACGTTAGCCAGACGTCATTCCAGCGCGAATAATCCTGTCCAACGGCTTTATTTGCCGAATCGAACAATACTTTGCCCTGCGCATCGGTCATATAGACATGATATTCATTGCGCACTTTGTTAATGCCACCGATATTGGCGCGAAACGGGCGATGTTGTAGCTGATTAAACGCCTGCGCCAGTTGCCCATGCGTTGGGTCCTCAGAGAGCAAATCGGGACGCGCCAGCTCCGCCAGCAACGTTGCGGTGTCGATCAACGTCCCCTCCGTTGCTCTTCGCACGCCCGGTTTAACTTCTTTGACAAAAATGGCCAGTACGAACCAGGCTGCCACCGCCACCAGTAAAAAATAGCCCAGCAACAACCGCATGCCGATACGCATTACAGGCCCCTCAGGCTATATCCCATGCCGCGATGAGTATTAATCGGTGAAAGATCGGGGTTGATGGCGCGCAGCTTGGCACGCAGCGTTTTAATGTGGGTATCGACGGTGCGATCGTAGGTGTCCTGCGCATCTTCCCACACGCTATCCATCAGTTGCTGGCGGGACCAGACGCGGCCTGGCGACTTGAGTAACGTCTTCAGCAATAAAAACTCATACCGCGTCAGCGTTAATGGCGTGTCAAACCAGCTGATCTGCGCCGCGGGTTCATTCAATTCAAAATGACCAATACGGATGACGGGAGACGACGTCGAGAACTTCTTCACCCGACGCAGTAAGGTGCGCACCCTGGCGCACACTTCGCGGGGTGAAAACGGTTTAGCCACATAGTCGTCAGCGCCAATTTCCAGCCCAAGCAGGCGATCGACCTCTTCACTTCGGGCCGTCAGGAACAGTACAGGTAACGCCGGATGGAGCGCCAGTAACTGGCGGCACAATTCAAAGCCGCTGATATCCGGCAGACCAACATCGAGAATCATGACATCGGGAACCTGCTGGCGAGCTTTATCCAGCACTGGCAAGCCTCGCTCAAAGACCTCGACGTCAAAACCTTCCTGTTGCAACATGTAGACCAGCGTGTCGGCTATCCCTTGCTCGTCTTCTACTAACCAGACCGTTTCCCGTTGCATAAATCGCCTCTGTTATTGCCGCCACGGCATGACAGGAACCGCGCTAATCGCGTTTTTCGGCGAACCTTCTACAACTTTGTCGGAGTAAGCCAGATAAGCGAGCGCGTTGCGTTTAGCGTCATAAAAGCGCACGACCTGTAACGACTTAAAGACCAGGGACGTGCGTTTTTTGAATACTACCTCGCCCTGAGCTTTGCCGTTTTTAATACGATCCGACAGTTCAATCGGCCCGACTTGCTGACAAGAAATGGCCGCATCGGAGGTATCTTCCGCCAGACCCAATCCCCCTTTAATACCACCGGTTTTCGCCCGGCTCACATAACAGGTGACATTTTTCACATCGGGATCATCAAAGGCTTCCACAACAATTTTGTGATCCGGGCCGATCATTTTAAATACGGTGTCGACCGAACCAATCTCTTCTGCATGAGCCAATGGCCCCAGCATTATCAGGCTTAAAGACAGGATCAAATGCTTGTATTTCATATTGTTACCATTTTTATCTATTACACGAGCAATTAGTTCGTCACGGTAAATAACATATTGATTAAGAACAAAATCTCAATACTTTTATTTCCGTCAAGCCCTAAAACATACTCGACTAAGAAAAAAACACTGAATGCTAAAACAGCAAAAAATGCTATTATCCAATTACCTGATGTCAGGTGCTCGTTGTTGAAAGGATGAGGATATTTTATGGATCAGGCCGGCATTATTCGCGACCTTTTAATCTGGCTGGAAGGTCATCTGGATCAGCCCCTGTCGCTCGACAATGTAGCGGCGAAAGCAGGTTATTCCAAGTGGCACTTACAGAGAATGTTTAAAGATGTCACTGGCCATGCTATTGGCGCGTATATTCGTGCTCGTCGTTTGTCGAAATCGGCGGTCGCACTACGCCTGACTGCGCGTCCGATTCTGGACATCGCGCTGCAATACCGCTTCGACTCTCAACAGACATTTACCCGCGCATTCAAGAAGCAGTTTGCCCAGACTCCTGCACTTTACCGCCGTTCTCCTGAATGGAGCGCCTTTGGTATTCGCCCGCCGCTACGCCTGGGTGAATTCACTATGCCAGAGCACAAATTTGTCACCCTGGAAGATACGCCGCTGATTGGTGTTACCCAGAGCTACTCCTGTTCGCTGGAGCAAATCTCTGATTTCCGCCATGAAATGCGTTATCAGTTCTGGCACGATTTTCTCGGCAACGCGCCGACCATTCCGCCGGTGCTCTACGGCCTGAATGAAACGCGTCCGAGTCAGGATAAAGACGACGAACAAGAGGTATTCTATACCACCGCGTTAGCCCAGGATCAGGCAGATGGCTATGTACTGACGGGGCATCCGGTGATGCTGCAGGGCGGCGAATATGTGATGTTTACCTATGAAGGTCTGGGAACCGGCGTGCAGGAGTTTATCCTGACGGTATACGGAACGTGCATGCCAATGCTCAACCTGACGCGCCGTAAAGGTCAGGATATTGAGCGATACTACCCGGCAGAAGATGCCAAAGCGGGAGATCGCCCAATTAATCTACGCTGTGAACTGCTGATTCCGATCCGTCGTTAACGCTGCAGCTCATCTAATGCAGGGGCGTCCAGATGCGAGATGTCCCCTGCGGTTTCAACGACCCAGCCAGACGCCAGCCACAGGCTTTCCTGATAATCCACGCGCGAAATAGAACAGTTACGCAGACGTAAGCGACGCTCTGCCCATGCTGGTAATCCGAGAATCGTACTCACCAGGCATCCCAGTGCAATACCGTGGCTCACCAGCAGCGGTCGGCTTCCCTGCGGTAAGTCCCGGCAAGATTCCAGTGCCGCATTGACGCGATCGCTGAGCTCCTGCATAGACTCGCCTTCAGGAATACGCCCGTCAACGGTGCCATTGACCAGCTGCCGACGCCAGTTCTCTTCTTCTTCGGTCAGAGAATCGATATGTCTTTTTTCCAGTACACCCATATTTAATTCACGCAGGCGAGAATCAAAGATGATGTCACAGCCGCAGGCCTGGGCGATGATTTCCGCCGTACGCCGGGTGCGTCCTAAATCGCTACTGATGATATGCGTAATGCCAAGCTCTTTGGCACGGGTTGCCACCTGCATCGCCTGTTGCTCACCTTTGGCGGTCAGCGGGCTGTCAGACTGGCCCTGAATACGTCGCTCGGCGTTCCACTGCGTTTCACCGTGGCGGACTAGGTATACCTGTAACATGCTTTTTTTCCGTATACTGCTGTAACGTTAATTTTCTGAGTAATGCTGATTATGCACCAAGTTGTCTGTGCGACCACCAATCCCGCTAAAATTCAGGCCATTCTGCAGGCATTTCACGAGATCTTCGGCGAAGGATCCTGCCATATTGCATCCGTTGCCGTCGAGAGCGGTGTACCGGAACAGCCCTTTGGCAGTGAGGAAACGCGCGCTGGCGCACGAAATCGGGTAGCAAATGCCCGCCGTTTACTTCCAGAGGCTGATTTTTGGGTGGCGATTGAAGCTGGCATCGATGGTGACAGCACTTTCAGTTGGGTGGTGATTGAAAACGCCAGCCAGCGCGGCGAGGCGCGTTCGGCTACTTTGCCGTTGCCTGCGGTGATTCTGGAAAAAGTGCGTGAAGGTGAGGCACTTGGTCCCGTGATGTCGCGTTATACCGGTATTGATGAGATTGGTCGTAAGGAAGGGGCGATCGGCGTGTTTACCGCCGGGAAACTCACTCGCGCCAGCGTCTATCACCAGGCGGTGATCCTGGCGCTGAGTCCGTTTCATAATGCGGTGTATCAGTGATCTTTCAGCAACACCTCTTCCAGCCACTGGCGCAGCTCAACGGGCGCGGCTTTCAGGCTGTTAGATCCACGCGTAATCGTCGCGATGCCCGCGCCGAGTTCATTTTTTAACTCACGCTGGCTCATTTCGCCGCGCAACAACTCTTCGACAATACGCACGCGAGTCCCCAACGCTTCGCGCTCATCTGGCGTCAGCATCAGGTTTAACAACGGTAAATGGAGATCGTTTTGGTAGGCATTCTTAAGCAGGTCGACAAAAC
This sequence comes from Escherichia sp. WS1451, assembly GCF_046487365.1. Classification (NCBI taxonomy): domain Bacteria; kingdom Pseudomonadati; phylum Pseudomonadota; class Gammaproteobacteria; order Enterobacterales; family Enterobacteriaceae; genus Escherichia; species Escherichia sp. WS1451. The sequence continues at coordinate 24,305 of NZ_JBJQJP010000011.1, forward strand.
GTAACCACTCCTGGTGACGCTGTTCTGCCATCGCTGCTGAATAGGGTGATTGTTGGGCCATAATATGTCGCCATTGTTAGCGGGGGAAGCAAAATGCCTCCCCCGGTTGTACTCGCTAAAGAGTACGATAGCATATCATAAACGTGCGGATCAGTAACGACGTCCCCATTCCGTGGCGCTCATCAACGTCGGTTTATCCCCCATGAAATAGCGGTAGTAAGCGTCATAAGCCAGCACGTTTTTCACATAACCGCGCGTCTCGGAGAACGGAATACTCTCGACAAATGCCACAGCGTCGATACGCCCGGCGCTGTTGCCAAGCCAGGTTCGCACCCGTCCTGGTCCGGCGTTATAAGCTGCTGAGGAGAAAATACGGTTATTGCCAAACTGCTGATAAACATATTGCAGGTAACTGGTGCCAATGTTGATGTTCGTTTCCGGATCCAGCAATTGCCCAGGGCTGCTATAACCAGGAATAGAGAACATCTTCACCGTATGGGTCGCTGTACCCGGCATAATCTGCATCAGGCCGCTGGCCCCTACCGGTGATTTCACTTTCGGATTCCAGGCGCTCTCCTGACGGGCAATCGCCATCGCATAGCTTTGTGGGATCTCCTTCCCACTGGTGTAACGTTTGAAAAGATCGTTGTAAGCCAGCGGGAATCGCTCTTCCAGATGATCCCAAAGCTTCCCGGCGATCGTTGCCTGAACGCTAAGATCCCACCATTGGTTGTTGAAAGCATACCGCGCCAGTTGAGCTTGCTCTGTTTTTGACTTGCTCTTCACCAGATTGGCCCACTCGCTACGCGCGGTGTTATCGAGATTCCAGTACATCAACTCGCGCACGCGCGCCATCTCCGGCCCCTGAGTCAGGGCGCTGTCAACATTCTGCGGCGCTTTATCAATCTTCAGCTCATACTCTTCGCCGATGCGCTGTGCAGCAACCATCGGGTAGAAACCACGCTGTTGCATGAGTTGATGCAGAATCTCTTTCGCTTCAGCTTCACGTCCGCGTTCCAGCAGTAAATCCGCCTGCCAGTAACGCCATTCATCTTTCTCTTTCGCTTCCATCGGCAGACGCGCCAGCCAGGTATTCAGGCCGCGACGATCGCCGGTGCCAAGCGCCATTCGCACACGGCGTTCAATAAGCGAAGTAGATTGCGAGCGCATAATCGCGTCATCGCGCCATTTCGCCTGCTCGTCGGTGACATCGTTGCCCATCAAACGCCAGGCGACGATATCGCGCAGTTCCTGAATCTGATCTTCATTAAGCTGCTGTGCCTGAGCAAGCGATGGAATCATCAGCCGTGCATTTTCAGCATCCTGCCGCGCCACGCTGGCAAACGCCACCGCCGCCATTTGACGGGTAAAATCGGTCGCACCGGTTGTACGCGCGAAGGTCAGTACCGTATTAGGGTTGTTCGCCAGAGAAATAATCGCCGAGGCGATAGTCTGGTAATCAGCAGGCATCTGACCTGCCAGCACTGTCACCAGACCCGTGTTACCCGCTTTCATCGCCAGACGGATACGCTCCAGATACGCCAGCGGATCTTGTTTGCCTGACGCACGCCAGACACTAAATAACTTGTCACAAGCGTTAGGCTGGCTCTTGCCGGTTAGCCACAACTCTTTCGCCCCTTGCCAGGCTTCTTCACTCTGCCCGGTATTCCATTTCGCATAGTAGTAATTACATTGCGCTTCGGTAGTTCCGGGTTTTTCCGGGCTAAAGGCTAACAAGCCACGCCAGTCTTCACGCCGCGCCAGTTCATTGACGAAACGAGATTGCAGCGTGCGAGCGGGAGGAAGCGTGGGGTTAGCGCGAACAAAGTTAGTGACCGTCACCGCCGGTTGATTCATCAGGTCATCGGTGATCTGACGGTATTCCAGGTAGGGATAAAGCGGATAATCTTTCAGTCCAGGCATCATTTGTTCGACCACATCCATTTGTCGATTATCCCAGGCCTGCTTGATTTGCGCGTAACGACTACGCTGCTCATCCAGTGAGTCGGCTCGCGCCACGCTGCTGACCGTCAGCAGACAGACACCGGCAGCCAACAGCCGCCAGGTAACGTGTTTGGCTTTTTCCACAAGCGCATCCTCTAAGTGTAAATACATCAATGCAGCGTCATGCCACGTAATAGATTTATGCTAACCAGTCATTGCCGTTTACGCCACGTTACGGACACTTTTTTACTTTTACTGCGAGGGTGATCGACCGGCTGGGATTAGATAAGGAAACAGGCTACACTTCGCCTTTGAAAACTCATCATCACGATAAACATAGAGGCGAAGTCCAACGTGGCTCAATTCGTTTATACCATGCATCGTGTCGGCAAAGTTGTTCCGCCGAAACGTCATATTTTGAAAAACATCTCTCTGAGTTTCTTCCCTGGGGCAAAAATTGGTGTCCTGGGTCTGAACGGCGCGGGTAAGTCCACCCTGCTGCGCATTATGGCGGGCATTGATAAAGACATCGAAGGCGAAGCGCGTCCGCAACCGGATATCAAGATTGGTTATTTGCCGCAAGAACCGCAACTGAACCCGGAACACACCGTGCGTGAGTCCATTGAAGAGGCGGTTTCTGAAGTGGTTAACGCCCTGAAACGTCTGGATGAAGTGTATGAACTGTACGCCGATCCGGATGCCGATTTTGACAAGCTGGCCGCTGAACAAGGCCGTCTGGAAGAGATCATTCAGGCTCACGACGGTCACAACCTGAACGTTCAGCTGGAGCGTGCGGCGGATGCGCTGCGTCTGCCGGACTGGGACGCGAAAATCGCTAACCTCTCCGGTGGTGAGCGTCGTCGCGTGGCGTTGTGCCGCCTGCTGCTGGAAAAACCAGACATGCTGCTGCTCGACGAACCGACCAACCACCTGGATGCCGAATCCGTGGCCTGGCTGGAACGCTTCCTGCACGACTTCGAAGGCACCGTGGTGGCGATTACCCACGACCGTTACTTCCTTGATAACGTTGCAGGCTGGATCCTCGAACTGGACCGCGGTGAAGGTATTCCGTGGGAAGGTAACTACTCCTCCTGGCTGGAGCAGAAAGATCAACGTCTGGCGCAGGAAGCTTCACAAGAAGCTGCGCGTCGTAAGTCGATTGAGAAAGAGCTGGAGTGGGTACGTCAGGGAACTAAAGGCCGCCAGTCGAAAGGTAAAGCACGTCTGGCGCGTTTTGAAGAGCTGAACAGCACCGAATATCAGAAACGTAACGAAACCAACGAACTGTTTATTCCACCTGGACCGCGTCTTGGCGATAAAGTGCTGGAAGTCAGCAACCTGCGTAAATCCTATGGCGATCGTCTGCTGATTGATGACCTGAGTTTCTCGATCCCGAAAGGGGCGATCGTCGGGATCATCGGTCCGAACGGTGCGGGTAAATCAACCCTGTTCCGTATGATCTCTGGTCAGGAACAGCCAGACAGCGGCACCATCACTTTAGGTGAAACGGTGAAACTGGCATCTGTCGATCAGTTCCGTGACTCAATGGATAACAGCAAAACCGTTTGGGAAGAAGTTTCCGGCGGGCTGGATATCATGAAGATCGGTAACACCGAGATGCCAAGCCGCGCCTACGTTGGCCGCTTTAACTTTAAAGGGGTTGATCAGGGTAAACGCGTTGGCGAACTCTCCGGTGGTGAGCGTGGTCGTCTGCATCTGGCGAAGCTGCTGCAGGTTGGCGGCAACATGCTGCTGCTCGACGAACCGACCAACGACCTGGATATCGAAACCCTGCGTGCACTGGAAAACGCCCTGCTGGAGTTCCCAGGCTGCGCGATGGTTATCTCGCACGACCGTTGGTTCCTCGACCGTATCGCCACGCACATCCTGGATTACCAGGATGAAGGTAAAGTTGAGTTCTTCGAAGGTAACTTTACCGAGTACGAAGAGTACAAAAAACGCACGCTGGGCGCAGACGCGCTGGAGCCGAAGCGTATCAAGTACAAGCGTATTGCGAAGTAATGCGTAAAATGCCGGGTGCGGCGCGCCAGCATCGCATCCGGTAATAGTTAAATGATTAATGGGAGGCAAGTTCCCGGAAAAAGGCAGGATTTTCTTTAATTGTGGCAAGTACTTTTGCAGCCAATCCCGTAGGATTTCTTCGCTTCGATTCCCAGCTTTTAATGGTATCTACACTGGTTCCCAGAGCTTTTGCCATCTCACTTTGAGAAACGTTGAGTTGCTCACGAATAGCTTTAACATCCGCAATTTCGTAGCGGGTCACCCGTGCAGGTTCTTTTAAACCTTGTTTAATCTCGACAGCCTCTTCCAGAGAGGTTTTCAACTCATCAAAAAAACTCATTTTATACCTCGCCTTTGAGCAGTTTCGTCACGGTTATCCTTGCTCCCCCATCATCTCCCGCACCAGCTCCACGCAGCGCAGGAAACGGCTGTCGTAATCGTCCTCTTCAACCCGCACGAATTCGATATTGTTCTCTTCCAGCATCTCCACCAGCAAGTTCTGGAACTCTTTGCGATCCACCGAACTGCCGAGGCTGCGTAAACCATCCGCCACCCACGGCGTGTTGTTCTCCAGCAGGATCACCAGATCGAAACGGTATTCATCAATCAGCGCCTGCACGAACGGATGCTCACGCCCTTCGTACTTTTTGCAGAACGCCTGGGTAGTGACAAAATCAGTGTCGATAAACGCCACTTTATTGGCATATTTCACTGCAAAATCAATATATTGCGCGTGTCCCAGCGCGATTTTATCGTAGTCGGAATACTGCAATGCGATCTCATCGCCGCCAAGATGTGAAAAGACATAATCGCGACCATATTCCCATGCACTGGTAGTGTTGAAGATATTAGCAAGCTTGTTTACCAGGGTGGATTTACCGCTCGACTCGCCGCCAAGGATCGCCACGGTACGCACAAAAAACGGCTTCACTTCAGTGGGGATATATTCCCAGTAGCGGAACGGGTTTTCGCGGATCTGCGCACCGCTGATACTCATAAAGGTGCGTTTCGGATCGACCAGCACCGTTTCGATCCCCAGATGTTCCATATACTGTGGCGCATCGGCTTCTTCCGAGGTGTAGATCAGGTCCGGCTGGATCCCCTTTTCAGCCATAAACTTTTTGATGCCGTTGCTCCACACATCCCAGCCGTGTGGATACGGCTCCATGCCCTCTTCGTTGAAGGCATGAATGCGAATATTTTTCTGATATTTAAAGGTTTGTAATAACCAGCGCAAACGATCCGGCACCGTGGGCTGCTGCGACATGGCGCTGTCTTCAAACAACGCACGGTCACGGGTATCGTCAAAGCCCATAATGATATGCAGCTCGTCAACCTGGCTACAGGCGCGCTGGATAAGGTAGATATGTCCGGTATGTAGCGGGTAGAACTTACCGAATACGACACCAATGGTTTTCTTCTGTCGGGGAAATTCAAGCCCCAAAAAACGGTGCAACGCCTCCAGCTTTTGCGCGCTGGGGCTTTTAATTTTGGCATTCAGTAACTGGCTTAAATACCCTTTGGTCATACCGCTGGCATCAGCTACCTGCTGTAGCGTGCAGCCCTGTTGCTTGATGGCAGTTTTCAGGTAATCAAATGACGACATATCTCCCTCCGTATCTCTCATTATAAGTCGTCGAACACGCTAAGCGCGTCGGAGAGTTTTTTAACGCCAAAAATCTGCATCCCTTCCGGCGCTTTTTTCGGCACGTTAGCCGCCGGAACAATCGCCCGCCGAAAACCGTGTTTCGCCGCTTCAGAGATTCGTTCCTGGCCGCTGGGCACCGGGCGGATCTCCCCTGCCAGCCCGACTTCACCAAACACCACCAGATCCTGCGGCAGCGGTCTGTCGCGCAGGCTGGAAACCATCGCCAGCAGTAACGCTAAGTCGGCACTGGTTTCGGTTACCTTCACGCCGCCGACCACGTTCACAAACACATCCTGATCGGCCATTTGCAAACCACCGTGACGGTGCAACACAGCCAGCAGGATTGCCAGACGGTTTTGCTCCAGCCCTACTGCGACGCGGCGTGGATTCGCCATCATCGAGTGATCGACCAGCGCCTGAATCTCCACCAGCAGCGGACGCGTTCCTTCCCATACTACCATCACTGAGCTACCAGAGGTCACTTCATCACCGCGGCTTAAAAAGATTGCCGAAGGGTTGCTGACTTCACGCAGACCCTGTTCGGTCATTGCGAAGACGCCCAGCTCATTCACCGCGCCGAAGCGGTTTTTATGGCTGCGTAAGGTGCGAAAACGGGAGTCGGCATCGCCATCCAGAAGCACCGAACAGTCGATACAGTGTTCCAGCACTTTAGGGCCAGCCAGCGAGCCATCTTTGGTTACGTGCCCAACCATGACAATCGCCACGCCGCGCGTTTTGGCGAAGCGCGTCAGATAAGCCGCCGTTTCACGCACCTGCGCCACGCTGCCAGGCGATGATTGTACATCCGCCATATGCATCACCTGGATGGAGTCAATTACCATCAGCTTCGGTTGCTCTTCTTCGGCAATCAGGCAGATCTGCTCGATGCTGGTTTCCGACAACATATTGAGATTGTCAGTCGGCAGGCCAAGGCGATGAGCGCGCATTGCCACCTGTTGCAGCGACTCTTCGCCAGTGACATATAGCGTTTTCATCTGCTGCGCCAGTTTGCACAGCGTTTGCAGTAGCAGCGTGGATTTCCCCGCACCAGGGTTACCGCCAATCAGAATGGCGCTTCCCGGCACCACGCCGCCGCCTAATACGCGGTCGAACTCTTTAAATCCGGTGGAAAAACGCGGCAGCTCTTCAAGGCTGATGTCGGAAAGTTTCTGGACTTTTGCCACCCCGGCGCTACCGGCATAGCCACTGAGACGCTCGTTACGCGCCACCGTTGGCGACGCGGCAAGACGCACCTCGGTGATGGTGTTCCAGGCATGACAGGCACTGCACTGCCCCTGCCAGCGCGGATAATCGGCCCCGCATTCATTACAAACAAAGGCGCGTTTTGGAGCTTTTGCCACGGTGTACCTCGTTAATGCTGTGCCGCCCGCAGGATGACGGGCAGGCAATTACTTCTGATTCAGGCTGCCAGAGAGGATGCAGAATACACCCATCAGGTCAGCGTGACGGATGGTGACTTCCGTTTTTTCATTCACTTTTGGCTTGGCATGGTAGGCAATCCCCAGCCCTGCCGCTTTGATCATCGGCAGGTCATTGGCTCCATCGCCAATCGCCACGGTCTGCGCCAGCGGGATTTCATACTCCTGCGCGAGGCGAGTCAGAGTTTTCGCTTTGTACTGCGCGTCTACGATGTCGCCGATCACATTGCCGGTAAATTTACCGTCCATGATCTCCAGTTCATTGGCTACCACGGCTGTCAGGCGCAGCTTGTCGCGCAGGTATTCAGCAAAGAAAGTAAAGCCACCGGAGGCAATCGCCACTTTCCAGCCCAGCGTTTCCAGCTTGAGCACCAGTTGCGTTAAGCCTGGCATCAGCGGCAGATTTTCACGCACCTGTTGCAGAATATTGGCGTCAGCGCCTTTCAGCGTCGCCACACGGCTGCGCAGGCTGGCGGTAAAATCGAGTTCGCCACGCATCGCCCGTTCGGTTACCTCCGCCACCATCTCGCCGGTTCCGGCCAGTTTGGCAATTTCGTCAATACATTCAATCTGAATGGCGGTGGAATCCATGTCCATCACCAGCAAACCCGGAGAGCGCAGGTGCGGGATTTTCCCCAACGGCGCGACATCCAGTTGCGCTTCGTGGGCCAGGCGCGTAGCCCGCGCGGTGAGTGAACCTGCCAGACGAATCACCTGATAATCTTCCACGCACCAGGCGGCAACAATCACCATAGCCGCGCCCAGTTTGCTCTGGTATTGGGTCAGACGTTGTTTATCCAGCCCACGACCATACAGCAGCCAGCCGCTACGACCTGCGTGGTAATCCAGTGGCATCACTTCATCACCACTTAATGAAAGAGGCAGACCAGGCCATAAAGAGACATCTTCAGGCAGGTCGCACCAGGTAATGTTAGGCATTAAGGCTCCTGTAAAATCGTTCGAAGCAGGGAAAATAACGCATGAGGCTACCTTGTATCCATTGCTTCTGGCAACATTAAGTCTCAAATTTTCAAAGGGTGGAAGATGGCTCGCACAAAACTGAAATTCCGGCTGCATCGGGCAGTGATTGTCCTGTTCTGTCTCGCCTTGTTAGTGGCGCTGATGCAGGGGGCGTCATGGTTTAGTCAAAACCACCAGCGACAGCGTAATCCACAGCTGGAAGAACTGGCCCGCACCCTGGCGCGTCAGGTAACGCTGAATGTTGCACCGCTGATGCGTACCGACTCACCGGATGAAAAACGTATTCAGGCGATCCTTGATCAGTTAACGGATGAAAGCCGCATCCTCGACGCGGGCGTGTATGACGAACAAGGCGATCTTATCGCCCGTTCTGGCGAAAGCGTCGAAGTGCGCGACCGGTTGGCGCTCGACGGTAAAAAAGCGGGCGGCTATTTTAACCAGCAGATTGTCGAGCCAATTGCGGGTAAAAACGGACCGCTCGGCTATCTGCGCCTGACGCTCGACACCCATACGCTCGCCACCGAAGCCCAACAGGTGGATAACACCACTAACATTTTACGCCTGATGTTGCTGCTCTCGCTGGCAATCGGCGTAGTGCTGACCCGTACGCTGCTACAGGGTAAACGCACCCGCTGGCAGCAATCGCCCTTCCTGTTAACCGCCAGCAAACCGGTGCCGGAAGAGGAAGAAAGCGAGAAAAAAGAGTGACCCATTACTACAAGAAAGGAAATCGTTATGTCCACATTACGCCTGCTCATCTCTGACTCTTACGACCCGTGGTTTAACCTGGCGGTGGAAGAGTGTATTTTTCGCCAGATGCCCGCCACGCAGCGCGTTCTGTTTCTCTGGCGCAATGCCGACACCGTGGTGATTGGTCGCGCACAGAACCCGTGGAAAGAGTGTAATACCCGGCGGATGGAAGAAGATAACGTCCGCCTGGCGCGGCGCAGCAGCGGTGGCGGCGCGGTGTTCCACGATCTCGGTAATACCTGCTTTACCTTTATGGCTGGCAAGCCGGAGTACGATAAAACTATCTCCACGTCGATTGTGCTCAATGCTCTGAACGCGCTCGGCGTCAGCGCCGAAGCGTCCGGCCGTAACGATCTGGTGGTGAAAACCGCCGAAGGCGACCGCAAAGTCTCAGGCTCAGCCTATCGCGAAACTAAAGATCGCGGCTTCCATCATGGCACCTTGCTACTCAATGCTGACCTTAGCCGTCTGGCAAACTATCTCAACCCGGATAAAAAGAAACTGGCGGCGAAAGGCATTACGTCGGTACGTTCCCGCGTGACCAATCTGACCGAATTGCTGCCGGGGATCACCCATGAGCAGGTTTGCGAGGCGATTCGAGAGGCCTTTTTCGCCCATTATGGCGAGCGCGTGGAAGCGGAAATCATCTCCCCGGACAAAACGCCAGACTTGCCGAACTTTGCCGAAACCTTTGCCCGCCAGAGTAGCTGGGAATGGAACTTCGGTCAGGCTCCGGCGTTCTCGCATCTGCTGGATGAACGCTTCACCTGGGGCGGCGTGGAACTGCATTTCGACGTTGAAAAAGGCCATATCACCCGCGCCCAGGTGTTTACCGACAGCCTCAACCCCGCGCCGCTGGAAGCCCTCGCCGGGCGACTGCAAGGCTGCCTGTACCGCGCAGATATGCTGCAACAGGAGTGCGAAGCGCTGTTGGTTGACTTCCCGGACCAGGAAAAAGAGCTACGGGAGTTGTCGACGTGGATAGCGGGGGCGGTAAGGTAACTCACTGATTTAAATATCCAGGGAAGGAAATATGATCGATCTGGAAAACCAGGAACGGGAGATTATCAATTTAATGTTCAGCCAGGGTATATCCTGGCTAACCGCCGTGCGTATCAGGCATAAACTATCACTTGCTGAAGTAAGTAAAATGTTAGGTATCTCCATTAATTCTCTAAAACAGATCGAAAAGACGGAACGGCTTAGTTCAAACATCAAAAGCAAAATGGCAGGAATTTATGGTTGTCCACCAGAGTTGCTGATATGCCCTTCCTGGATGACGGCTGAACATAAATGAATAGATTCGTGAATAGATACTTGAATGGATTTTATTTTCTATCCATATGAAAAATAATAGTAAATCTATAAATCAGTTGCTATTGATGAATAGATACTAAAAAGCCGGAGCAGTCTCCCGCTCCGGCTTCACAAGGCAATCGCCTTTCAGCGAAACACAATTACTCTTTATCGCCCAACAGAACGGATTCCAGTGCGATTTTGATCATGTCGTTGAAGGTGGTCTGACGCTCAGCGGCAGTGGTCTGCTCGTGAGTGCGGATGTGGTCAGACACGGTGCAGATGGTCAGGGCTTTCGCGCCAAATTCTGCAGCGACGCCGTAGATACCAGCCGCTTCCATTTCCACGCCGAGGATGCCGTATTTTTCCATCACGTCGAACATTTCGCCGTCCGGAGAGTAAAACAGGTCAGCGGAGAACAGGTTACCAACGCGAGCATCAATGCCCAGTGCTTTAGCTGCATCTACCGCGTTACGCACCATGTCGAAGTCAGCGATAGCGGCAAAGTCATGGTCTTTAAAACGGATGCGGTTAACTTTGGAATCGGTGCAGGCACCCATACCGATAACGACGTCGCGCAGTTTTACGTGCGGCAGAACAGCGCCACAGGAACCCACGCGGATAATTTTCTTCACGCCGAAATCGGTGATCAGTTCTTTGGTGTAGATGGAGCAGGACGGGATACCCATACCGTGACCCATTACGGAAATTTTGCGGCCTTTGTAAGTACCGGTGAAGCCCAGCATACCGCGAACGTTGTTCACTTCACGGGCATCTTCAAGGAAAGTTTCAGCAATATACTTCGCACGCAGCGGGTCGCCAGGCATCAAAACTACGTCAGCGAAATCGCCCATTTCTGCATTAATGTGTGGGGTAGCCATTGTTTTATCCTTTTTGTGACATAACAAAGGCGGAGTCAACGCTCCGCCCAAATCCATCAGAACATGGCTTTGCCATATTCCATATCAGAAGTACCAAAATATTTTGCCAGCGTCTGGCCGATATCCGCGAAGGTTTCACGGTGACCCAGTGAGCCCGGTTTTACTTTCGGGCCGTATACCAGTACCGGAATGTGTTCACGCGTGTGGTCAGTACCGGTCCAGGTCGGATCACAACCGTGGTCAGCGGTGAGGATCAGGATGTCGTCATCGCGCAGCAGAGACATCAGCTCCGGCAGACGACGGTCGAACAGCTCCAGACCCGCAGCATAACCGGCAACGTCGCGACGGTGGCCCCAGGAAGAGTCGAAGTCAACGAAGTTGGTGAAGACGATGGTGTTATCACCCGCTTCTTTCATCTCTTTGATGGTGGCGTCAAACAGCGCGTCCAGGCCAGTCGCTTTCACTTTCTTGGTGATGCCGCAGTTAGCGTAGATGTCCGCAATTTTACCGACAGAAACCACCTGGCCGTGTTTTTCATCAACCAGTTTCTGCAGCACGGTCGGTGCTGGCGGTTCAACAGCCAGATCGTGACGGTTACCGGTACGCTGGAAGTTACCGGCTTTGTCGCCGATAAACGGACGAGCGATAACACGACCGATGTTGTAGCCGCCGTTGGTCAGCTCTTCACGAGCGATTTCGCACAGTTCGTAGAGTTTGTCCAGACCGAAAGTTTCTTCATGGCAGGCAATCTGGAACACGGAGTCAGCGGAGGTATAGAAAATCGGCTTGCCGGTTTTCATGTGCTCTTCGCCCAGCTGATCCAGAATGACCGTACCGGAAGAGTGGCAGTTACCGAGGTAACCCGGCAGATTAGCGCGTTCAACCAGTTTATCCAGCAGCTCTTGCGGGAAGCTGTTTTCGTGATCGGAGAAGTATCCCCACTCAAACAGAACCGGGACACCGGCGATTTCCCAGTGACCAGACGGGGTATCTTTACCGGATGACATTTCGTGCGCCCATGCGTACGCGCCGATAACTTCAGCGTTGCCGTCCATTCCCGCCGGAATGAAACCGGTAGAACCTTCGTGTGCTTTCGCCAGTCCCAGACGGGTCAGATTTGGCAGATTGAGCGGGCCTTTACGACCGTTATCAGCTTCGCCTTTGGCACAAGCTTCTGCGATATGACCCAGGGTGTCAGCCCCGACGTCACCAAAGCGTTCTGCATCTTCTGTAGCGCCGATGCCGAATGAGTCCAGCACCATAATAAATGCACGTTTCATATGTTCTCCGTACTCAGTGCTTCAAATTTAAATGATCGGATCAGTATACCGTTATTCGCTGATACGGCGATAGACAGTTGGTGTGCTTTCCGGTGCTTTATCGGCAAGTTTAATTGCCGCTTTCACCGCTTTCGCCGCTTCCTGCCAGCTGTTTTCGTCTTTCGCGTGGATAACCGCCAGCGGACGCTGACCGTCTACCTGGTCGCCCAGACGCGCCATATCAGTAAAGCCGACGCTGTAATCGATGGTGTCAGATGCCTGACGGCGTCCGCCGCCCATTGCAACCACTGCCATCCCCAGTGCGCGGGTATCCATTTCACTGACAAACCCTTCGGTATCAGCATAGACTGCTTTCGTCAGCATCGCTGTCGGCAGATACTTCGCGTAGTTCTCAACGAAGTCGGTCGGACCTTTTTGTGCCGCTACCATACGACCAAAGACTTCTGCCGCTTTACCGTTGTCCAGCACCGCCTGCAATTTCGCGTGCGCTTCGGCGTCATTTTTCGCCAGTTTGCCGGAGATCAGCATCTCCACGCACAGTGCCATCGTGACATCAAACAGACGCGGGTTACGATATTCACCCGTCAGGAACTGCACCGCTTCACGAACTTCAACCGCGTTACCTGCACTGGAGGCCAGTACCTGATTCATATCGGTGAGCAGCGCGGTGGTGCGCACGCCAGCGCCGTTAGCCACGCCAACAATCGCTTCGGCAAGGGCTTCAGAGAGTTCGTAGGTCGGCATAAATGCACCGCTACCTACTTTCACGTCCATCACCAGCGCGTCCAGACCTTCCGCCAGTTTCTTCGCCAGAATAGAGGCGGTGATCAGCGGGATGGAGTCCACGGTTGCGGTAATATCACGGGTCGCGTAGAAACGTTTATCCGCCGGAGCCAGTGAGCTGGTCTGACCGATAATCGCCACGCCGACGTCTTTAATAATTTCGCGGAAACGGTTGTCATCCGGGAAAATGTCGAAGCCAGGGATGGATTCCAGTTTGTCGAGCGTACCGCCAGTATGACCGAGGCCGCGACCGGAGATCATCGGAATATAGCCGCCGCAGGCTGCGACCATCGGCCCCAACATCAGCGAAGTGACATCGCCGACGCCGCCGGTCGAGTGTTTATCAACAATCGGGCCATTCAGATGCAGGCTTTTCCAGTCGAGAACGGTTCCTGAATCTCGCATCGCCATGGTCAGCGAGACACGCTCAGGCATTGTCATATCGTGGAAGAAAATGGTCATCGCGAGGGCGGCAATCTGCCCTTCGGAGATAGTGTTGTCGCGAATGCCGTTGATAAAGAAACGAATTTCTTCATCGCTCAGCGCATGACCATCACGTTTTTTACGAATAATTTCTTGTGCGAGAAACAAGGTAACCTCCCGTGGAAAAGAGACGAGGTAATCGGGGAACCGGATGAGCATCGCTGCGTCATCCGGCAAATCAAGCCTTAGTAGCTGCTGGCGCTCTTACCGTCGCCGTGGCCCAGAGCTTTCAGCAGGCTTGCCAGCAGGCTGGAAGCGCCAAAGCGGTAGTGACGCGCATCGGCCCAGTCAGCGCCGAACAGTTCATCGGCGATGGCGAGATATTTCTGCGCATCTTCCGCAGTACGCACGCCGCCTGCCGGTTTGAAACCAACGGTTTTTTCTACGCCCATATCACGGATCACTTCCATCATAATGCGCGCGCTTTCCGGCGTCGCGTTCACGGCCACTTTACCGGTAGAGGTTTTGATGAAGTCAGCACCCGCTTTGATGGAGATTTCAGACGCTTTACGGATCAGCGCTTCGTCTTTCAGTTCTCCGGTTTCAATAATCACTTTCAGCAGTACGTTCGCCGCAGCGCAAGCCTCTTTACAGGCTTTCACCAGGTCAAAACCAACCTGCTCGTTACCCGCCATCAGCGCGCGGTACGGGAACACCACGTCAACTTCATCGGCACCGTAGGCGATTGCCGCACGGGTTTCTGCCAGCGCGATTTCGATGTCGTCGTTACCGTGTGGGAAGTTGGTTACCGTAGCAATACGGATTTCCGGGGTGCCCTGCTCTTTCAGAGTTTTGCGAGCAATCGGGATAAAGCGAGGATAGATACAGATAGCGGCGGTATTGCCGACCGGAGTTTTGGCCTGATGACACAGGGCGATCACTTTCTCATCGGTGTCGTCGTCATTCAGGGTGGTCAGGTCCATCAATTTCAGTGCACGCAGGCTGCTTGCTTTCAGATCAGTCATTTCATTCTCCTGGCTTGTCGCCAATAAAATTCACCTTGCGAGTTTGTTAGTATTCTAACATCTACTCCGCAACACACTTCGATGTACATCACAATTAAGGAAATCTACTTACAAGTTTGCATCACTGTAATGCGATCTGGTTCAAATAATTCACTTTCAAATGAATGCGTCAGTGGTGGCAAACGCATCAGGATCAAAGTGAACATCACGAAACTTCTTACAATGGCGCATCACCTTCGGCATAAAAGGAAAAGAAGATGCCCACTTCTCATGAAAATGCACTGCAACAACGTTGCCAGCAAATTGTCACCAGCCCGGTACTTAGCCCGGAGCAGAAGCGCCATTTTCTGGCACTGGAAGCAGAAAACAATCTGCCTTACCCCGCGTTGCCTGCCGAAGCCCGCCGCGCGCTGGATGAGGGGGTAATCTGCGATATGTTTGAAGGTCATGCGCCGTACAAACCGCGCTATGTCTTACCCGATTACGCCCGTTTTCTGGCGCACGGTTCCGAATGGCTGGAGCTGGAAGGCGCGAAAGACCTTGATGACGCACTCTCTCTGCTGACCATTCTTTACCACCACGTACCGTCGGTCACATCGATGCCGGTCTACCTGGGGCAACTGGATGCGTTGTTGCAACCGTATGTTAGAATTATAACACAAGACGAGATCGATATTCGAATAAAACGTTTCTGGCGTTACCTCGACAGAACCCTGCCAGACGCCTTTATGCACGCCAATATCGGCCCGTCTGATTCGCCCATTACCCGCGCAATCTTACGTGCAGACGCAGAGTTGAAGCAGGTTTCACCGAACCTGACCTTTATCTACGATCCTGAAATCACCCCTGATGACCTGCTGCTGGAAGTGGCGAAGAACATCTGTGAATGTAGCAAACCGCACATCGCCAACGGTCCGGTGCATGATAAAATTTTCACAAAAGGGGGCTACGGGATTGTGAGCTGTTACAACTCACTGCCGCTGGCGGGTGGTGGCAGCACGCTGGTACGCCTAAACCTGAAAGCCATTGCCGAGCGCAGTGAATCGCTGGAGGACTTCTTTACGCGCACTCTACCGCACTACTGCCAACAGCAGATCGCCATCATCGATGCGCGGTGTGAATTCCTCTATCAACAATCACACTTCTTTGAGAATAGCTTCCTGGTGAAAGAAGGGCTGATTAACCCTGAACGTTTTGTGCCAATGTTTGGCATGTTTGGGCTGGCGGAAGCGGTTAACTTGCTGTGTGAGAAAGAAGGGATTGCCGCGCGCTACGGTAAAGAAGCCGCCGCAAATGAAGTGGGTTATCGCATCAGCGCGCAACTGGCGGAGTTTGTCGCCAATACCCCCGTGAAATATGGCTGGCAAAAACGCGCCATGTTACACGCACAGTCGGGGATAAGTTCCGATATCGGCACCACGCCGGGCGCACGTTTGCCGTATGGCGATGAGCCAGATCCGATCACCCATCTGCAAACTGTCGCCCCGCATCATGCTTATTATTATTCCGGCATCAGCGACATTCTGACACTCGACGAAACCATCAAACGTAATCCGCAGGCGCTGGTACAGCTTTGCCTCGGTGCCTTTAAAGCCGGAATGCGTGAATTTACCGCCAATGTCAGCGGTAACGATCTGGTTCGCGTTACTGGTTATATGGTGCGTTTGTCGGATCTGGAAAAATATCGTGCCGAAGGCTCACGTACCAACACCACCTGGCTGGGCGAAGAGGCCGCACGCAACACTCGTATTCTGGAACGCCAGCCGCGCGTGATAAGCCATGAACAGCAGATGCGCTTTAGTCAGTAAGATTATCCCCTTCTCCTGCGTTGACGGGCCAGGCAGTCGTCTGGCTCTGTTTTTGCAGGGCTGCAATCTGCGCTGCAAAAACTGTCACAATCCGTGGACGATGGGACGTTGCAATGATTGCGGGGAGTGCGTGCCACAGTGTCCGCATCAGGCGTTGCAGATTGTTGACGGCAAAGTGGCGTGGAACGCTGTAGTCTGCGAGCAGTGCGATACCTGCCTGAAGATGTGTCCGCAACATGCCACACCAATGGCGCAATCCATGAGCGTGGATGAGGTGCTTAGCCATATCCGCAAAGCGGTGCTGTTTATCGAAGGGATAACGGTAAGCGGCGGCGAAGCCACGACCCAGCTGCCGTTTGTGGTGGCGCTGTTTACTGCTATCAAAAATGATCCGCAACTGCGCCACCTCACCTGTCTGGTGGACAGTAATGGCATGTTGAGCGAAACCGGCTGGGAAAAATTGCTTCCGGTGTGCGACGGCGCAATGCTCGATCTCAAAGCGTGGGGGAGCGAATGTCATCAGCAATTAACCGGACGCGATAATCAGCAGATCAAGCGCAGCATCTGTTTGCTGGCAGAGCGCGGTAAGCTGGCGGAACTGCGTTTGCTGGTAATCCCTGGCCAGGTGGATTATTTGCAACACATCGAAGAACTGGCGGCGTTAATCAAGGGACTTGGCGATGTTCCGGTACGCCTGAACGCGTTTCATGCCCACGGCGTGTATGGCGAGGCGCAAAGCTGGCCGAGCGCCACGCCGGAAGACGTTGAGCCGTTGGCTGATGCGTTACAGGAGCGCGGGGTGAGCCGGTTGATATTTCCGGCGCTGTATTTGTGACATGCCGGATACGGCCTACGGATCGGCATAAACTTGTAGGCATGATAAGACGCGTCAAGCGTCGCATCAGGCATTGTGCGCCAGCTGCCGGATGCGGCGTGAACGCCTTATCCGGCCTACGGCACGTTAAACAACGTATACGTGTTATTAAGCAACACTTCGGCAATTTCATCTGCGGGTTCCAGGCGTAACTCACAAAGCACAGCAAACACCCGCGCGGCCTGTTCCGGGCGGTTAGGCTGCCCCTGAAAACCGTTGAGCGGCATATCCGGCGCGTCGGTTTCCAGCAACAACGATGCCAGCGGTAATTTTGCGATGACATCGCGGGTTTTACTGGCGCGTGGATAGGTGATAGTCCCGCCTACGCCAATTTTGTAGCCCAGTTGCACAAACCGTTCGGCCTGTTGCAGGCTGCCGGAAAAACCATGAACCACGCCAGTGCACGGTAAATCGTGGCGTTTAAGATGCATCGCCAGTTTGTCGTGCGTGCGTCGTGAATGCAGAATCACCGGCAGATCGTAGCGTTTCGCCAGTTTCAGTTGTTCGTCGAGTAACCACTGCTGCCTCTCAAATTGCGGATCGTCGCCAAAGAGATCCAGACCGATCTCCCCCACCGCCACCACCTTCGCCGGATGCCTTTCCAGCGCCTGCTGTAGCTGATCAAGAGACACATCGCTATGTTTTTCCAACATACCAGGATGCAAGCCCAATGCGGCATACAGCGGTTGATATTTTTCCGCTAACGCCTGCACGCGAGCAAAATTTTCCGCTTCTGTCGCCGGAACAATGATCTTGCCTACGCCCGCTTGTGCCGCGCGTTGCAGGCTGGCCTCTTCATCGCCACTAAACGGCGGGAAATCAAAATGGCAGTGGGTGTCGATAAAACGGCAAATCAAGCCAGATCCTCATTGTTAAATGTCGGGTCGTTCGCCTGCGGAGCATCGCTCACTTCGGCAACCAGCGTATCGTTGGCGACTGGCGCAGGCGGAATAACGATCGACTCCGGCGTCACCACCGGCACCAGATGGCGGCTCAGCGGCGCTTTTTCAGTCAATAATTTACCGACCGTTGCCAGAAAATAACGCCCACATAAACGCCCAAGTTTATAGTCTTCACGCAGCGCCGGAATCCGACTGCCGAGCGCAATACTATGCAATGGCTTCGGTGGATAAATTTCGAATATCCGCAGCTGGCCCGGTGGTTTCTCAATAAATTGCTGAATCTCACGATAGCTGGTTTCATGATGCTGCACCAGATTGACCAGCGGCTGCAGGCTACTGTCACCCAGCCAGCGTTCCATGCGTTTGAACCACTGTGGCGTGTAGTACATTTGCGACGGCACAGTGCGGATGACGACCAACGTTTTTGCTCCCTGCCTTGCCGCCTCTTTAACCGGGATCGCATCACTGATCCCACCATCCAGGTAGTTAATACCTTCCAGCGACACTCCGCTACGATAAAAGCCAGGTATCGCACTGGAGGCGCGAATCACATCCAGCCAGTTTTGTTTAGTTGGCAAAAAGTAATTCGGCGCATAGTCATCCTGACGACAGGCGCACATATAAAACGATTTGCCGCTGTCAAATAACCGCGCGGCGGTATCCATTTGCAATGGCATCTGGCTTGCGGTGGCCTCCACCAGCCAGTCGAGATCGATAAGATTTCCTCCACGGACAAAGCGCAATGGATCGAAAAATTCGCGTTTTGTGGTGTAACGCATGATGACTTTGCGCGCGTAACCGGGCTGATTGCAGATATACGCCGAGAGGTTCTGCGCCCCGGCAGATGTGCCGAGATAAAGATCGAAAGGATTAAACTGCGCACGCATAAACTCATCCAGCACGCCAGCCGTGAAAATTCCACGCTGTCCGCCGCCTTCGCACACCAGAGCAATCCGTCCAGGCTGGAACGGCCTTAGCGACAACGGCGCAATATTACCAAGCGTTACAGGTATTCGCTGCCCCACCTCTGCCTTCCTGTTTTTGTTGTGAAAGAATGACAAAGTAACGCAATTTATTATTCGCTAAAACCGCAAAAGCCAGTCCGCTGGACTGGCTTTGGATAAAATTTTCTTAATGGTCTGAAATCTAGGGTCGTTTTCGGCCCATGAACAAACTCACCAGGAACAGAATAATCCCGACGACAAAGACAATTTTAGCTGCGCCTGCAGCAGTACCGGCCAGACCACCAAACCCAAGTGCGGCGGCGATTAACGCGATAACCAGAAATATGATGCCCCAACGAAACATAAGCGTCTCCTTTACCATAGTTAATGTCACCGCTTGATATGAGCGTGAAAATCACTCAATGCGATATTTTTAGTGTGGTGCACATCGCGCCTCCCGACAAAGTTCGGGAGGTCGAATTACGACGAATTACTTAGTTTTCAGATCATTTTTAACGCTTTTCACACCATCTACCGCTTTGGCGATACTTTCAGCACGGTCACTTTGTGCCTGAGAATCTACGGTACCGGAGAGCTGAACCACACCATCGGTGGTTTCAACTTTCACTTTACGTGAAGGAACGATATCGTCCGCCAGCAGTTTGGCTTTGATTTCACTGGTGGTGGCGGTGTCACCCGCGTAGCCCTTCACAGAGCCTTCTTTAGCGTCGCGAACGTGCAGTTTGTCGCTGACAGAGGTCACGCCTTCAACGCCTTTCGCCACTTTCACTGCCTCTTCGGCCTGGGCCTGGCTTTCAACGAAACCGCTCAGGGTCACGACTTTTTGATCGGTTTTGACAGAGATATCGGTGCTCTTGATGTTGTCATGATCCACCAGGGCCGCCTTCACTTTCGCGGTGATGGCGCTGTCATCCATGAAATTACCGACTTTATTCATAGAGCTATCGACTTTTTGCCCTGCGCTTTCATTGGTAGTCTGCGCGTTGTTTTCCGCGTAGGCAGAGCCGGTCGCGACGGCAGAGGTTAACATTACAGCCAGCAGAGTTTTCGAAATCTTCAGTCTTGTCATAGTCATCGATTTATTCCTGTATGTTTGCTCGTAATTTGAGCCTGGCAACACGAGGTTGCATTGCTGAATAGGGAGAGACTTCACCCTCTACAGAAGTCAATGGCCGCCATCACAAAAGCGATGGGTGATGAATAACGACCATTACAGCCTCTGAATCAGTTATTAATATCGGTAGAATGACAATCGACAGCTTTAGATACTGATATCTACGCATTGAACGGTATTTAACGCCGTCAGAAATGTCATTACTTTGTTAAATATAGATCACAATTTTGAAACCGCTCGGGATATCCGCTAAAACATAAGCAAAAGTGAATGTTTTAAGAACATTCCGTAAGCGGCTAATAAGGAAGGGAAATTGACAGGGCGCAGCGGCTGCCGCACCCTGGAGGCAAGAATTAATGCTCGCGAGTCTGGTGGAACTGAACGTCCGGATAACGTTCCTGCGCCAGGCGTAGGTTGACCATGCTGGTAGCGATGTAAGCGAGGTTATCGCCGCCATCAAGCGCCAGTTGGCTTTCGTTCTTACGCTTGAACTCTTCGAATTTCTTCGCGTCCGCACATTCTACCCAGCGTGCAGTGGCAACGTTGACTGACTCATACACTGCTTCAACGTTGTATTCGCTCTTCAGGCGCGCTACCACCACATCAAACTGCAGCACACCAACCGCACCAACGATCAGGTCGTTGTTGGAAATCGGACGGAACACCTGCACCGCGCCCTCTTCGGAAAGCTGTACCAGCCCTTTGAGCAGCTGTTTTTGCTTCAGCGGATCTTTCAGGCGGATACGACGGAACAGTTCCGGCGCAAAGTTCGGGATACCGGTGAACTTCATCATCTCACCCTGGGTAAAGGTGTCGCCGATCTGAATAGTGCCGTGGTTGTGCAGACCAAGGATGTCGCCAGGATACGCTTCTTCAACATGCGAACGGTCGCCCGCCATAAAGGTCAGCGCGTCGGAGATCACCACATCTTTAGCGGTGCGCACCTGGCGCAGCTTCATACCTTTTTCATATTTACCGGACACCACACGCATAAACGCCACGCGGTCGCGGTGTTTCGGGTCCATGTTGGCCTGAATTTTAAATACGAAGCCGGTAAATTTATCTTCGCTCGCCTCTACGGTACGGGTATCAGTCTGACGCGGCATCGGCGCAGGTGCCCACTCTACCAGGCCATCCAGCATATGATCGACGCCGAAGTTACCCAGCGCAGTACCAAAGAACACTGGAGTAATTTCGCCCGCAAGGAACAATTCTTTGTCGAACTCGTTAGACGCGCCTTTCACCAGTTCCAGTTCATCACGCAGCTGCTGTGCCAGATCTTCACCAACCGCAGCATCGAGATCCGGGTTATTCAGCCCTTTAACAATACGGACTTCCTGAATGGTGTGACCTTTACCGCTCTGATAGAGATAGGTTTCGTCTTTATAAAGGTGGTAAACGCCTTTAAACAGCTTGCCGCAGCCAATCGGCCAGGTGATCGGTGCGCAGCCGATTTTCAGCTCGTTCTCAACTTCATCGAGCAGTTCCATCGGGTCGCGGATATCACGGTCAAGTTTGTTCATAAAGGTGAGGATCGGCGTATCGCGCAGACGGGTAACTTCCATCAGCTTACGGGTACGATCTTCAACACCTTTTGCAGCGTCGATAACCATCAGGCAGCAGTCCACCGCCGTCAGGGTACGATAGGTATCTTCCGAGAAGTCTTCGTGCCCCGGGGTGTCGAGCAGGTTAACCAGGCAATCGTGATACGGAAACTGCATCACAGAAGTAGTAATGGAGATCCCACGCTGCTTTTCCATCTCCATCCAGTCCGACTTAGCGTGCTGGTTGGAACCACGGCCTTTTACTGTACCGGCGGTCTGAATGGCCTGTCCGAACAGCAGCACCTTCTCGGTGATGGTAGTTTTACCGGCGTCCGGGTGAGAAATAATTGCAAAGGTTCTTCTTTTCGCTACCTCTGCGGCCAAAAGGCTTGTCATAATTGTTGTCTCTTTGATTATGTACAATCATATGTACAAAGAAAAATTCATGCCGCTGATTGTACATTTTGGAGGTATCAGAGCATAGCAGAACATGATCAGTAGGTGTATTTGTAGCCAAAGAACATTTGTACATGCAGCAATCTTTGTTCTATTGACACTGTTTATTCATACAGTTAAAAATAATACTGTATACAAACACAGTGTAGAGGGATTTTTATGCGTATTGAGATCTGCATAGCCAAAGAGAAAATGACTAAAATGCCAAACGGTGCTGTGGATGCGTTAAAGGAAGAATTAACTCGACGCATCAGTAAGCGTTATGACGATGTAGAGGTGATCGTAAAAACCACCAGCAACGATGGCCTTTCTGTTACGCGCACTGCCGATAAAGATTCAGCTAAAACTTTTGTTCAGGAAACTTTGAAAGATACCTGGGAGTCTGCTGACGAGTGGTTTGTTCACTAATTAGCACGTAAAATCTGTAACGGCTGGAAATCATTCAATACTCGCACTATCGAAAGTTCACCAGCCAGCCGCAGCACGTTCCTGCATACGACGTGTCTGCGGCTCTACCATATCTCCTATGAGCAACGTATTAGCAGAGCCAAGCCACAACTCTAATTTTAATACATAATGAATGATAATAATAATATTAAAAATTTCCTGTGTAACTAATTTACTATATGGTTTCTGATAAGAATCATTGCAAAGATTAAACAACTTGTATTACATTGACAGTTAAGCAGTTAATTTTATCACCTCTAAAATATATCAGCATCTAGCATGCAACCTATCAAAATGGAGAGTTTTATGACTAAAAAACCATGGGAAAGAAGACTTAAAGATTTATCGCACTTGCTCAAATGCTGCATTGATACATATTTTGACCCTGAATTATTCCGCTTGAATTTGAATCAATTCCTCCAAACCGCAAGAACAGTAACATTTATTATTCAAAAAAACAAAAACCAGATTATAGGATATGACATTTGGTATAACAATAATGTTATTGAAAAATGGAAAAATGATCCATTAATGGCTTGGGCTAAAAATTCTCGCAATACGATAGAAAAACAAGGCGATTTAGAAATGTATAGCGAGGCAAAGGCTACTCTTATTTCATCTTACATTGAAGAAAATGACATTGAGTTTATTACAAATGAAAGTATGTTAAACATTGGTATAAAAAAGTTAGTCAGACTTGCACAAAAGAAATTACCTTCATATTTAACTGAATCATCTATTATTAAATCAGAAAGACGATGGGTCGCTAATACGCTAAAAGATTACGAATTATTACATGCCTTAGCTATAATCTATGGCAGAATGTATAACTGCTGTAACTCTCTTGGCATACAAATAAACAATCCAATGGGTGACGATGTGATTTCGCCAACATCATTCGACTCTTTATTTGATGAAGCCAGGAGAATAACTTATTTAAAATTAAAAGATTACTCCATAAGCAAATTGTCATTTAGCATGATACAATATGATAATAAAATAATTCCTGAAGATATTAAAGAGCGTCTAAAACTGGTAGATAAGCCTAAAAATATCACTTCGACAGAAGAGTTAGTTGACTATACAGCCAAGCTTGCAGAAACGACTTTTTTAAAGGACGGTTATCACATTCAAACATTAATTTTTTATGATAAACAATTCCATCCAATTGATTTAATCAATACAACATTTGAAGATCAAGCAGATAAATATATTTTTTGGCGTTATGCAGCTGACAGAGCCAAAATAACAAATGCCTATGGCTTCATTTGGATATCAGAGCTATGGCTCAGAAAAGCAAGCATCAACTCCAATAAACCAATACATACAATGCCAATTATAGATGAAAGACTTCAGGTAATTGGAATTGATTCAAATAATAATCAAAAATGTATTTCATGGAAAATAGTTAGAGAAAATGAAGAAAAAAAACCGACTTTAGAAATATTAACAGCAGACTCAAAACATGACGAAAAACCATATTTCATGCGTTCAGTCTTAAAAGCAATTGGCGGTGATGTAAACACTATGAACAATTGAGTCATAGAACTTCCATTATTCTCCTGAAGATAATAATCGCCAAATAAACCAATACTCAGTTTTACAATATAATAACTAACCGCAGAACGTTATTTCATACAACGTTTCTGCGGCATATCACAAAACGATTACTCCATAACAGGGACAGCAGGCCACTCAATATCAGGTGCAGTTGATGTATCAACACGGTTCAGCAACACCCGATACTTTTTCCAGGCTTCCAGCAACAAGGTTTCTTCCTCCGTTGCGATTTCCAGCTCAACAACAATCTGAACGTACCGGGAACAGCCTCCTTCAGAGCTTGAAGGATATCAATGTTCGCTTCCTGTTAACTGCCGGACAAGTGCAACCAGTTCGCTTACCTGATTTTCCAGAGTGCTGATCCGGGTGTCTGCTGTTGCCAGATTTTGACGTAGCGTTGTGTTTTCCTCTTCCAGCGCGGTAACGCGATCATCTGTTTCACGGGCGACCTGAACAAGTAAACCCGTCACGGCGGCGTAGTCAACATTAAGATAGCGCGTTTCTTCGCGTAGCTCGTTGCCGTCAACGGTCGGGCCTTGCAACTCTTCACCGTAATGGATGAATGAACCAACGGCCTCCGGGATGGCCTCTTCAACTTCCTGTGCTATAACCCCGGCGCAATGTGCCCCATTCTCCTTGAGCGTGTACGTGTATCCATTAATTTTGCGGATTGCGTCAGTCGCGTTATCGATAATCTCGATATTTTCTTTCAGTCTGCGGTCTGATGACTGATTCAGTGTGGTGCAGTTAACACTTCCGTTTACAGTAAGGTTTTGCCCGTCTGTTGTTTTTTGCGCATAAAACAGATACGCGGCAGACGTGCCAACCTCAAAAACGTTTTGACGAGTACTGGAACCCCACACCCTGACAGAAAACGGTAGTTCTGCATTACCTGAGTTCTGTAAAACAAAACGATTACCAGTCCCTGATTGCTTTGTAAGGGTTAAATCAACAGTTGAGTTAACCTCATCCTTGTTGATAGTGAGCGCCTGCGCTTTAGCACCGTTAACAGCACCTGTTTTGAGTTGAACTGCTCCATCACTGCCATTAAGTAGAATCTCTGCATTACTATGGTAGTTCTTAAGTGACACCATTTTGCTTTCGCCTGAGTGCATACCTAACACCCACGCAGCGGAACTACCTGTACTGTTAAGGCCGCGAACATAGCATGACATTGTAGAAAAATCTGCAACGCTACCAAGTATCTCTACCCTACCTCCACCGGATTTAACTGGTGATGATGTTGTTACTGAGTTAGCTGTAATTAACCCAGACGCTTTAAAATTTTGCACATCAAGTCTGTCGTTTGCAAAATTATATGAAATTGCGGTGCTGGTGCTTCCGGCATCATCATAATCGCTTTTATGAATAAACCAGTTTCCACCATTAGCAATGAGAGTATAAGTAGGCGTGTTAGCCGGGCGATCTGTTTCATTAAATCTTATTGCTGGGTTAGCGCTCCTTATTTGTAAAGGTTTTTCAACCGTTGATTTCAGTATCGCACTATCTACAATTAAATTACCTTCTGAGTTAAGGTTTAGATATTTTGAAGCACCAGTTGAACCATCGTATGTAAACCTTATTGTTAATTGACCTGGCTCATTTGATAAAGTCTCAACATACATATCAGCACCAAGACGCACAGTGCTGTCAGTTGCTAACAGTCTTGTATGGAGAATTCCACTAGATGTGTATGTATTGGTCGAATCACTATATCTATCAAGAAATAGACTGTTAAGTTGAGGGCTGTTGTTCCTACCTAAGCCAAGATTCGTTCTGGCACCATCAACAGTTGCCGCATTAGTGCCTCCTTGTCCAATAGGTAATGGAACCCATGACGATCCGTTATGGCAACCCCACAATCCAGATGTTGACACCTGAAGTCGTGGCGCTGATGGTGAGTAATTCGAATAAACGTAAGTTGTCGATTCGCCTTCTTCAATTCTTTCTGTTAATACTATTTTTTTCCATACACTCCAACCTTGTGTGCTGGTATATATCCTTCTATAAAGAATTGATGAATTGTTATATACAAAATAGCTCTGGATACAACCATCACTACCATTAGCACCAGTTCTTTGCACTAACAATGCACCAGCAAGCTGTATCGGGTAATTTAGTTCTGGCTTTGCGTTGGCAGACATTGGTTGGTAATAAAAACCGGCTGTAGTACCTTTTATATCGTTTAAGTTCGTATTCGCATCAAGGCCAGTTTTTGCTTCAAACATGACTTCAAGTTTAGAGCGCGCTGTACTTGCATCATTCGCCCCAGTGCCACCTTGCGCAACTGCGAGCGGTTGCCATCTACCAGCTTTAGGGTTAAATGCGCCCCACTGACCGTCAGCATCAACCTGTAAGTAACAGCCGTCCGCCTGAACGTCAGTAGATAAAATGATGGTTCTTGTGTCGCTTGAACGCTGAAATCGGATAACCTCATCTTTTCTTGCGTGGCGTGTCCATTGCGGGCCTATTGTCGGATTCCAGCGATAAGTATAAAGCGAGCGCGTAGTCCATCCCTGAAATACACCTGTATACGCTGGTGTTCCATCTACCTGACTAATAAACCCCGTAAGACTGCTTTCACCGGATGCAATCGATGGAAAGCCTTTTGCATTACTCATAATGCGCATAAATCCGATATACCCTGATGGGTTGCCGGAAATATCAGGACAATCACGCGGGGCTGAGCCAAGACCGATATTATCGCCAACAATTACTTGCGCCTGGTTGCGATAATTAAGTGCGTCCGCCGCAGATTTCGCCGCGTTTGTTTCACTGGATTTAGCATTAGTTTCGCTGGCTTTAGCGTTTGTTTCGCTGCTCTTTGCTGCTGCCTCGCTATTTTTCGCGTTGGTTTCTGATTTTTTGGCTGCTGTCGCGGAGTTTGCCGATGCAGTTTGTGAGTCTGCTGCCGCCTGTGCGCTGTTATCCGCATTCGTCTCAGACGTTTTTGCGGCCTTCGCGGAATTTCCTGCCGCCGTTGCCGAGGAAGCTGCACTACTGGCACTTGATGATGCGTTCGTTTCTGATGATTTCGCTGCCTCTTTTGAGGCCGCCGCATCCCGGGCTGAGGTGGCAGCTTCTGACGCTTTCGTGGTCGCGGTGGATGCAGAAGTGGCTGCAGATTTTTGTGACGCTGCAGCATTCGTTTCTGACGTTTTCGCCGCACCGGCACTCGTAGCCGCCGCGCTTTTTGAGGACTCTGCAGCGGCAGCACTTTTTGATGCTTCAGTAGCCTTTGCTGATGCCGTTCCTGCGCTGGAAGACGCTGACTGAGCCGACGTCGCGGCCTGCCCGGCTGATGTGCTGGCTGCGCGTGCTGAGCCTGCAGCATCAGTCGCATGGGTTGCCGCCTCACGGGCTGATGTGCTGGCATCGCTGGCTGACTTCTTCGCGGCTGCCGTGTTCTGTGCCACTGCGGACGCGTTACGCGCCACCTCTTCCACCATCAGTTCAAAACGTCGCAGTGCCTCAGGACGGGCATCATCCTCCGTCATGGCACCGAGAAAATCATTCAGCGTACCGGGTCGGGAATCTTCATACACGGTGATGGTCCCGGCATGTGACGGCGGGAATCCTTCCACCAACAGAATAACGCTGTACTGACCGTACTCAACGTCCATACTGTAACGCCCGGCTTCATCCGGATTTTCAGATGCCAGCGTGTTCACCACCACCGTGGTACTGTTACGTTTTGCTTTCAGCTGGATTGTGCAGTTCTGCACCGGTTTGCCTGTGCCGTCTTTCAGTACACCTGAAATTTTTACTGCCATATTCACCCCACAAAAAAGCCCGCCTGAACCGGCGGGCTGTCATAACACTGTGTTACCTGGCTAATCAGAATTTATAACCAACACCCACGATGAACCCGTCAGTGCGCCAGTCGCCACTGCCGGAGCCTTCATAAGCGACATCAATGGCCACGGATTCGGTCGGGTTAAACTGCACGCCAGCTCCCCACGCCAGAGACGTGTTGCTGTGGTGACCGTCATCACTTCCGGTCAGCACATCATGCGTTTTCCCCTTGTTGTCAGTTACGCGGAGATAATCCCCGGAGAAAGTCGACACACGGCTGTAAGCCACACCCGCCATCGCATACGCGCTGAACCATTCATTCACGCGCACAGACGGTCCCGCCATCACGCTGAACCAGCGGTTACGCACGGAATCCTCATGCCAGCGGGTATCGCTGTAATGCGTTTTTTGCTCATCTTCAGCGTTGGCATAACTGAATGACGTAATCAGCCCCAGCGTGTCCGTAAACTCATAACGGTATTTCACGTTAATCCCGTTCAGATTATCGCTGCCGGGAGCGTTCGTACGGGCATGAAGATACCCTGCGCTCAGTGTGGCCTGCTGCTCAGACGCCCATGCAGGCGCACCGGATACGGCCAGACAGATGGCTGCGGACAAAATAACAGCACATAATTTACGCATAATTACCTCTCGCTTTTCTGCAATAAAAAAGGCGCCATTTCTGGCGCCCGTATCTGGGTTATAAAATTCAGCTAATCGTGATGCCTGCAGTGGCTTTCTTCATCACCACAACCAGCAAATCGCTGATACTTGCTGTGGGATACCAGTTATTTACCAGCCATGCTGACACCGAAAACTCCAGTGTCATGTGACCGTGACCGGCAGGCATATCAATAACACCACTGTAAATCAGTGTATTATCCAGCGCGGTACGGTTATAAATTTCAGCACCGTTTTTCCGTACTATCAGGCGGCATGACGAATAAATATCGTTATTCTCCCGCTCATGTTTAGCGCCGCTGAATGCCACCGCCGGAATAACAATCTGCCGGTCAAACGGCTGATCGTCATAAACCCTGACGGTGATGGTCCCTGATGGCCACCGTTCCGGTGCACGGGAGTCCCGGGGGAAAGCTTTGCCCACTGTTTTAACGAGATCGCCTTCAATCTGGTTGGCGGACAGTTTTCCCAGAACCCGACAGTTCTCGTTAATCGTGACGTTGTTGAGCGTCCCGGAGTTCGCATTCACGTTACCGCTGATATCGGCATTTTTCGCCGTCAGCCGCCCGTCCGGTGTCAGGGAAAATACCGGAGGATTACCGCCGCTGGTAATGGTGGGAGCCGTCAGGCGTTTCAGGAACACTTCGTTCATGAATATCTGATCGCCCTGCCCAACAAACATCGGCTTTGTGTTGCCATTCGCAGGATTAATCATCGCAATCCTGTCTGCCGCCAGCAGCACCTGACTCTGCATGCCGTCAGGGGTGTTCTCAATACCGGCACCAATACCCGCGATATAAAGGCGTCCGTCCTGCATCTGCTGCAGCTTCACAGCCCACATGCTGTTCAGGTTATTATTTGTATCAACCTGAACCTTCTGTATCTGCTGAATTGCCGCACTCTGGTCTTCCAGTTTCTTATTGACGGTCTGCGTGATTTCATTGCTGACATCCGTAATGGACGTCCTGATTTCAGCCAGGTCAGGCGCAAGCTGACCGTTATCAATCTGCGTCCACAGCTCCTGAGCCAGATGGGTTTTCCCTATCTCGCCTTTGAAAAAATCCAGATAACCGGATGCATCATCACTCGGCTGACCAACAGCCTCCACGAATGCCGATTTGCCAACGGTGTTCACACTGCGGATATAAAAGTAATAATCATGGCCCGGTTTGATATTGATACTGGCGGCTATCCAGTACAGCGCCGTGCCAAGATAGCGTGCTGTGGTTTCAACCTGCCTGATATCGGTAATCCGCTTTTCCGAGAACCAGAACTCAAACTGTACCGTCGGGTCATAAACGGCAAGATGCGGCGTGGCGGTTATCTGAAAATAGCCCGGTGTCAGCTCAATCCGCGACGGCGCTGCCGGTGCGGCAATCCGGAACGATACCGACGCCGGATCGCCCTGCTGCCCCCACGCATTTACTGCCCGGACTGTCAGCCTGTAGTTCCCCAGAGCCAGTTGTGTGAAGCGGTAAGTGGTTTCCGTCGTCCGGGCCGTGCTGACCAGCCGCTCACTGCTGTCATCCGCTGTTACGGTCAGACGGAGCAGGAAGCTCACGCCCTTCACCACCTTCGGCGTGTCCCAGCGCGCCAGCACCTGATATTCCCCGCTGTCTGCGGTGACTTCGGCGGTCAGGTGCTGCACCGCTGGCGGCGTGACACCATTCACCGTGCTGCTCTGGTCGCCGTCAAAGTGCGCCCCGTTATCCACGATGGCTTCTTTTTCCGGTACATGCTGCACGGCAGTGATGGCATACGTGCCGTCATCGTTCTCACGGATACTCACACAGCGGAACAGGCGCTGACGCAACGTCGGCAACTTCAGCCCCCACACACTGTATTCTGCAACGCCATCAGGAACCCGGTTCACTTTCACCTTAAGTCCGTCGGTGACGGACTGAACCTCCACGCTGACCGGATTACCACTTCCGTCAACCAGGCTTATCAGCGTGGTACCGGAGGATGGCAGCGTGATTTCACGGTCGAGCGTCAGCGTCCGGGTCTGGCTGTTCACCGCCAGCACGCGACCACCGGTGCTGATACCGGCATAGTCATCATCGCAGATTTCAATGACATCGCCCGGTACATGGCGAAGCCCTTCAGCACCCACGCTGAAATCCACGGTCTGCGTCTCCAGCAGTTCCGTTTTAATCAGCCACAGCCCGGCGCGGTGTGCCTGCCCCCGGCTGGTACAGCCAAAGGCATCCATCTTCGTGACATTACGACCGTAACGGGCAATGGCCTGCGTATCTTCAACAAGCTCTGTCGCCGTCTCCCAGCCGTTGTTCGGGTCAATCCAGTTCACCTCAACGGCATTATGGCGGTCCTTCAGGGCGCTGAAGCTGTAGCGGAACGGCGCGCCATCATCCGGCATCACCACATTACTGCGGTTATAGGTCCACACCTTATCTGATGGTCGGTCCTGCACGAACGTCAGCGTCTGCCCGTTCCATACCGGCATACAGCGCATCGCCGAGCAGAAATCACTGAGCACATCCCACGCCTTACGCTGCGTGGTCAGCCAGGCATTACAGGTGATGCGCGGCTCCGTGCCGCCAAAGCCGTCCGGCACCGACTGGTCGCAGTACTGGCCGATGACATACAGCGCCCATTTATCCACATCCGCCGCACCAAGACGTTTCCCCATGCCGTAGCGCGGGTGGGTCAGCATATCCCACAGACACCAGGCCGGGTTGTTGCTGTATGCCGGCTTAAACGTTCCGTCCCAGATACCGCTGTATTGCCGCGTCTGCGGGTTATAGTTCGACGGCACCTGCAGAATGCGCCCGCGAAGATGATAATTACGGCTCACCTGCTGGCTGCCGAACTGCTCCGAGTCCACCTGCACGCCGACCAGTGCCGTGTTCGGGTAGCACTGTTTCACATCGATGATTTCGGTGTATGACGACCAGAGCGTTTTGTTCTGCAGCTGGTCTGTGGTGCTGTCCGGCGTCATCCTGCGCATCCGGATATTAAACGGGCGCGGCGGCAGGCTACCCACCACCACCGAGGCCAGATACTGCGAGGTGGTTTTACCCTTAATGGTGATGTCTTTTTCCGTCACCCAGCCACCGTTACGTTGTATCTGAACCAGCAGGCGGACTTCCGATGGATTCCTGTCCCCCTTTGAGGTGGTTTCCACCAGTGCCTGCACGCCGAAAGTAAAACGCAGACGGTCAATGTTTGCCGACGTGATGGTCCGGGTGATCGGCGTGTCATATTTCACTTCTGTACCGAGCACCGTCTCGGAGCCGGAGGATTCAAACCCCTCCGGCGGTGTCTGCTCCTGCTCACCGGCCCGGAACACCACCGTGACGCCGGAGATGTTGGTATTCCCCTCACTGTCCAGCACCGGCGTACTGTTCAGCAGCACGCTTTTTAAGCTATTCACCGGACCTTCAATCGGCCCTTCGCTGATGGCATCAATCACACTCAGCAGCTGCGTGGACTTCAGGTTGTCCTTCGCTTCGCGCGGGGTATGCCCCTTACTGCTACCTTTACCCATTCCTCACACTCCATAAACAACAAAGCCGCCCAAAAGGCGGCTCATGAGTTACGGCAGGATTAACTATTATTTACATGCATTAACACTATCAGCAAAAATTTTTGGCGTTAATGCTGGTACGCGTTCATAAAGAGTAAAACTACTGCCATTTCCTGCTTTTTTGATATCAAGCACAACATCATACCCACCCATAGCCTGTGGAACTAAAAGGCTTACCCCATTCTCAATAGGAATGGATGTTATAGGTGTTCCATTACCAGCCCATTGTCTGGATATGCAGCCTGACAATTCATCAATATTTTTTAATGAATTACCTTCCATTACAGGCTTGCCGGATTTTACGTAATCCAAAGATTTACATCCTGTTAAGGCAATAATCGTGCAGAATAAAATCGTTTTGTTCATATAGCTAACCAACAGAATAATTATCAGTGTTCGATATAAATATTAAATCAGTTAGAACATGAGTAAATAATATTACCGCCCAATTACCACAACCTGACCACCATCCCCTTCATCTGCCGTGCTGATCTCCTGAGATGCCACACGTGACCCAACGCGCATTTCACCGTACAGAACAGGCAGGACATTGCCCTGGGCAACCATGTTATCCAATGAGGAAAAATAGGTATTTTGCTTACCGTTATCAGTGGCTGACACTTTAGGCGTTTTGGCTTTCGGTGCCAGCATCTGCGCAACACCGCCTAAAACCATACCTGCCCCAAGAGAGAACATGAGATTACTTGCAACAATACTAAGCCCCGGCATCCAGATTGCCGTAGCAATTAGCGCCGCACCCAGCACTGCCTGAAAAATACCGCCACTTTTGGCACCCGCCAGACGCGGTACGATGTGGATCACGGCACCATTTGCCAGCGGCTCATTAAGACGGGCAGATAATTCGTTTTCGCCTGCATCACGCCCGGAAATGCGCACCTGATACCAGCCCTCATTCAGTTTCTGGCGAAACGCCGGAAGCTGCGTGGCCAGCGCCCGGATGGCTTCAGCCCCCGTTTTCACACGAAGGTCGATGCGGCGACCAAATCGTTGTAAATCCCCGTAAAGGCAGATGCGTGCCATGCCCGGTGACGCCAGAGGGAGTGTGTGCGTCGCTGCCATTTGTCGGTATACCTCTCTCGTTTGCTCAGTTGTTCAGGAATATGGTGCAGCAGCTCGCCGTCACCACAGTAAATGGCGGCATGATTCGGCACCGATGAACCAAAACAGCACAGCAGCACATCGCCCGGCTGCGCCGCTGACAACGGCACCTGATACAGCCCTGTGGCCTCCAGATTATCCAGATAGAGATTCTGACCGTTACGCCACCAGTCATCCTCGCGATGAAAATCCGGCATCTCAATCCCCGCCAGATGGTAAGCATCCCGGAACAGCGTGTAACAGTCCGTCACCCCGTGCTCAAAGCGCCGCCCGGTAAGATGTGGCACACAGCGGAACTTGTAAATCGCCCCCCGGCAGACCAGCCACCACGGCAAATCACTCTGCACCTGCAGCCGCCGATCGGCCTCACTCAGCCAGGGCAGACCACCGGGGTGACTGTGGACCAGCGCCACAATCTCACCCTGCATTTCTGCCTGCAGCCAGTCCTCCGGAGACATCCGGAAATACTCCTCCGGCTCACCGGAGATATTCACGCAGGGAAAATATCTTTCCCCCTCCGGCGTTCTCACCACGAAGCCGCACGACTCCGCTGGCGCACATCGCCGGGCGTGCGCCAGAATCGCTGATTCTGTCTCTGTCATGGGATTACTGCGAAAGTTTGTTAATGGAAAGGAAGCCGCCAAAGTTGCCGACGTTATTGCGAAACTTACAGCCGCTCAGGCATTTGCTGCATTTATCCTTCGTGATATCGGACGTCGGCTGGTCATATTCATCCGCGACTGCCGGACCGTGATAACCGCACTCATCACCGCGATAGGTCCAGGTGCAGGTGTTGGCCAGCATGATACGTCCCGGAAAAACAGCGCCATCCGTTTCCGTCGGTGTGGACAACACAAAGGAGGCACTGACCGCACTCAGTTCGCTGCACTGCTCGATGCGCCAGCGGCTGATCACCTCCTGCTCCGGATCGGCGTCGCTGTTTCCGTTGACGAAGTTCACCGCATCCAGAAAACGGGCGTAAACCTTACGCCTGACCACCGTTCCGCCGACCAGACTCTGCAGGTCTTCCGCCATCCCGGTGACCATGCCGTGCAGGTTAGAAACCGTCAGTGTCGG
Source organism: Escherichia sp. WS1451 (assembly GCF_046487365.1). Classification (NCBI taxonomy): domain Bacteria; kingdom Pseudomonadati; phylum Pseudomonadota; class Gammaproteobacteria; order Enterobacterales; family Enterobacteriaceae; genus Escherichia; species Escherichia sp. WS1451. The sequence continues at coordinate 58,666 of NZ_JBJQJP010000011.1, forward strand.
ACGGGCAGCACTGCCCTTGCCGTTCAGTTCAAATCCCGTCCCCTGAATGGGGTATGCCTGATACTGCCGCCCCTGCCAGGTAACCGGCTCACCTTTTTCGTTCTGCTCATTACAGAAAAAATAACGTTCACCACCGACCTCTGTCAGATCGATTTCCCAGAGCACCACCTGGGCTGACTGAGTGATGCGTGTCGTCTCATGATGTGTTTCCTGTGGAATATCCTGCATCAGAGCCTCCTATGCCACGACCTGTTCAAAATCTGCCGTTATGGTTACCCACAGCGCCCCCACGCTTGCCGACCATTTACGACAAACCACCCTAATCGGTTTCCAGTCATAAGGTGGCGTCCACTGAAATGCGCGGACGCCACCGTGCCGTTCCAGAAAGGCTTTTAAAGATGGGTGTTCACATTTACGAACACGTATTGTCACGCTGTAAGTCGACAACTGGTTATTCAGTCCCGCCGCACGACGCTGTTCATAACCATCGCCCAGCTTCACTGTCACCACTTTCGGCTCTGATACCACATTCATATCCGGGCGCACTTTCCAGTGAAACGTCTCCATTACCGATATGCTCCACTTAACCGACCACCATCACGGGCCTGCTGTTGCATAAAGTCCGCTGCCGCTTTTTTCCCGAGGTCATAAACCACCTTCAGGGCAGCCGGACCTATCTGCCCGTTCGTGCCATCGTTATTGATCTCGATGTTGTACTGCGGGGCAAACATCGCCATACCTGAACCACCAATATCCGCCACAACCCCCAGCTTACCGTCAGCACCACGACGCAGAGGCAGAATGGCTTCAGGCCCAGCTTCCCCCATCACACCTGCACCTTTTGCAAAAGCAAAAAACGTCGGACGGTTAACCACCGTGCCACTGTAGCGACTCAAATCAGCAGACTGATAAACACCACCATCAGCATTGGGCGTCACACTGGCAGTTGCTGCACTCCCCCAGCCAAACGCCGAACCAATCCCCTTAACTGCCTGCATCATGGACATCTGAGCCATGATTTTTGCCAGATCAGAAAGGAGCGAGGCGGTAAAAGATTTGAAGTTCAGTTTTCCGGTAGTACAGAACGTTGCCAGTGCATTACCTGCACTGTTAAATGCCGCTGTAAGCATCTGCTCAGCAGTGCCTGCCGCATTATCCGCATCTGCCGTGAAATTCTGAAACGCCCGCATAGCACCGTTTTTCCAGTTACCCTGAGCAATTTCAAGCTGTTGCCAATAACGGCGATTCTCATTCAGTTGTCGGTTCAGGCTCTCCGTCAGCGCCTGCTCGGCCTTTCTGTAGTCATCCGTGTTATATGTCCCTTTCTGCTCACTATCCCGCCTCAACTGCTCCAGCTGTTGCTGGTATTTCTGGCGAAGACTCAGTTGTACCTGATATCGCTGCCTCTGCTGATCACCCATACCCACCGTGGCGATATCCAGGTCATGTTGCTGACGCTGAGCGCGCTCTTCTTCAGCCAGTTGACTGGTCAGCTGAATTGTTTTTTTCTTCAGCTCGTTGAGTGCCGTCTGTTTCTGAAGCTCCTGCTGTTTTACATCCAGCAGCGTCAGTGCCTGAATCAGTTCATCTTTACGGGCCAGCACACTCTTTTCATCTGCCGTCAGTTTTTTCCCGTCCAGGTCGCTGATGCGCTGCTGCAGAGCCAGAAGCTGTTTATGCGCTTCTGTCATCTTTTCAGTGGCAATGCCTGCTGACTGTCTTGCAGCAGCAATCTGCCCTTCCACCTGTGCCTGTTGCTGACTGTACTGCAGCAATAACCGGGTGGCCTCATCATTACGGGTTTCGCGTGTTTTTTTCTTACCGGATGCCAGGGCTTTCTCGTAACGTTCATTTTCACGTTGTATCGCCGCATCCCTGACAGCCTGGTCGGCGTACTGCATGGCATTAATACGCGCAATTTCACGCTGATGTCGTGCTGCTTCCGTTTCATTCATCCGGTTCAGTGCAGCATTTTCAGCATTACGTCGTTTCTGTTGCTCCTGATAATTCCGCTCTGCCTGCTCTTTTGCATCCTGCAAATCCTTCTGGCGTTTTTTCTCCTGAAGATCGTTAAGACGCTGCTGATCGTATTCAACCTGAGAAGATGATGCCGTCCAGGGGAGTCTTTTCGCCCGCGACACTTTCTCCTGTAAAGCGGCAATCTGTTCATCCAGCGAGTCTTCACGACCAATATTCATGGCCGCATCCCAGAAACGACTCCACAAATCAGACAGATACTTCAGCGTACTGCCAAGCGCATTGAGGTTATTATCAATATCCGCAGTACGCCGACCGGTTTCCTCTGCCAGTGCAGACATGGCTATCCGTGCAGCATCACTGGACCGTCCCTGATCCCCAAGGACACGTATCTGCTCAAGCTGAGTGGCAGTAAGAAAATGCAGCTCATTGTCCAGAGCCTTCGCGGCATTTACAGGATCATCCTTCAGCCGCTTAAACTGATTTATGGTATCGCTGACCGACTGGCCAACCGATCGCTCCATCTGTGCGGCAGCTCTCGCCACCATACCGATATCGTTTCCACGAAATGCACCACTCCCCACCACCTGAGCCAGCGCACCGGCTGCAGCATGTTGCGTGATACCATTCCCGGAAATAGCACGACTAAGCGTCCACAGCTGCCCGGCAGTGACTCCGGCATAATGCCCCGTCAGCGACAACTGGCGGTTAAATTCTTCCCCCTCCTTCTGACCGTCATACCAGGCTTTACCCAGACCATAGACGGCCGCGGCAATACCGCCAATAACCCCGCCCAGCATCATGCCTTTCGGTGACATCAGTGTGTCTATCCATCCGGCACGGTTAGCCAGCGTTATCCCGGATCCCCTCAGCGCACCTAAATTGCCGCGAGCCAGTTCACCTATCAGAACGCCTATCTCCTGGCGGGCCGCTGCACTTTTCAGACCCAGCGAATGCGTGGCTTTTCCTGCCTGCTCCATTTTGCGGATATACACTTCTGCAGCACTGCTTACCCCCAGCTGGGCAGCCTTAGCACGAAGCAACTCAGAAGAAGAAAGATTCTGGCGGGTTGCCTGCTCTTTAAGCTGACGGATAAACGCCACTTTCTGTCGGGTAGCCTCTTCTTCAGCCTGTGTAAGAACACGGGTTTTCGCCGTAACCTCAGAAATCAGCGCCAGATAATCCTGCTGACCAATCCCGCCACTGTTTCTGGTCTGTCGGATCTGCTGCTGAATACGCTGTAATTCCTGCAGCCCCGCACTGGCCTGTTTCACACTGTCAATCTGACGATAAAACGCAGCAGCCGCTTTATCCTGAGCCTCCGCCAGAGCCATGGCCTGCGCCTGTTCATCGCGCATTTTCTGGCTCAGCGCCTCCATGCGCTGGCGGGTTTTCTCCACCTCGCGGGCCATGCGTTCATGAGCCTGTGCGTTCTTCTCCACCGTCTGCGCATGGACGGAGGCGGCTGTTGCAGCCGAAGAAGCCGCCTGCGTTGTCTGCCGGGCGGCCTGAGTCTGACGCTCCATAAAACGCTGCATACGGGCAGAAGACCGTTCTGCATCGCTGGCGGCACCATTCAGAAGGTTTTTGATACGGGGAATTTCATTTTTAAACTCTGCCGCATCAATCCCCAAATCAATGACCAGGTTGGCTATCTGGTCCATAACGCACACCTCCGGAAATACCTTCTCCAAGATGCATCAGTTCTTCGTCCGTTCGCTCCGGTATCCCGTTCTCTTCCGGTAAAAGGCTGAAATCAGCCACCGCAGCATCACTGCTGCCGGACACCATTCTCACGATCAATGCCTTCAGCGAGGCAAACTGCGCATCCATCCACACATCACTGAAGCTCTGCATCCGGAAATAATCGCCCCACTCACCAAGCTCAGTGGCCGACATTTCCGACAGCATCCGCCGCCAGTCTGCCCGCCGGAACTCCCGGGCAAGCCGCATGACAAACTGCATTTCCCGCGTCAGGACTTTTCCGGCGTCAGCGCCTCATGCTCATCATCCCCGGCATTATCAATGGCCCCCATACCGCTCAGCGACAGAACCATCTCCGCCCCCGCACCCAGGGCATCATACGACCATGTTGTAATAACGGATGCGCAAAGCGTCTCTACATCCTTAGACTGATCCGCATTCCACAGTGAGCGGGAAACCAGCCAGGCATTGATATCCATCCCCATCCGCAGAAAAGCAATCTGTCGTTCAGCCTCCGGCAGTTCTCCCTCCCCGGCATCAAACTTTGCCGTTCGCTGCTGAACAAACGCCAGATATTCAATTCTCTGCAGCCCGGACAGCTCACTGAGCACCACGGACTGTTTTTCATAATTAAACGTGCCCTGTTTCAGAAACATCATGTTCTCCACCTGCAAAAAAGCCCCGGATAACCGGGGCAAATGATGAGTATCGTCCTGTTAACCTGCGGCGCTGACAGCCACCGTAGCCACTGCCACAAAATCGCCGTCAGAAGTCATGCCCACAATGCTGACACTGCCCTGCTTCACGCCTTTCACCGTGGCCACAAGCCCGTTCAGGGTCACCGTGGCAGTCTGTGGATCTGTCGAATGCACACTGATCGCTTTGTCACTGGCTCCGTCAGGTTTTACTGTAAAGGTCAGCGTGGTGGTTGCTCCCACATTGACACTGGCAGATGCCGGTGCCACCGTCAGCCCGGTAACGCCCACGGTTTCAGTGCCTTCCTCTGCCAGATACGGACGCCCCACACCGCTGATTTTCACGGTGCGGGTCATCACGTCTTTTGAGGCAATGGTTTTACCCAGTGAGCTCAGCCAGCCACGGAAAACATCAACAGTACCGTTGGGATATTTGATACGAAACGCGCAGACTTCACCGGAGTCGAACAACTGAACCAGTTTTTTCTGCCCGCTGTCACCCGGACGCCAGGCCAGCGTCGCCGAAGTATCACCAACGGATTTCTGCCCCTGGGTTGTCGTTTTCCAGTCTGCATCTTCATCATCGAGATAAGTGTCATCTTCTGCATCAGCGGTCATTTCGCCAGGTTGCAGATCCTTCACCATCGCAAGACGCAGCCAGTCAGTGTCCGACAAAGGGTTCGCAAACGCATCGCCCTTGCCGGTGTACATCCAGAACGTCGTTCCCGCACCTTTCGTTTTTGCCAGTGGATTTGGTGTGGTCATTGCCACCTCCTTAATTCGTGTACGTGATCTGGTACGTGATTTCCGCCATCGCCCAGGTGGCCATCTCATTATCACGTTGATAGTTAAAACCGAGTGGGATCAGGGTGTCGATGAGTCCGGAAAGTGCCGGTACATCATTCAGGGCCGGGAAAATGGTGCTCTCCATCCACATATCCAGCTCTGAATCCGGTGCCTGTGCCCGGATGAAGACGGCAATATGCAGAACAGCCTGCCAGTCATCTTCATCCGTCATTTTTCCGGTGTACTGAGCATCACTCAGCCACACCGCCACGGCAGGCAGTTCCTGCGCATCAATAAATGCCGGAAGCCCGTCAAAAAACGTGGCGCTGTCTCCACACTGTTCCCGAAGGCGTGCCAGTACGGCCTGGCGGATTTGTGTATGTCGGTTCATCGGGTCAGCCATAATCTCAGTTGTTGTTTCAGTGCATACCCCAGCTGTTTCGGCATTTCCGCAGCAATGATGTGGTCGCGGGCATCTTCAAATGCCTGTGTCAGCGGTCCGGACAGCGGGATTTTCACCACATCAATGGGGTAACGATTTTTGCCATCAATACGTCGCATCACATGCCAGCGACCATTCGCCAGTTGCTGAATAAACGCATCCCGGAAAAGATATTTACCCACCTTCAGCACACTGCCACGGTACTGCAGTTTTCCACCACGCCGGGCCAGTCTGACCCGGGCTGTCCCCAGCTTAATGGCGGGCAGATTGCCCCGGTTAACGCGGATCCTGGCCGTCATTTTTCCTGACGGACTGGCTTTAAACACCCGGACACGCTGACGTACCAGTTTCAGGGGGATCCCTTTCACCTGGTTATCTCCCGCAACGGTATTCCCGGCAACCTGCCGGGTGGCAACCGAGACCGCTTTCTGTGCCACACGGTTTATCGCCCATGCGCTAGCCTGTGGCACCATACGGGTATCAAGGCTGTTCAGATTGCGGATGGCATTCTCAAGCCCCTTCATCCCACACCTCTTTACTCAATAAAGATCATTGGCTTACCGTTAAAACGTTCATGCCGTGTGACCGTCCATTGTTGTCCGTCATAAACAACGCGATCCCCGCGCCGTGGGCGGTATCCCGAAGAAAACACCACCAGAGAGACCGCAGGTCCGGACAGAGCATTCAGCTCTGCCAGTGTTTCTCCCGGGATCACAGTCATATCGACATCATTAATCGAGGCTGTCTTTCCCATCTTTCTGACCGTGATCGCATCCATACGCGCTGCCAGCCGGGAAAAGGGATCAGACATTGAGTTTTACCGGCACTTCTTCTGCACTGGTTCCGGCATCTGCCCAGACAACCCCGACCAGCGGATCAGAGCCGCTGTTAGTCAACTGAACTTTTCCGGACTTCAGATAAACCTTCTTACCCGTTTTCATGTCATCCGTTTTCAGCTTAGGCAGCATAAACACACCTTCGGTCAGGCCGTCGCCTGTTTCACCCTGTGGAATATCGGTCAGCGCTACCGCAAAAACATCACCCACCTGCACCAGATCTCCGCTGCTGATGGCTGCACTGGCAACAATCGCCACCGTTTTTCCTTCTTCTACAAAATTCTTTGCCATAACTGTCTCCGCACAGCCCCGTTCAGGGGCTGATTTCAGGTACAAAAAAAGCCCTTACGGGCCATCAGAGTTGTTGTCTGCGACGTTTACGCCGTACATTTCACCAGGCCGCGGTGATCAACTGGCGCGACACCGGCGTCAATACGCACTTTCGTTGTCACGCCATCCACACTGAAGCCCTCCATCTGATCAATATATGGCGTATCCACACCGTTGAGATAAGCCACTTCAATCGTATCGGAGCCTTTTGACGCAGCCAGGTAGAAGGTGGTCTGGCTGTTATCATCAAGACGAGGCTCTGCAATAACGGTCGCAAAATCTTTCACCGGGTTAATAATACCGGCGTTAATGTCAGCCCCCTTGACACTTGAGGAGCGAATGACCTGGTTAGCAACAGACTCCATCGCCGTCGGTACCAGTACGAACGCAGGACGAATATTCAGATGACGCTCCCCCTCTTTCTGAACGCGCATCAACTGGCGGGCTTTATCCAGCGATGCCACGTCCATTGCCGCGCTCTCCAGTACGTTTGCATGTTTCGCTTTATCGAACAGACTTACATTATCTGTGGAGATTTTCGGGTTAGACGTCAGAATGGCATAAACCAGATCGGCAATAGTGGATTTCGCCGCACGGCCCAGTTTCATCGGGACATCGGTCAGCATATTCAGATCATCATTGATAATGGCCTGACGGGTGATACTGAACAGCTCGCCATAGGTCGCCAGTGCAATAGTGGCCTGTTTATCTCCGGTGGTGACGTATTTATATTCCGCCCCTTCACGCACCTGACGCAGAGCACTGAAGCCCCCCATACCCACACGATGGGCAATTTTAAAATCAGACAACTGACCTTTCCGCGTCCACTGTTCATAGGTTTCAGGGGCATCTTCCCAGCCCTGCAGAATGGCTTTGTTCGCAACATCCAGCAGAATATTACCGAAGTCAGACGTACTGTGTGTGAACGCCGCACCGACCATCTGCATCGGGTTATAACTGGAAACCCCAATACCCCGTTCAGTCAGTGACATACGGGCATATTCACGCAGGGTCATCCCGTTGTAGACATTATCACGTTCGGTTTTTTCAAATCCGGCACGCGCCATCAGCGCCTGGCGGATCCCGTCCCCCACAAAATTACCGTTACCGGCATAAATATGAGCAGGGGTATTTTTATTGGATGGCGTGGACTCGCGCCCCATCTCGTTCAACAGCTTTTCGCGGGCCTGCTCCAGCGAACATTCAGGATCGGCAAGACACTGAGCCTGCAGCGTCTGATAACGCCCGCCAAACATGGCAAACAGATCATTAATACCGTTTACACGCGCTTTTTGCTCTGCCAGGACCTGCGCACGGATACTGTTTTCATCCACCACGGGTGCTGCTGCCTGCACTGGCGTCCGGGAAGCTGCAGGTTCATTATCCTGTACGCGTGGAGCACTGTTGCGTGGCGGAGTAATCATGTTTCGAATGGATTCCGGCATCTTTTTAAATTCCTCTGTACGTTTTGACTGAATACATGCCATTGCCTTAACGGCTGGCGTCACCTGATCAGCAAATCCCTGTGCCAGACATTCGGCACCGGACATCCAGGTCTCATCCGCCAGCATGGCAGCAATTTCATCGGTGGTTTTCCCGGTTTTCTGTGCATAAGCGGGTAACAGAACCGCCTCAACTTTATCGAGCAGGTCGGCATAGGTGCGCATGTCCTCCGCATCACCGCCCGTAAAGCCAAATGGTTTATGAATCATCATGAAGGTGTTTTCCGGCATAATGACCGGGTTTCCCACCATCGCAATGACCGACGCCATTGATGCCGCCACACCGTCGACATAAACGGTAATGGACGCACCATGTGTTTTCAGCGCATTAAAAATGGCGATGCCTTCAAAGACATCGCCACCCGGTGAATTGATATGGAGATTAATGTGGGTGATATCGCCCAGTGCATTCAGATCACTGATAAACTGCTTCGCTGTAACACCCCAGAAACCAATCTCGTCATAAATATAAATATCCGCGTCACTCTGGTGACCAGCCTGCATCCTGAACCAGGAATTATTCTTCGGACTGGTCGTCGGTGTACTGCGGCTACTGTCGTTTCGTTGCGGCACTGCTGCCTCCTTTATCACTGGCCGGATCGGTATCAAATACCAGGTCCAGCTTGCGGTTTTCATCAATTTCGGCCTTGCGCCGACGTTTGACATCATCCGGATTACGACCACCTGCACGTACCCAGTCTGATTCTGTCGCCGCTCCACCACGAATCTGGATTTTCCAGGCCTCAGCCTCCTTAACAGGGTCAATCCACGGCATCACCGGTCCGGAATACACCGCGGTATACAGTGAAGAACGGTCAAGATCGCGGGGTAGCCTGATAACACCGGATGCCACAGCCTGTTTCAGCCAGGCACGATACATCGGGCGGGTGACGGCACCAATAAACCAGTCCTGCAGGATCAGGTAGCCATCAGTGGATTCAACCAGCTCCTGACGCTGGGCGCTGTAAGTGCCGTTATAGTTGCGCGCTGTACTGGAAAAACTCAGACGACTGCCCGCCGCCACGGCACGCAACTGAGCATTACGAAAAGTTTCAAGGTTAGGATTTGGGCGATCCGACTTCACCATTCCGATTTCTTCGCCGGGTTTCAGATCGTCGTAAATAATGCCTGGCTGAATGGTAAGCTCGCGTTCATTCTCCTTGCTGTCATTACCATCCGTTTCATAGCTCTGTCCGTCGCCTTTGCGGATGTACATCCCCAGAGCAGCGGCGACCCTTGCTGCAGTCAGCTCAGAATCTTCATACTCTTTCAGGGCGCTGAGGCGGATCAGCACACCGGACAATAAAGACGTCCCGCGCATCTGGTGCAGACGGCGAACAAATTTAAGATGCAGCATTCGCTCTGCATCCACTTCTTTGGTTTCCATCTGCCGCCCGGATACGGGACGGCTTTTATACACCAGATATTTTTCGGGACGCCCCCAGTCATCAACAAACACGCCCTGATTCAGCCTGTTGCTCTCATCACTGGTCATGGGAATAAAGTCCGGCTCGAGCGCCTCCAGCCAGAAATGAACACCGGCAGAAGGCGTCAGGCTGTTTATGCGCCCGGAAACCATCTGGGCAAACACCTCACCATCGCGCAGCCAGGTACGCAGCATCAGACGTTCCAGCATCGGACGGGTAAACTGCCCGGTGACTTCCGGACTGACAGACCATTCACTCCATCGGGTGCGTATCTCCGCTGCCAGATCACGGGCAATGGCCCCATTGCGTAATACCGGATGTGGCTCGACAATAATCCCGTTTTTCCCCACCACCCGTTCTTCCAGCTTGTCAAATACACCAATGACCAGATCGTGGTTGTTATCAAGGTAACGGGCCTGCTCACGTAACGACACGGCCCCGTACTGGCTTAACTGGTCGGCAGTTCGGTTCTCCCGTCGGGCTTTGTGTGTCCGCGTCGTTTTTACGGCCTCATAAGCCTGAATCACCGCACGGGAACGCAGCCTTGCCGCTTTCCATCCTGGTGAAAAAACGCCAATCACATCATCAAGAATTGCCATCAGAACCTCGCCAGCCGGTACCCGGGATGCCCCCGTCGTCGTGTAATCAGAGCCGCAAGGCGGCGCTCCCACTCCTGCCGTCCCTGCCGGATCTCAGATAAGTTTTCCATGGTCATCTGCTGACCATTAAAAGTGACGGATTTTCCGTCCAGCACCGCCATTTCAGCTTCCGTATAACGCTGAATCATGGCTTCAATATCATTCTGATTCATAACCATCCTCCGGAAGTCAGCCAGGGGTTAACATCGTCAGTTACTGTTTTCTTCCGTTTTTGTTTTTTAACAGGCGTGGATACCGGCTCCGGTGAGGGTGACGGTTCGGTACTGTCCGGGACACACTCCAGCCAGGTTTCCCGGCTCGCCCACTCCGGTGCATCCGGCCAGCGGATCTTTTCGTATCCATGCAGAATGACCAGAGCCTCGGCATACACCATCAGGTCAAAAGCTTCGTTGGCACCGCGACCCGGCTTACTCCATTTCCCGTCACTGCTCCGCTCTTCATACGTCAGTTCGTCGTAAAACCAGCTCCCCAGCCAGTCAGGGAAATGCACATAGCCGGGACCTGGCGAGTCACGCCATAACGCGTTATTCACCCGGTCTTTCAGGGCATCAGTCTGAAGAAGCCAGAGCGGCACATCACCTGCGGCCTGCGCCCGTCGGCCCGTTCGTCCGGTGTTATCAGGGAATGTACGGGTGATCAGTTTTGCGCGCCGGATGCTGTCGCCCTTAAACAGGTAAATACGTTTACCAAGGCCATCACGACGGCAACGACGCCAGAATTTATAGGCATTATCAGTGACCCCGTCTTCACCGCCGGAGTCCACCGCCATTGCCATCAGTCGCATTTGTTGAGAAGGGTCGGAGGCCAGCGGCCAGCTTTTATGAAAAACATCCGTCAGCAGGACATCCCAGTCTTCCGGATAGCTGGCCGGATCAATTCGCTGGCTCTCCCCGTCGCTGTCACCGCGCAATGACTGCGTGATGTTGTAACGATCAATAATCCAGCGTTCGCCACGGCTGCCATAGCCCGTTACCTGAACCACAAAACGGCGATGACGTCCCGCCTGCACATCCACTGTCGCCACAAGGAAATTAACGCCATCCGGCACACTGCGGGAAGGAACTGGCTCTGCCCGCTGCTCAAGCAATTCACTTTTTCGTTGCTCCATGCTGGCACGAGGAAGATAAGGCAATCCCCAGTCGGTGTTGATAACCGCCCTGAGTGTTTCTTCGCTTCCTGTCGCTTCATACTCCTGTTCTGCAGTCAGTAATTTGTAAACCAGTTGCGCCCAGGTCTGATACGCAGCAGCTGGCCCTTCCATCCAGAAACTGGCGATACGGGAGCGGCGCGGTTCACCGGAAACGTTGCCGTTACGATCAATGACCTGACCTTCACGCAACCAGACTCCTGCACTATTGAGCTCACGCTTTTTCTCCGCAGTGATAATGCCGCTGCAGTGCGGGCAAAGTAGATACGCCGCCTCACTGGCTTTAAAGGGATCCGGTTCATTACGGTAGCCGGTCATGGCATCCATAGCTGGCTGAAAATATTCACCGCAGTGCGGACATGGCCAGTACCAGCGGCGGCGGTCACCACGATTGTAAAGGGAAAGAATACCAGTCGTCGGTGGCGCTTCATGAGGCGACTTACGTCGCCATTTGCTGTCGCAGATGTCACGTCCCGGCGAGCTCTCCACCAGAGTCATCCCGGCGGACATAAATGTGGTTGTACGTTTTGAGGCCAGGGAGAAACCATCACCCTCGCTGTCGATATTCTCCGGAAAACGGTCGTAATCGGTTAAGGCGACAAACCGGTAATCCGACGACGACATAATGTTGACCGAGGGCCAACCAATTTTAAGGAACGAGCCATCCCTGAACGTCTTATCATGGACATTATTGTCGTTACGACGTGGACTCATTCTTTTCTTTACCGCCGCACTGCTTCTGAACGTTCTGTCGAGGCGCTTTTTAGAATGCTCGCGGGCCTTATCTTCGGTCATCTGCACAACGAGCATGTCCGAAGGATCGCAAACGATGGTATAGACAATCCATCCATCGATCAGACCAATGGTCTTCCCTGTTCGCGCAGGACCAACAAAAATCACCGCATCGTATTCACGCGATGCCAGGCAGTTCATGGGCTCAATGATGTAGGGTGTCAGTTCAGGATCCCATGGCACCGAGTTACCAGCCCCCTTGGGAACACGCATGAATTTTTTAACAGCCTCCGAAATCGGCATGCGACGTGGTGGGGAAAATCCTGCCGATATGTCCCTTCCCAAATTTCGGGCTGATGAAAAACCCATTATTCCTCCTAGAGACTCTCTCCTTCCTCATCAAGAATTATTTCAGCAGCACAAGCCTCGTAGGATTTTTCCTGAAGAGTGTATCGCAGGTCATCAATGGCCTGCTGTACAACGCCGACGGCCTGAGGAGTCAGGGCGCAATCGCGTTCAAGAACATCCGGAATTGTCTCCAGAACCTGGACGACAGCCTTTCTCATGGACGAATAGACGATGACTACTTCATCAACGGGGATGAGTTTTCGCTGCTCCTTTTCCAGCTTGATCCTTTCATTTTCAGACTGGTACCAGTCCTTTCTCTCTTTTGGCTCCATACGGGATGGATCATGAACAGAGTCTGCTGCCTCATGCTTCACACTAAACAGGGCAGGCCCGACATGCTGCAGGGCGTAAACGGGGTTCCCCCTGACAGTCGCAGCCACAGGAGTGTTGGCCGCGAGGAGCCGTTTTTTTACTGTGTCCCGGTGAAGCCCAAAGGCCTCGGCGATTTTAAAAACACTCCAGTAATAAGCATCACCGATCCCGCTCACATTTGACATAAGCAACTCCATCTGGCAGGTGAAAATCAGGTTTATTTATATATTTCAATTAATTGCAAACTGGTCTAATGACAGGGAGAAAAAAATATTGTACAGGTGAAAAGAGAAATAACTTTTAATTATCAATAAATTACCAAACATGCTGCCGCCGCCATGGAAATGCAAAAACTAGCCTTTTTCCGCGACGCTCCCGCCCCGTGGCAGGCCCCCCCACCGGGAGGACCCGTCAGCCTGACAGCTCTGACGAACGTCTGATACAACGCCTTGCATGAATGGCATCGGGATAATCCATAAAGGCATAGCATCGTGCCCACAAGAATCTGTGTAAGTGTCCTGTTTCTTCCACCCCCGCACAGGACTGGCGAGCATGAGGGACAAACCCGCGAACCATAAACGCGGTAAAAACCCGGTGTGCATCGTTTTTGATTATTCCCGCACACTCTCGCAGAAGGAGTTCCCCGTCGGGCTACGGTCTCTGTTAATACGGGAATACGGCGACGATACAGCGCATGATGTGTCAGGCTTGAATACCTTTATCCGTTAAAAGGGATATCAGTTAAGTTATCCCGTGTAGGGTATAAACCATTATCAAAGCCACTCTGTAGGGAGTGGCTTTTGTAATGACAATAAAAAGCCCCGCGAATACGAGGCTAAATCCTGGTATTTGTAATGACTGGCTCTTATCTCAACGCAGCCCCTTACCGCGCGCAAGATGCTCAATATCAAGCATCAGCAATGAGATATTTAATCTGCATTCACTCCAGAAGTGATCACCACCCTGTCTACAGAGCCAGATGTGAAGGATGATGAGTAAAATTATCGCTATCATCGAAGGCATTGCGTCCTGATGTATTCCTGCAGATAGTTAACCTGCGCGGTTATCTTGTCGATTCCACTTCGGAGACGGTAATAATTGAGTTCAGCATCTGCTGTAAGTCCTGGGCTTTCTCCATCGCCCATGCTGCTGGCTCCGGTCGTTGACTTTGCACAGGTGGCGGCGACTTGCAGGCGCTTACGCCCAGCAGAAACATCAGCACGGAGACTTTCGATAGTCGCGTTAGCATCAGCAAGCTCCTTTGTATATCTGGCATCGAGTTCTGCTACGTCACGTTGACGCTTCTGCATATCAGAGATCGTCGCCATAGCCGAATCTAATGCCATAGCGTTTTCGTCGCGCTGTTTTTTGTATTCAATGGCTTTATTGTGGTAATGATTAGCTGACCAGACAAGACCACCAGCAATACAAGCAATAAACGTTAAAATGAGCGCCCAATAACTCATTTTCATACCAGCAGCGCCGCCCGCGCCTTGTTGTATCGAACCTTACGATCCTCAATACCGTTCAGACCGCCGTTAATGATGCGCGTAACACGATTAATATCGGCACCGTAGACCATGCAGCCTTTAGATGTGTAGAACCATGCAGCTGAGCGCGCGGCCTGTAGCTCCTGCTCCAGTTGTTCAGGTGAGGTCACCAGATCTAACTTCAGCGCCGCGCCACAGATGCGATAATTATGGAGGCCAGTGATTTGAATTAATCCTCTACCGCGATATTTCCAGCCATCACCGGGTGCTTTGTTACCCAGCCGGTTGCTATACACCAGATTGGCAATAGCATCCTGACGAGCTGCATGTCCGGATGTTCTGCCAAGGGCATCAGCCTGCTGCTGTGTGATCCTCTTTCCGAACGTCGCCACCAGCGCAGATGGCGTGTAATTAAAATTTTCAACTACGGCGCTAAACCCCATCGACTCATGGCCTACCTGAGCGATAAACATCGCCTGATCCGCTGGTGCTGTAATGCCGAATTCCTTCATCGCCGCATCAATGTGCGGAAACCAGCGCGCAGCCAGCCCGGCGCTAATACCAGCCGCCTTTTGAAATAATTGTTGGTTCATTAGTGCCTCAGATGATCAACCAGACGTGCAACGTTGCCTCTGACGGCCACCAGCACGGAAAGAAAAATAGTGTTCGCCACGATAATGGGCCATGAGGAATGGGGATAAATCCCACAGAGATAGGCCAACGGAACAGCACTGTATGTAACAGTAATCAGCCAGGCTAAACGTGAAACCCAAGGACGATGCCGCGAATCACCACGACGATAAAACATCAGAGTAATAACAACACAAGCACATAACAGCGCATTTATAGTTGCTGTCGGGTCATTTAGCTCCACCTGAACCTCCCCGGCGCGTTATAAGCGCCACCAGCGAACCGATATCCTGGTTATTCAGAAACGTCAGGATTTTAACGGCTAAAGCAGAGACGATTACGGCACCAATAGCATCCAGAGGTTTATCACTGTATCCGGTCAAGTTTGCCAGCTTGGAGCCAACCAACCCAGAGCAAAGGATTCCGGCAATATACGACACGATAAAATATGCCAGTCGACGCGATAAACTCAGATCTGCTGCTGTTGCGATGTAGAATACAGCCCCTGCAAATGCGCCAAATACAACACCGTAATCAGTTCCGGTCAGCAGTCCATAAACACTAGCGCCTGTCAGGACTCCAGCAGCTAACCCTGTGCCGGAAATCGGATCGGACATTTAGCCCCCTCTTAATTGCTGTGAATCCTCTCAAAAGTGAAGGGAATAAAAAGGCCGCCATATGGCAGCCTTAATATGAATAATTAAGTTTAGTTAACTTGGTAAGTGTTGCTGATTACCAACCCACTTAAACGAGTCAAGAACGCCCTGAACAATACTTTGCATTTTTGATAACGATTCAGGTGAAATGTCCACTTCACCATAGTGACCATCAGACATAGTTGACCCGAATTTGGTGCCATTCAGATTATTTAATATCAAAGCACCTTGCGGTGCATTTATGAAGGTATTACTTATAGGCTGGAGATTCAAAGGCTTCGGTTCTCTCCCTGCGCCAAGCCCTCGAGCCCTATCTTCGAGGTGTTGAGTTGAATTCCTAACCCCTCTGAGATCAGGAAAATCTTTACCTATCTGATCGTGTAGGGCTTTTATCGACTCAGGAGCATAAGGTTCATTCGAAATAACCTTTATAAATTTATCAATAGTATCAAGAGAATAAAGAAAAGATTTTGCATAAATAAAAATCACACAATGTTTGTGGCTACGTGGAATTTCACCAGAACTCCACTTTTCTCGTTTAAACCTCGCGTCCACCTCAAATTGTATGTTTTCAGGATTCTCAAAAGGGGATAAACCTAACTCCTCACGAACTAGTGTTTCGATGGTTCTTCGTTCTTGCATTTCTTTTTCCCATTGCAATTGCGAAACCCCTTGTTGTTCTATTTGATTGTTTTGCTGCTGCATAAATAAATTTAATGCAACATTAGCCTCATAAAATGCAAATTCAAGATGGTCCAAAAGCCGTTCTATTTTCCAAGACCACTCTTTGTCTTCACTTTCAAGCCAGTTGCCAGGTTTGGTCAATTCAAATATATACATTTGCTCAACTCACAGGATAATGGTAAAGCAATTATATTTTATTTTATAAAAAATGTTATAGGTTATGTCGCATATCAAAAAACCCGCTCGTCGGCGGGTTTATAAAACTTTGGCAACATATCAAATATGCTTCCAATATGGCTTATTTTGTTGTATTTTGCAAGCGCGTTTGAAGGAGATAGTGAAATTTACGTCATATTTCTCCCACTTTGAGAGCTTCTTCATCCTCATAGTATTCAAGAGCCATGGCCAGCGCAGACTCATCAAGCTGGGTAAAAGCGGCCTTTAACCCAGCCCAGTGGCCTGAATAGACGCGCAACCATGTCGAACGGTCAACGCTAACCATACGGGCCAGCGCCGCACCAGCGTAGTCTTTATAGGTTTCATTGTTTCGGGTTGCAGCAATTTCCTGTCCTGCAAGCCATACTAGGCCTATTAGTTTTTTTACTACGCGCTCCTGAAGTGAGTTTTCACCCAAGCATTTCTGATAAGCCTTCCAGACGTATTCACACATCATCACCTGGTGCGTATAGTTAAGGTCAAAACCGTAACAGTACCGCAACCAAGCCTGCTGGTATCCACTAAGCGCGGACACTGCCCTACGCCACGGCGCGGACTCAAATTCTACATCTTTTATCGGCGGCATTGGCCTGGGGCGGCTACGTGTTTCTTGCACGTACAATGGCGCGGAAAGCGAGTTAACAAAGCGTGGTCCCTTATCACCTTCGAGTTCGACAAGATGAATTCCACGGCGTGGAGTGGCATTTTTGTCTGCTGGTGGGTGTTCAGTGAAAGCCTCAAGCTGCCCTTTTGTCCCCCCAGAGAAGTCAAACAGCGCACGACGTAGTTCTATTCTGACAAAATTCAAGTCTTGTTGATTCATACTTCTCAGCGCTCCATACACTTAAGCTGTCGCAATTACGCCGATCGCCAGCGCACGATCGATAAAACGAAATATCAGCTCCAGCTGGGAGCCATACATCTCTTCAAATGCCACGGTATCCGCATGCAGCTCGTCGTGATGCTTTCTGCACAAAGGCAACACAAAGAGGTCATGCGCTTTTGTTCCCATTCCACCCTGACCGTGACCTATCAGGTGGTGGGGATCATCAGCAGGCTTTCCACAACATGCACACGGCTGTGTCTTAACCCAGCGCGTGTACTTTTCATTAACCCAGCGGCGACGTTTTGGGCGTAACATAAAAGACTCCGGCGACTCCGGATCCACTTTCAGCGCCAGCACCTTTTTGGCTTTATCCTGGATGATGCTGGTGGCAGGAATCGAAGGCACAAGGTCACTTTCCCGGGTAACAGACGGCACAACAGGCTTCGGTAATCTCAGTGCCTTACGGGCTGCACTTTCCGGTAAGGCATCCGCCAGGTCATTACGAACCAGCCACCAGCACAGTTCCGGCATTGTCACAACGTGACTATCATCAAAACCGAGATCACGGCGCACAACAGATAACACCCAGCGGGCACAGTTATCCGTTGCCATTGATTCCAGCCGTTCCGTGAACTGATCGCGCAACTGGTTATCGCAGTGCCAGCACAGACGGATTGCGCCCGGCGCGTGCCGCATTGTGGTCATGTTCTCGCTGTGCCAGTCGGAATGAGGCCACTGGCAGCCTTTTTCACGAAGTAACCAGCTTTCAAGACATTCCACGCCACCAGCACGACGGATCACTGCCTCATTGCGGAACACGGCCCGAACGGCAGGATCATCCGCCAGCGGTTGTGATGCCGCCGGAACGGCACCACTGGCGAAAGATGAATAACGCTCCGGCTCAGGCTCCAGCAGGACACGCCCCTGCATAAACAGGGGCATCAGCTCTGAACCTGGCCTGAACAATACGATCCCCATACGCGGGGCAATTTCAGGGGTCAGTAGTGCTCTCACGGTCACCTCAATGAACGGTATCGAGCAGCTTTAACAGCTCAGGGAATCGGGATTCGAAGAAATGCGGCTGCGTCTCGCGCGGATTTGCGGGACTGGTGATGTTCTTGCCGAACATGCAACCTTTCGCTGTCAGCGACCAGAATTTTTTGATGTTGTTAATCGCGGTACGGCTGTATCGTTCGCGCTGCTCGACGATCCCCAGTTTCACCATCTGGTGATATGCCTGATTAGCCGTCAGGCGGATACCATACTGTTTCAGCAGTGCACTCAGTGACAGTGTCGGGCGACTTGAGCCATCGTGTGCATCAGCAGGAGCATCAATGGCATAGCGCGGTGCCAGATTCGGTAAGCCAACAGCCTCCTGGAGTTTCTGACAGGCACCAAGCACTGAAGAGTTAGACAGGTTTAACTCCCTGCGCATAAAGTCCAGCAGAATCACTCCAGCCTGCATCTTGTCAGCAGCCTGCCCGGATAATTTTTCCGGTGCGCTGGTTACCATGTCGAAAGTACGGATCACCTTCAGATGGAATGACGGGCTGATCCACATTGCATAGGCATACACCAGTTCCTTGCAGACATAAGTTCCCCGTTCATTTCCCCCATGAATCACACTCACCGGGTCAACACCCAAATTCTGGGTGTTGGTCAATTCATGAACAAGTTCAACAGTTTGTTGGCTGGAAAGAAACTTTCCTGGCTCCTTGGTTCTGGCATTGGCACCAGATGCTACTGCTGCGCGATGCAGATCGTTCAGGCTGTAACGCCCATAAGCATCACGACGAACTTCAATACCATCAATAACCATCAGATTATTCATACTTCGTTTCTCCTCTTAATCAGGCGGCTGCACCCGCCGTTTTCTCGTACTTACTGATAGTGATCTCGACCTTCCCTTCCGGGATAACCGGTCCCCACTCCACCAGCATTCTTTTCACCTGACTGTCGTCTTCCCACACACCCGCGTGGGTCAGGGCGTCAAACAGCGCCTTGTTATAGTTGTCCAGATCGCGGATCCGGTTATCCGGAGGAAACAACACGATCTCCACTGAAGCAGGTGCCGACGTTGGTTTTGGCAGACGACGTAACTGCTCAACTATTGCTGCACACGCCGCGCTCTGGAATTTGCGCCCCGCTGCGCTTATCAGACTCTTACCAGCAAACGCCCCTTTGTTGGGGTGTCGCCAGTACGTGTTCACGCTGGGCGGAAAAGGCAGGATCAGCTTCATACTTTCAGGCCCCTCTCATGTAACCAGTGGGCTGCACGCAGCCTGGCGTTTTCCTCACCGGCAAGCAGTGCGCGGATAATCCCGACCGCCTCGCTGTCGTCGTCCTTCACAGCGGTATGAAGCGTTATCCCCCGTGCCACGCCACGCTTTATCGTGATGACGCCTTTTTTCTCCAGTGCGCGAAGATGCTCCACCGCTGCATTCACCGAACGGTATCCCAGCATGGTTGCCACCTCCTGATTGGTTGGCGGGAAGCCACGTTCTTTCTGGTAAGAAATCAGCATATCCAGCACCTGCTGCTGGCATTGAGTTAACGTCGTCATGCCGCCATCTCCCTGACCAGTTTTTCCGCCTGCTGGCGAACCTGCGCCAGAAAGGCCTCACCACATGCCTCAAGTTCATCGCGCCCGATGTAGCTGATTGCCGGTCCCTTCCAGGTCTTGTCGAAAACAGCAATAGCACCAGCGAAGAACGCTCCTGTCGGCACCTGCTTCTCATCCTTCGGGATAAACCAGGCAGGCAGTTCAAAACCAATACGCCCGCGAATAAAAGCAATATGGTCTGCATCTTCCGGCCACCAAACTTCGCTGGTGGCAGCTTTGATCAGGAAAACATAGCGCCCGCCCTTATCACGCATGGCACTGGCATGCTTCATGATGTAACGCATGCCGGTGATGTATTGCCCCTCATGCTGACTGGCGCGGCTGTATGGGGGATTACCAAAGGCAGCACCTTTAAGCTCCGCAAGACGTTCTGACCAGTCATGCGCCAGCGCGTTGTCTTCCGCCGTGTAATACGCAGCACATTTGGCGTTATCACCGTCAGTGAACAGATCCAGAACAAACGGGCCAAACAGGGTGTTAATTCCCCAGAAAATGTTGTCCGGCGTGCGCCACTGATCGCCCACGTCCTTCAGTTCATGGGCTGGTTTGTTCCGCAGTTCCACCAGCGCCTGGCAATATTTATTACTCATTAAGCCCCCACGTAATTCCCTGACAGATACCACTCTTCACCCGATGCAGCGCGCTTGCTGCTTTTCCGTAAGCACCGCTCACGACGCGCCAGAAAATTGTTTCGTTCTGGCTGGGAGTGGCTTTCACGGAATGCCGCCATCCACACGGTTGCAGCACGACGGTATAAGCCTCTTGACTCCAGTTCTTCAGCCTGGCGGGTCAGGCACAAAATCACCCGGGGATCGTTAGTACCGACATAGAAATTGCGCACAGGTCTGGTTTCACGAACTGGTTGTGGTTCCGGCTCCTGCGCTCTCTCAGTCAGGCGCGGGAAATGTCTGCGTGTATCCCCTTCACAACGGTGAGCCACACGCCCACTCTGACGTAACTTGCTTGCTGACTGCAGTACGCGCTGCCGTGAGTAACCTGCAAAAGCATCCGCAATGTCTCCGGAAGTACACCCCGGATGGGCTTCAATGAATTTCTGAACGTCATTCAAAAGACTCATGATCACCCCCTGAATCCTGCCGGGATCTGGCTGTAGTCCACGTTGTCGTAACTGGATTTGAAGTACGGGTCCTCACGTCTGGCTGCAGATACCGCAGGAACTTCCCAGGATTCTTCGAAATGACGATCCGGACCAAAGAACGTGACAGCCTGTTTCACAAATTGTGTGCCGCTGTTACCCATCGCAGATACCCAGCCCGCATAGCGTTTCACACCTTCCAGCATGGTTTCGGGGTTTACCCCCTCATTCAAACGGGCTTTCCAGGCTTTGAAGGCTGCAGATTTTGAATTGCCACCAGCACGTTTGGGATATGCCAGCCATGCCTGCTCAAACTCCGGAGAATATTCCGGTCGGTTTGAACGAACTCGCACGGACTCATCAACTGATGCACCAACAGCTATTGGTTCATTGACTGGTTCTTTGACTGGTTCAAAAGAGTGACTGGTTCTGGGTGAATCTCCTGCACTACCCCCTGGTGCAACTCCTGCACTACCTGGTGAATTTGCTGCACCAGATAGTGAATTATTTGCACTACCCCCTAGTGAATCTCCTGCACCATCCAGATGAAGGAGATAGATATTACTTGAGTTACCTTTTTCACCTTTCCGGGTGACTTTTTTTACCAGCCCGGACTCACAAAGGGCCGCAATATGATTCATCACAGAACGTTTGCTAATCTCGCACTGGTCAGCAATATGCTGGTAGCTGGGCCAGCACTCACCCTGATCGCTGGCATTATCAGCCAGCTTGATCAGAACCAGTTTTCGCAATGGATTACCCACTCGAATTTTCATCGCTTTAACCATCAGCTCCATACTCATGCTGCACCTCCGAGATGCTTCATGTTTTTTCCGGAGCGAAAGGCTATAAGCGGCATACTGACGCGGTAATTACGGCCCAGCGGTTCACAAATCACCTTCTGGCATTCACGGTCAACCAGGCTAACACGTAGAACATGCCCTGCAGGTGTGGTGTACCACTGCCCAACTGTAGGAATTGATGTTTTTTTACGCTGAAGCAAACGGCAAATATTGAGGATCAACGGATTAAGCATGACGATGCCCTCCGCTGATATTCAGGAGACGGTGAATATGAAAATTAGCCTTATCCGCCAGACGAATACGTTCAGCCTGCAAGTTAAGAAGGGTTTCTACCAGAACTTGATGCGCCTGCGGATCCGAAAGAGTTACCTTGCGCAGAGCACGTAGTGCAGTTGTTACATAACTGAGTTTATGTAAGTCTTCATCATTCAGACGAGTGAGGGCTGGGACAGTAGCCATGATGGCAGCCTCCGATAACAGTGAATTACCTTCACCACCGGAAACGCCAATTTCGCTGGTGGTGAACTGAACGGGGTTGGCGTAACCGGCGTTATCGGAAACCGGCGCACCTTTCGGTGCCCCCGTCCAGCCCACCATAATTTGGGTGTGCACAGACGCAGACGATAAAAAAGACGCTGGCGCGTCATATATCGCCGATAACATTTCCAGGACGCCAATCCCGGCACCCGCTTTATAAGGTGCCTGAACAGTGTAACGTCCCGGAATGGCAGAATCAATGTGCTGGTGGTCCTTCACACTCAACAAAATCACGCCTGAATTTCCACAAAGGACTAAAGCACTCATGCGGGTAGTCTTTGCGAAGATAGATAACGCGCTGTGTTTCTGGCTCCCAACGAATAACATGGACATAAAGCCCTCTTCCGTCACGAAACCAGCGGTTAAGTTCCTGCACAACTCGCCCCCCACAGTCAGGTAAAGTTCTCTGTGGTTACTTACAGCCAGGTGATTTGGTAATCTGCATTCATGCCGTAACAACAGGTGTTCAGCGACACTGACCACCAGCTGTTGCGACAAACGGTTATTTGCCGTTAAACTGTTCATGCGTTAGTTTCTCCACAGACACAAAACGCCACGACGCCCGGAGCTGCACACTCGCGGGCGTCACTCTTTTCTGGAGCGCAAAAGATTTTGTAGACCAGTGCTGCATGCTCCTGGAGCTTCGAAATTGACAGATACAACTCATCATTAATTGCTGTCTGCTCGTGTGGCTCCACTACCCCATCTTCGATTGCCGAACGAATCTGCTTTGAGTAACTCCCGATCTGTTCGATGACTTCCAGCAGGCGCTGGTTTATATCGGCGTTCTCTACTTCCTCAATTTCAGGAAGCGATACAAACACCCCACCAGCAGACTGTGCGACAGCATCCGCAATGTAGTGAGTGCCAGCCGCGCGCTGTAAAATAATTGCCCATCCCAGCGGGAAAATCTGATCGCCATCTGCACGAAGGCGGTTGAATAAAGCGTTCTCTGTTACATCCAGCCACTCAGCAGCTTCAGCGTAACCCCCCGGCAACGCCGCGATAGTTTTTCTGACAGCTTTCACGTACCACTCAGGCTGTTTTTCTACTTTCCAGTGATGCTTACCCACGGTTAGCCTCATCGTTCTGTGGTTAAAAATTGAAGGTGTTCTGTTAATCTTTCGGATAGATATCCGGTCTTAAGTCAGATTTCGTAATTGCACCTGACGTGCATTGCTCAAGTTTTTTAGCCAGCACAAAACTGGCTTTTTTATAACCATTGAAAACCAGCCGTAAGTATCCTGGTGTTGAGCCAACTTTTCCGGCCAACTCACCCTGCTGTTCTTTGGTTAAAGAGTCCCAATACGCTTTCATACAATATGTACCTCCGGTATACATATTACATGATTGAGATGAACCTTCAAGATACTTGTACCTTATCGGTACAAAGGTTTTAATTTCTTTATGAAAACAGTCCATGACATCCGGCGGTCTAACGCCAGAAAACTGAGAGATGGTGTTGGCGGGAATTCTTCCTTTGCCACCATGATTGATCGCGAGCCAACCCAGACCAGCAGGTTTATGGGAGATGGTGCTACTAAAAATATCGGTGACAGCATGGCACGGCACATCGAAAAATGTTTCGACCTGCCTGTCGGATGGCTTGATCAAGAACACCAGACAACAAACATCACAAAAAAACCTGATGTTTCAATTACTAACAAACAAATAACGTTAGTCCCTGTCATATCATGGGTACAGGCCGGAGCATGGAAAGAAGTTGGCTATTCTGAGGTTGATTTGAGCACAGCAGAAACTTATCCCTGCCCTGTACCCTGTGGCGAAATGACTTATATCTTGCGGGTGATTGGTGATTCAATGATTGATGAGTACCGCCCGGGAGACATGATTTTTGTAGATCCTGAAGTCCCTGCCTGCCACGGTGACGACGTTATTGCATTGATGCACGATTCAGGCGAAACCACCTTCAAGCGGTTGATAGAAGATGGAACACAGCGTTATCTCAAAGCATTAAACCCAAACTGGCCTGAGCCTTACATTAAGATTAACGGTAATTGCTCTATAATTGGTACAGTGATTTTCTCGGGAAAACCAAGAAGATACACAATAAAGGCCTAATCAATATTTATGAACCTGCTTCGGCAGGTTTTTTTATGCTTGACAATGTACCCATGAGATACATAATGTATCTAAAAGAAACATAACACAGGCAAGATTAAAACAAAATTTGGTTGTAACACGGCGTATGGCACATGCGTCGTTAGCGGTCTGGTGACGTTAAAGGGGACAATCCACTCCTTGCTCGAGCAAACAAACCAGGTAGCCGGAATGTG
Source organism: Escherichia sp. WS1451 (assembly GCF_046487365.1). Taxonomy (NCBI): domain Bacteria; kingdom Pseudomonadati; phylum Pseudomonadota; class Gammaproteobacteria; order Enterobacterales; family Enterobacteriaceae; genus Escherichia; species Escherichia sp. WS1451. Next base: position 83,481 of record NZ_JBJQJP010000011.1, read on the forward strand.
CAAGTCAATGATGATGCTGATAAGACGCCTAACCAGCGTGGCGATTCGGTTTGACGCCTGGGAAGAGACCAGGGTGCAACGATGAGGGCATTTATGGAACCGCGACAAAGTGTGGTGCCGTAACTGGCTAAGTGCTCTCAGCGTTGTGGTAATCCGCGAAATGGCGCGGCGGTAAGTATGGCGGGGTTACTCTTTCCCCGTTGAGGACACCGGATTGTCAGGTTGACCATACGCCTGAGTGACAACCCCACCACAACAGCCACTGCTTTGGCGGTACCAGTTTGTACACTTGCTTCCGGCTGGTACCGCTCTTTTTACAAAACAGAGAAGAGCATCACCGGACGACGGGCTCATAACCCAATCCATCCGGGCGGCTGCCACCGCAGGTGTTCTTCTCTGTTTTGTGGAGAAACCAACCGACCTTGCAGGGTCGATATGATGAGGAGCAGCAAAATGGCTAGCGAACGCAGTACTGATGTACAGGCATTTATCGGGGAGCTGGACGGCGGCGTATTTGAAACCAAAATCGGCGCAGTTCTCAGTGAAGTCGCTTCCGGTGTGATGAACACGAAAACCAAAGGTAAGGTCTCACTCAACCTGGAAATCGAACCGTTTGATGAGAGCCGTGTGAAAATCAAACATAAACTCTCATATGTCCGCCCGACTAACCGCGGGAAAATTTCCGAAGAAGACACCACCGAAACGCCGATGTATGTCAATCGCGGTGGTCGCCTGACTATTCTGCAGGAAGACCAGGGACAATTACTGACTCTTGCCGGTGAACCTGACGGAAAACTCCGCGCAGCAGGTCATTAATATCGTTCTTAATTAACTGATTATTTATCTCATCACTGAATATCTTTATATAGTGAGGACTTATTATGTCTCAGAACTTAGACGCAACCGCAATTAATCAAATCCATGCCCTTATTTCTTCTCAGGGTGTTAATGAAATTATCAGTAAGATTGGTGCCGATGCTGTGGCATTACCTGAGAATTTCCGCATTCATGATCTGGAAAAATTTAATTTAAATCGCTTCCGTTTCCGTGGCGCGCTTTCCACTGCCAGCATCGATGACTTTACCCGTTATTCTAAAGATCTTGCAGATGAAGGCACCCGCTGCTTTATCGATGCCGATAATATGCGAGCCGTCAGTGTGCTTAACCTGGGCACTATTGATGAACCAGGTCACGCAGATAACACCGCCACTCTCAAACTGAAAAAGACAGCACCGTTCTCTGCTCTGTTGTCTGTTAATGGCGAGCGTAACTCCCAGAAATCACTGGCAGAATGGATTGAAGACTGGGCCGACTACCTTGTGGGCTTTGATGCTAATGGTGACACCATTCAGGCAACAAAAGCGGCTGCGGCGGTCCGTAAAATCACGATTGAAGCAAACCAGACCGCTGATTTTGAAGATAATGACTTCAGCGGCAAACGCTCCCTGATGGAGTCTGTCGAAGCGAAGACCAAAGACATTATGCCAGTGGCATTTGAATTTAAATGCGTTCCGTTTGAAGGCCTGAAAGAACGTCCATTTAAATTACGCCTCAGCATTATCACTGGCGATCGTCCTGTACTGGTTCTGCGCATTATTCAGCTGGAAGCGGTGCAGGAAGAAATGGCTAACGAATTTCGTGATCTGCTTGTTGAGAAATTCAAAGACAGCAAAGTAGAAACCTTTATTGGTACTTTCACCGCCTGATTTCATTACTGCAAATGCCCCTGCGGGGGCATTTATGGAAACGTAATTTACTCAATAATCGCCGGATGGTGAGGGATTCTTTTTACCAGAATTCAGCGCGGTGCAGCGCATATACGTGGAGAACAAAATGTCATTTATTAAAACTTTTTCCGGGAAGCATTTTTATTATGACAAGATAAATAAAGACGACATCAATATTAACGATATCGCGGTTTCCCTTTCAAATATCTGTCGCTTTGCCGGTCATCTTTCGCACTTCTACAGCGTCGCCCAACATGCGGTTCTTTGCAGCCAGCTGGTGCCGCAGGAATTTGCTTTTGAAGCCTTAATGCATGATGCAACAGAAGCGTATTGCCAGGACATCCCGGCTCCACTGAAACGCCTTCTTCCTGACTATAAACGGATGGAAGAAAAAATAGACGCCGTAATCCGTGAGAAATACGGGTTACCCCCGGTTATGAGTACACCCGTGAAATATGCCGATCTCATCATGCTGGCAACCGAACGCCGCGATCTCGGGCTTGATGATGGCTCTTTCTGGCCTGTGCTGGAAGGTATCCCGGCAACAGAGATGATCAACGTGATTCCACTGGCTCCAGGCCATGCCTACGGGATGTTTATGGAACGCTTTAACGAATTATCGGAGTTACGCAAATGCGCATGAATGTTTTCGAAATGGAAGGGTTTCTTCGCGGGAAATGTGTACCGCGAGATCTGAAAGTGAACGAAACAAATGCTGAGTACCTGGTACGTAAATTCGACGCGCTTGAAGCTAAATGTGCGGCACTGGAAAACAAAATAATACCAGTGTCAGCTGAACTGCCACCAGCAAATGAAAGTGTTCTGTTATTTGATGCTAACGGAGAAGGCTGGCTGATTGGCTGGCGTTCTCTCTGGTACACCTGGGGACAAAAAGAAACCGGAGAATGGCAGTGGACATTTCAGGTCGGGGACCTTGAAAACTTCAATATCACTCACTGGGCAGTAATACCCAAAGCGCCGGAGGCTGGAGCATAATGACCACATTTACCAATAAAGAACTGATTAAAGAAATCAAAGAACGAATCAGCAGCCTAGAGGTTCGAGACGATATTGAGCGCCGTGCTTATGAAATTGCTCTGGCATCGCTGGAAGAGGAGCCGGTGGCATGGCTGCATTCAGACAATGGCTTAGGTATTCCGGCAATAACCAGGAGCAAAAACATTGCTGACAGTTGGTTATCAAAGGGCTGGTATGTTCAGCCGCTATATATAGCCAAGCCAGTACTGGTGGTGCCAGATGCTCGTCCGTCTTTAAATAATGGCATAGTCGGTTTTGATGAAGGCTGGAACACCTGCCGCGCCACCATGCTTCATGGTGCCAAACCTGTAAGCCAGACTTACAAGTTGAACAAGCTGTCGGGCAACTCTCCGGTAACTCCGGATGGTTGGATAAGCTGTAGTGAGCGAATGCCGAACGATAAACAGTATGTTTGGTGTTGGGGTAAGTCTTACGGCTGGACTGAGTGCGATACCTTCGAAGGGTATTATGATTGTTCGAGAAACAAATGGTGGGCAGTTACTGACAATGGAGAAGAACCGGCATCGAAAGTAACCCACTGGATGCCGCTACCGGAACCGCCGCAGGAGGTGAAGTAATGAACAACTTAATGACAACTAAACAAGTCGCCGACTTCTGTGGCGTTTCAGTATCGACAGTTCTTCGCTGGAACAGCGTAAACCGGAGAACTGGCCAGAAGTACAGGCCTGATTTTCCAGATCCTGATATTAAATCATGCCCAAATAAATGGGCTTCACGCAAGATTTACAGGTTTGCAGGAGTTATTGAATGACGTATGTGAACAGACACGTCTATGGCACGGTAAGCGTCTGTCTGAGCGATACAGGCACGGACGTTGCTATCCACAAGCATTAATTATCAGGAAACGGGGACCGCTCCCCAAGCATGATGTATTGAAACGAAGACATTTACACAATGATAGAAAAAATACTAAAATAATGATTCAACTCAAAGAGTTGATGTACATAAAATGCCTCACCAGCCTAGGTGAACATTTTCATGGGTGGGAAAAAACATGATGTGGACCACACTTCCCCCTCTAAAATGAGGGGAAAGAGTATGGTTTTGTTGTACACTAAAGGCCATATGGTTTTTTATTATGTTTGGATAAGATAAATGAATGTAATAGCATTTAATGAAATAGAATCGAGCATCGCCGCCAATGATCAGGTTGATTCTATCTGCATTGAATTAACAACATTTAATCAAGATAATGTCATTTCATTTGAAAGTAAAAAGAAAAATAAAGAAATTCTTGATGCATTTTTTGAAATATTAAATACTGATATAGTTTTCGACTAGGTAATTAGCAATGGCTGAAGCAGCAAAAAAAACTCCACAAAAGCTGAATGAAAAAAAAGGCTCAACATCGGCATCATCACTTGAGATTGTGAATTCACGACAATCAAAAGATATTTATCTTGGATTGTGTGGATATGTTGGATGTGGCATGAGAACGATAAACAAAATTATCGAAGAGATATCCAAAGAATGGGGGTATAATGTTGTACACATCCGCATAAGTGCGCTTATGGAAGACCCATTATATTTTGAGCCAGCAGCACTGAAGGTATCCGAAAGCACACAAGTTAATAGACATTTAAAACTCCAGGATATTGCCAATAAACTTCGTAAACATTACGAAAAAAATGAGTTGCTTGCAGAAGCTGCTATTGCAGCAATCGCAACAGCGAAAAAGAATATTGATTATAATAATGATGAATATAAAGGTACTGTCTTCATCATTGATCAATTCAAAAGGCCGGAAGAAATAGAGTTATTCAGAGTTATATATCAGCATAATTTCTATTTGTTAGGAGTTTTGCGCGATTTAGATTACCGAATTCCGAATCTCATTGCTGACGAATCGGCAAAGGACGACCTTCATTTAATTATCAATATTGATAATAAATCCTCTGATCCGTATGGACAAAGAACCGGGGAAACCATTCTTGATTCAGATTTTTTTATTAAAAATAACTTCAGCCAAAAAAGTGAATTAAAGAAGAAGATTGATCGGTTTTTCGGTCTTATTCATGGCAAAAATGGTTTAACACCAACTTTTAACGAGAAAGGTATGTATGCTGCCTTTTCAACATCATTACAATCAGCTTGTTTATCACGTCAAGTAGGGGCTGCACTGTTTGATGATGAAGGGAATTTGCTTGCCGTGGGTAAGAACGACGTACCTAAAGCTGGTGGCGGGTTGTATAGCAGTGATGATTTTGATAACGATCATCGATGCGTTCACAAAAGTGGTAAGTGTTATAATGATGCAAACAAGCTAAAAATTAAAGACCGTATAAAAAGCATATTATCAACCGAAGTAAGAAGTGTATTAGGTATTTCCGCAGGACAAACTGTTGCCGATATTAATATAACACGACTTCTAAACAAATTAGATAATATTGCAGAAGGCATTTACAAAGACAGCAAAATATCAAGTGTAATGGAGTACTCCAGATCAATTCATGCTGAAATGGACGTCATTACATCAATGGCTAGAAAACAAAACGGCGATACTAAAGATAAAATTCTTTTTACGACAACCTATCCCTGCCACAACTGTGCAAGGCATATTGTCGCATCTGGAATAAAAAAAGTAGTATATATAGAGCCATTTGATAAAAGCCTTGCTCTTGATCTGCATAATGATGCAATAACAAAGAACGAAGAATCTTCCAAAGTAATATTTTGTGATTTTGAGGGGGTATCACCCCGCCGCTACCATAAATTTTTCAGACCAACGGATGAACGTAAAGATGATAAAACAGGGGCTGCAAATAAATTTAATGCTCGCTACAAAAATCATATAGATGTTCAATATCTTGATGATTATAGAAAGTATGAGACTGTTGTAGCTAAGAAATTTATAAACGAGATTGCTAAACCAGAGTCTCAGCCATAACTGTTTCCACTCCTTATTTCTGTAAGGATAAGGAGTGGTGTTTTTATAAGTATAATGACCGTCTCTTCATAAATCGGCAAATCGAAATATCAGCAATCAGTTAATTATAATCCAAGAATCATTACTATTTTCTTACTCTGTATGTCTATTCATTATTCAATAGGCTGTCTGTTGGAACCTAAATTAGTGTAAGTAAGAATCGAATCAACCCTATCCCACCATGCCTGATAGGCTTTACGCTGTTCTTCTAGATAATCGCTCTTATCATAAACTTGCCATACCCCTGGCAGTTTATGACCGAGCATTATTTCAGCAATATGAGGCGCAGTAAGATCAGAAAAGTTTGTTCGTGCTGTTCGTCTCAAATCATGAAGAGACCAATGAGGAAATTGATACCCCAAACGTCGCCATGCGAACTGCATTAAATTGTAAGGCAGCGACTGCAATGATGTCCGACCAACTGGCTCCCTGCTTCCTTCCTTAGTAAAAAGCATATCGGAACCGTTGTTCATAGAGATAACGTATTTTATAAGCTCTTCAACCGGTTCAATAATGGGCCGCTTTAGCGGTTCGCCTGTTATGTCCCCAGTCTTATGTCGTTCTGGTGGTACAGTCCATACCTTATTTATGAAATCAAAATCATCCACCCTAGCAGTAATTAGCTCTGAACTACGGCAACCAAAATGCAGCAATAGTTTAATGAAGGCTCGGTATTTAGGAACCATTCGAGAACCATCGATCGCAGCATAAAGGATGCTAATTTCATCATGTGTCAGAAACCGTTTTTTCTGACCTTTACGGATATCCATATCTTTACCCGTGATATCCGACAGTGGGCGAGTTTCAATGAGCTTTCTCTTATACGCCCAGACATGAGCCTGCTTTGCGTTAATTAGCAATCGGTCTACTATTGCTGGAGTCTTGGTGCTAAGAGGCTCTAGGACTTCTAACCAATCATGCAATGTAGCTGCATCGTGAGGGATATTCCCGATTTTAGAGAACAGGTGCAGCTCAAACGAGCGGAGTATCTGTTCAGAACCTTTTTTATTTTTTACACAATATGCTTCATACCAGGCACGGATCACAGACTCTACCGTCATGGCTTCAGTAGCTTTTCGTTTTTCAGCCTGCTTGACTAATCGTGGATTGCGGTTTGACTCGAGTTCACCACGGAGACGGATAACTTCTTCTCTGGCCTCTTTTAATCCAGTTGCCGGGTAAGTTCCGATATCAAGGCGCTCACCTTTCCCTGCCCATTGATAACGATATTGGAACACTACGCGACCTTTCGGTGATACTCTGACAGACAGACCATCACGATCGGATTTAACCAAAACCTTATCACGTTCCTTTCCAACGACTGAACGCAACCACGCATCAGACAGCGCCATTACTCACCTTGTACAAATCGCAAAACACCTCTACTGCTTTGTACATTATGTACAAACATATGTACAGATTTTTGATGAAAGCAACCTGATCGATTTAAAGTTACATGAAAGAATTTTCAATTAAAGAAGCCACATAACTAACTGTATTCAAATGACTTATAAAACCAAACATCAATTAACTGAAAGGACTTTGAAAAAGTAAAAGAGCTTTAATTTAGACTTAATTATTGGGGTGAGAAATAATGGCAAAAGTGCGGCGCTTCGCCACCTCTTGCAAATAAGGAGACAACGTCATAATTCTTTCTTCTTGAGTAAGCGGCATCGCGCCGCGCTTGTTGAAAACGAAAAATTGCGGCTATTTTACCCATCAACGGGGGGGAGGCAATCAGTGTTTACACAGGAGCTGCTCCAGTTCGTGCAACGAAGAAACGGTCCAGGTGGGCGCGATGCCTTCTGGTTGCTCGCGATTGTGCGCATTCAGCCAGCAGGTCGCAAGCCCGGCGTTGATGCCACCGAGAATATCGGACTCGGCAGTGTCGCCAACCATCAGCACGCGTGAACGGTCAGGATTGCCCGCCTGTTCCAGCGCATAATCGAAAATTTTCTTATTCGGTTTGGCAACGCCAACTTCTTCGGAAATCACCAGCAAATCGAAATAATCACGCAGGCCCGTGCGTTCCAGACGCACTTGCTGCAAGGCGCTAAAGCCGTTGGTGATGATGCCGATTTTGGCGTTGCCGCGAATGGCATTAAGCAGGGAAACCGCGCCCGGCAGCGGTGTGCAAATTTCCGCCATGGCATTAATGAAGGCCTCGTTGAGTTTACCTGGCTCGACGTTCAGCCGTTCGGCCCAGCTCTCAAAACGCCCGTGCTGAAGCTGTAATGAAGTGATCGCGCCGTTTTGATAATCTACCCACAGGGGCTTGTTAACGGCCTGATAGTCCTGAAAATCTTCAGCGGTAAAAGTGACGCTGTAATCAAGAAACATCCGCTGCAGTCCGGTGAACGAGTCAAAGGTAAACAGCGTTTCATCGGCATCAAAGAAAATCCAGTCCCACTTCATTATTCCACCTTGTCTTACATACTGATTGGCAACGCCATGATGATGGCGTCTTCGCGACCGTCCTTGGTGGGGTAGTAATTGCGGCGAATCGTCGCCTCGTTAAAGCCTAAACTTTCGTACAGGGCAATGGCGGCAGCGTTTGAGGCACGGACTTCCAGCCATAGTGTCGCCACGCCGCGTTTTTCCAGTTCGTCGATCAGATGTTCCAGCAGCGCCCTTCCCAGCCCCTGACGCTGATAGTCGGGATCGACCGCAATATTGAACAATGTAGCTTCATCCAGCACCACTTGCGTAATCGCAAACGCCGCCATTTTGCCGTTTTGCGTTAACTGAAAGTTGAGATAACGCTCGCCCTGATTACTGGCAAAGGTTTTTTCACTCCACGGAAAGGCGTGGGCGCGTTGTTCAATGTGGAAAGCCGCTGGTAAATCAGTCGTTTCGAGGGAAGAAATCGTGTTCATATGTGCAAATTTGTTGCCATAACGCGGCGCGTGCCGTTGGGTTTGCCCGTAATTCGGTGAGCGCCGGTGATGCCACCTGAGCGCCTTCCAGTGATAGCGGTTCATCAGTCCCCAACCGCCAGCTGTTGCAGCGACTGCCTTGCGGCAGCATCGCGATTTTTTCTGGCGTCAGTTGCAGCACCTGGTCGGGGCTGACGGTTAATGCACGCAGAACATCGCTCACTAAAGGATCGGTCAGGGCGGGAAGATCGTTTGCCACCATCACCAGACGGACGTGTGCCGGGATCGCAATGGCAATCTCCCCCTGCAACGCGCCAGGGCGACGCAGCGACCACTGGGTAATGCCCAGCTGCTGTAACTGCCAGTCTCGTCGGGATGTCATAGCGAATCGCTCCTGTTGTCAGGGGCGCAAATATAGCAAATTCGTCGATACCGCGCCAACATATGGCTATAATCGCCGCCAGTATCAATTGAGGAGCATTCCATGTCTGCATTTACCCCGGCAAGTGAAGTCTTGCTGCGTCACAGTGATGATTTCGAACAAAGCCGTATTCTGTTTGCCGGAGACTTACAGGATGACCTGCCCGCGCGTTTAGATACCGCGGCCAGCCGTGCTCATACCCAGCAATTCCACCACTGGCAGGTGTTAAGCCGCCAGATGGGGGATAACGCCCGTTTTAGTCTGGTCGCCACGGCGAATGATGTCGCAGATTGCGATACGCTGATTTACTACTGGCCGAAGAACAAACCGGAAGCCCAGTTCCAGTTGATGAATTTACTTTCTCTGCTGCCAGTGGGCACGGATATTTTTGTCGTTGGCGAGAACCGCAGCGGCGTGCGCAGCGCCGAGCAGATGCTTGCAGATTATGCACCGTTGAATAAGGTGGACAGCGCCCGTCGCTGTGGCCTCTATTTTGGTCGTCTGGAAAAACAGCCGGTATTTGATGCCAATAAATTCTGGGGCGAATATAACGTCGATGGCCTGACGGTCAAAACGCTGCCTGGCGTGTTTAGCCGCGACGGTCTGGATGTCGGTAGCCAGTTGCTGCTCTCGACGTTAACCCCGCACACGAAAGGTAAAGTGCTGGATGTCGGCTGTGGCGCGGGCGTACTTTCGGTTGCCTTTGCGCGCCATTCGCCGAAAATTCGTCTCACTCTGTGCGATGTCTCTGCGCCAGCGGTAGAAGCCAGCCGCGCAACACTTGCCGCCAACGGCGTTGAAGGTGAAGTCTTTGCCAGCAACGTCTTTTCCGAGGTGAAAGGTCGTTTTGATATGATCATCTCCAACCCGCCGTTCCACGATGGGATGCAAACCAGCCTCGATGCGGCGCAAACGCTGATTCGCGGCGCGGTGCGTCATCTTAATAGCGGCGGCGAGCTGCGAATTGTAGCGAACGCCTTCCTGCCTTACCCGGACGTGCTGGATGAGACATTTGGCTTCCACGAAGTGATCGCGCAAACCGGGCGCTTCAAGGTGTATCGCGCCATTATGACCCGCCAGGCGAAGAAAGGTTGAGTATCTGATATCTGTCGCCGCATACCGTGTCGGATGCGGCGTACACGCCTTCTCTGACCGACAAACGATTTATCCACAATCCGCTGATGGACATTTTTCCAGCAATTACACCTCCGGCGATAATTAACTATTGACGAAAAGCTGAAAACCACTAGAATGCGCCTCCGTGGTAGCAATTCTTTTTAAGAATTGATGGTATGCGAAGGTGGCGGAATTGGTAGACGCGCTAGCTTCAGGTGTTAGTGTCCTTACGGACGTGGGGGTTCAAGTCCCCCCCCTCGCACCAAAAACCACGTTGATATTGCTCGCACTGGGCGAAGGTGGCGGAATTGGTAGACGCGCTAGCTTCAGGTGTTAGTGTTCTTACGGACGTGGGGGTTCAAGTCCCCCCCCTCGCACCAAACGAGGCGATATCAAAAAAAGTAAGATGACTGTGCGAAGGTGGCGGAATTGGTAGACGCGCTAGCTTCAGGTGTTAGTGTCCTTACGGACGTGGGGGTTCAAGTCCCCCCCCTCGCACCAATTATCTTTACTTCCTTTCTTGTTGCTTCCCTGTTTTATCATCCCTGCTTCAAATTCATTATCATCAGCATGATGCCAGCAATAAGCGCCAGGCACGATGGCAGCAAAACGTAATGCCGCAACTGTTTGTGATACAGCATCACCGGCGTCAATACTAATCCCATCAGAATGATAATCCGCCATTGATCCGGCGATAAATCCGCATACATCAGCCCTGCAATCAGCAATCCCGGCAGCAACACTCCCCAGCCACTGCCCAGCGTACGTTGCAACATGGTTTCATCTCTTTCATTGATAATGATAACTAATATCATATGATAATTTTTATCATTTGCAAGCTAGAGAAATCCCTTGCTATCGGGTAAACCTATCGCTAGGATTAGCAATCATTATCATTTAGATTACTATCCCGATTATGGCCTATCGTTCCGCACCGCTCTATGAAGATGTTATCTGGCGAACGCATCTCCAGCCGCAGGATGCTGGGCTTGCACAAGCCGTACGGGCGACGATCGCCGAACATCGTGAACATTTGCTTGAGTTTATCCGCCTGGATGAACCCGCTCCGCTTAACGCCATGACGCTGGCGCAATGGTCATCACCGAATGCACTAAGTTCTCTACTCGCGGTCTATTCCGATCATATCTACCGCAATCAACCTTTGATTATCCGCGAAAACAAACCGCTGATCTCACTGTGGGCGCAATGGTATATCGGCCTGATGGTGCCACCATTAATGTTGGCGCTGCTGACGCAGGAAAAAGCATTAGATGTGTCACCGGAACATTTCCACGTTGAGTTTCACGAAACCGGACGCGCCGCCTGTTTCTGGGTCGATGTGTGTGAAGATAAAAACGCAACACCACATTCGCCGCAGCAGCGAATGGAAACGTTAATCAGCCAGGCGCTGGTTCCGGTTGTGCAGGCATTAGAAGCGACGGGAGAGATCAACGGCAAACTTATCTGGAGTAATACCGGTTATTTGATCAACTGGTATCTCACTGAGATGAAGCAGCTGCTTGGCGAGGCGACGGTTGAATCGCTGCGCCATGCCCTCTTTTTTGAGAAAATGCTCACGAACGGTGAAGATAATCCACTCTGGCGTACCGTGGTGCTGCGCGACGGCCTGCTGGTGCGCCGCACTTGCTGCCAGCGTTATCGCTTGCCGGATGTGCAGCAATGTGGTGACTGTACGCTGAAATAGAAAAATTTGCCGGGGAAGTAAACCCGGCATTAAGCGTATTAATAGGGGTGCAACACGTTACTTGCTTCGCAATGACGCATACATAACAGAATGTCTGCGGCCTCCAACAACCCTGCATCAGAACTGACGCCCAGTTTCGACATCACATTAAATTTATGTGCACGGATCGTTTTGATATTGCGTTTAAGCTGCTCGGCAATTTGTGTCATTGAGTAGCCACGCGACATAAAGCGCAATATTTCTCTCTCCGTCGGGCTTAACGTCCGGCTTTGGTTAATGTACCACTGATTGTTCAGTCGATCTGTCGCCTGACGTACACCATTTAATGACAAAAAGAGTTCCTGATGAAAAATCTCCAGCGTTGACGCTTTACTTAATACACCGTCCAGCGGTGATGGCGACAATGAACCAATCAGCCGAGCTTCAATATCATCATCCGCAATAACTAAACGCCGGGTACGCGGAAACTTAATCGCCAGTTCAGTCAGGCAGGATAATCCCTCTCTGCGCGCACTTCTCATGGCAGAAAAAGAAAAAATGACCGCCGCAAACGAGATCCGCGACATGGCATCCTGAAATGACTCCTGACTGGTATAGGTATGGAGCTTATAAGGGTTACCCGCAAACTTTCTGAATAAACTCTCAATACCGATACTGCTCATGACGCATTTTTCTATGAGTGCGACATTTCTCTTCTTAATTCGGCTGTGTTCCATTCTGCGGCATCTCCATAAACAGAAGGCAAGTTAAGTTCTCTTGCACCCTGCGCGCTATTTATCCATGCATACATTTCAGCGTTGCTGTGAATTGCCAGTCGACGCATCGCACTGTTTTTTTGGGCGCTGATAGTTTTATTACTTTTCTTAAGCAATGAAGCTATCTGGTTGATGCCCCATCCTTTACCTAATAGCCGCAGCACTTTGCGCTCTGAAAGAGTGAGAATGACGGAGCGATAGCTAAAATCATGAGTTTCAGTCATTGCCGGAGAGGTCAGCATGGCGCTGATACGCTCTGCGTGCGTATTGCCGGAACGTACGGTCTTGACCAGATTCTCAATGGGTTCAACATCAGACAATAACGTCGCCGTAGGGCACATAAGCAGTTCTACTGCCTGGGAATACCAGGAGCGTGACACCATGAAAACCCAGTGAATTTCCCGATATTGCGAGATTAAAGAATAATAATGTTCACAAACAGAACGTGGATCTTCACTTTCACCGGCTAAATCAGCAATGACTAATCCGGAACGACGTAATTGTAATAAAGTAAGGTCCTCCGCAGAGGCGCTGGATATTATTTCATATTCAGGGAAGTGAGTCCTCATGACCTCTTTTAACCCTGCTTGCATGACAGGTATTTTACTGATAACAATTCCATTTTTGCAGCATCCTGGCAACATATTTCCTCCACATCCACTGTCTAAAAATCATGATGGTCTATTCAGGATATTCATTCCTTAAATGTTTCCAGCAAATTAATAGATTAAGCGAATAAATTATCCTTAGCATTCACTTTCATATCAGCATACTCCTGCTGCACAACAACTCCACTGCATGTGTCAGAAGGTTAGCATCAAATGATAACCTGGTGAAATAGCCTGGAGACATTTAAAATATCTACATTAAGTTGTTAGAAATACTTAATGAAAAACAGAATTCTCATTCACTTAATTTATAATTAACTGATATCCCTTCCCGCAGAATGCAAAATCACACAATCAATATTTATTCAATAAAATCTGATAGTTTTAACTTGTTAAAATTAAAAAACGCGCCCAGTTATCTTTTATCCTGATTCGTAAGGGCTAAACAATAAATTCATTATAGTGATAATATTCATGCGATAATTTGTTTGCGGCGAGAGATAATTCGCTTTTTAACACCGAGCTTCTCCCGATAACCAGGATTAATCAGCGCAATTTTGATCTTAACCTGCCGCAAAACAACCGCGCTTCATGATACAAATGGATTCTCATAATTTGAACAATACGCAGCGCGTCTATGACAAAGGGCGAGTTATGCAAACTGAGCAACAGCGAGCCGTAACACGGCTTTGTATCCAGTGTGGATTATTTCTTTTGCAACATGGTGCGGAAAGCGCGTTGGTTGATGAGCTTTCCTCACGACTGGGTCGGGCGTTGGGAATGGACAGCGTCGAAAGTTCTATCTCTTCGAACGCCATAGTGCTGACAACTATTAAAGATGGGCAATGCCTGACATCTACACGTAAAAATCACGATCGCGGCATTAATATGCATGTGGTGACTGAAGTCCAGCACATTGTGATTCTGGCGGAGCACCATCTGCTGGATTACAAAGGCGTAGAGAAACGATTTAGCCAAATTCAGCCATTACGTTACCCAAGATGGCTGGTAGCCTTAATGGTTGGCCTTTCCTGCGCCTGTTTCTGTAAACTCAATAAAGGTGGCTGGGATGGTGCCGTCATCACCTTCTTTGCCAGTACGGCCGCGATGTATATCCGCCAGCTACTGGCACAACGTCATCTTCATCCACAGATCAACTTTTGCCTCACCGCTTTCGCCGCCACCACCATTTCCGGATTGCTTTTGCAACTTCCCACTTTCAGCAATACCCCCACCATTGCGATGGCCGCCAGCGTTCTGCTGCTGGTGCCGGGCTTTCCGTTGATAAATGCCGTCGCCGATATGTTTAAAGGCCACATCAATACCGGACTGGCACGCTGGGCGATCGCCAGTCTGCTGACACTGGCTACCTGTGTCGGCGTAGTAATGGCACTGACGATTTGGGGGCTACGCGGATGGGTGTGATCGAATTTCTGTTAGCGTTGGCGCAGGATATGATCCTCGCCGCCATTCCTGCGGTCGGCTTTGCGATGGTGTTCAACGTTCCCGTGCGGGCGTTACGCTGGTGTGCGCTGCTTGGCTCGATAGGTCATGGTTCCCGAATGATCTTAATGACCAGCGGGTTGAATATTGAGTGGTCAACTTTTATGGCTTCTATGCTGGTCGGCACCATTGGTATTCAATGGTCGCGCTGGTATCTGGCACATCCGAAAGTGTTTACCGTAGCGGCTGTTATCCCTATGTTCCCTGGCATATCAGCTTATACCGCAATGATTTCGGCGGTAAAAATCAGCCAGCTAGGTTACAGCGAACCGTTGATGATTACCCTGTTAACCAACTTTCTTACAGCTTCATCGATTGTTGGTGCGTTATCCATCGGTCTTTCCATTCCTGGATTATGGTTGTACCGCAAGCGCCCTCGCGTATAAAATTGCCTCACTTAAAGCACGCGGATGAGAGACAGCCTCCTCTCCTCCGTGTGTTACTATAAAAGTTATCTCCCTTCTCGTTCATCGTTCCATATTTGAGAAACAGTATGTCTTCCAGAGTTTTGACCCCGGACGTCGTTGGTATTGACGCCCTGGTACACGATCACCAAACCGTTCTGGCAAAAGCTGAAGGCGGTGTGGTTGCCGTATTTGCTAACAATGCCCCGGCGTTTTATGCCGTCACGCCTGCACGCCTGGCTGAACTGCTGGCGCTGGAAGAAAAGCTGGCGCGTCCGGGAAGCGATGTCGCTCTGGACGATCAACTCTATCAGGAACCGCAAGCCGCTCCCGTTGCTGTACCCATGGGGAAATTTGCCATGTATCCGGACTGGCAACCCGATGCCGACTTTATCCGCCTGGCGGCGCTATGGGGCGTGGCACTAAGAGAGCCGGTGACCACCGAAGAACTGGCCTCATTCATTGCCTACTGGCAGGCGGAAGGTAAAGTCTTTCACCATGTGCAGTGGCAACAAAAACTGGCGCGCAGCCTGCAAATCGGTCGTGCCAGCAACGGCGGACTGCCGAAACGAGATGTGAATACGGTCAGTGAACCTGACAGCCAAATTCCACCAGGATTCAGAGGGTAACGATGAAAAACGTTGGCGACCTGATGCAACGCCTGCAAAAAATGATGCCTGCCCATATCAAACCTGCGTTCAAAACGGGTGAAGAACTACTGGCCTGGCAGAAAGAACAAGGAGCGATCCGCTCCGCCGCTCTCGAACGTGAAAATCGGGCGATGAAAATGCAGCGCACCTTTAACCGCTCCGGTATTCGTCCACTGCATCAGAACTGCTCCTTTGAGAACTATCGCGTTGAGTGTGAAGGGCAGATGAATGCGTTAAGCAAAGCGCGCCAGTATGTCGAAGAGTTTGACGGCAACATCGCCAGCTTCATCTTTTCTGGCAAGCCCGGAACCGGCAAAAACCATCTGGCGGCGGCAATCTGCAACGAGCTGCTGCTACGCGGTAAATCCGTATTGATCATCACCGTGGCCGATATTATGTCGGCGATGAAAGATACCTTCAGGAATAGTGGTACCAGCGAAGAACAACTGCTTAACGATCTGAGCAACGTTGATCTGCTGGTGATCGATGAGATCGGCGTGCAGACCGAATCGAAATACGAAAAAGTGATCATCAACCAGATCGTCGATCGCCGCTCTTCTTCCAAACGCCCAACCGGGATGCTGACCAACAGTAATATGGAAGAGATGACCAAGTTGCTGGGCGAACGCGTGATGGACCGTATGCGCCTGGGTAACAGTTTGTGGGTGATCTTCAACTGGGATAGCTACCGTAGCCGGGTAACGGGTAAAGAGTATTAATCCCCGTTTCTGGCGGTATACTGCGACACAATTCCACCTTGAGTAATGATGATGAAAACTGTTAAACATCTTCTGTGCTGTGCCATTGCCGCCAGCGCATTAATTTCCACCGGGGTGCATGCTGCGTCCTGGAAAGATGCGCTCTCCAGCGCAGCCAGCGAACTTGGCAACCAAAACAGCACGACACAGGAAGGCGGTTGGTCGCTCGCGTCATTAACTAGCTTGCTTAGCAGCGGGAACCAGGCCTTAAGCGCAGATAACATGAACAATGCCGCAGGCATACTGCAATACTGCGCGAAGCAGAAGTTGGCTTCGGTAACCGATGCCGAAAACATCAAGAATCAGGTACTGGAAAAACTGGGCCTGAACAGTGAAGAGCAAAAAGAAGACACCAACTATCTGGATGGCATTCAGGGTTTGCTGAAAACCAAAGATGGTCAGCAACTCAATCTGGATAATATTGGAACGACTCCGCTGGCAGAAAAGGTGAAAACCAAAGCCTGCGATCTGGTGTTAAAGCAGGGGCTGAACTTCATTTCCTGAACCGCGAAACGCCGCGTTTTAGCTGTTACCCGGCTGACGCGGCTCTCTCCTGCCCTTTTCCCTGCTCCTGGACGGTTTTACCCCTGTTACACGGGAAGCGACCGTAATCAAAAAAGTCTGTTTATAAACTAATTCCTAACAACATCGCATTTTTTTGACACTAGAATTGCAGCAATATGGCGACGCCATTACATTGTGCTTTTCAAAAAGCTTAAACGTTGGCTAAACGGCCCGGTTTAGTGAGGATCGCCCGTTGTCAGAACTACTCTCTTTCGCCCTTTTTCTCGCCTCTGTGCTGATTTACGCATGGAAAGCGGGACGTAACACCTGGTGGTTTGCAGCCACGTTAACGGTGCTGGGGCTATTTGTCGTTTTAAATATCACCCTGTTTGCCAGCGACTATTTTACTGGCGATGGTATTAACGACGCGGTTCTCTATACCTTAACCAACAGCCTGACCGGTGCTGGCGTCAGCAAATACATTCTGCCGGGTATCGGCATTGTGCTGGGGCTGACAGCGGTGTTCGGTGCGCTGGGCTGGATCCTGCGCCGTCGTCGTCATCATCCGCACCATTTTGGTTACAGCCTGCTGGCACTCTTACTGGCGCTGGGTTCAGTGGATGCCAGCCCGGCATTTCGTCAGATAACGGAACTGGTGAAATCCCAGTCACGCGACGGCGACCCGGACTTTGCGGCTTATTATAAAGAGCCGTCGAAAACTATCCCTGACCCGAAACTCAACCTGGTTTATATCTACGGCGAAAGTCTCGAGCGAACCTATTTTGATAACGAAGCTTTCCCGGATCTCACGCCTGAACTGGGCGCGTTGAAAAATGAAGGCCTGGATTTCAGCCACACGCAGCAGCTGCCAGGAACGGATTACACGATTGCGGGCATGGTGGCTTCTCAGTGCGGCATACCGCTGTTTGCCCCCTTTGAAGGCAACGCCTCCGCCTCTGTCTCCAGCTTCTTCCCGCAGAACATCTGTCTGGGCGATATTCTGAAAAACTCGGGTTATCAGAACTATTTCGTGCAGGGCGCGAATCTGCGTTTTGCCGGTAAAGATGTGTTCCTGAAATCGCACGGCTTCGACCACTTATACGGCTCAGAAGAGCTGAAAAGCGTGGTGGCCGACCCGCACTATCGCAACGACTGGGGATTCTACGACGATACCGTTCTCGACGAAGCGTGGAAAAAGTTTGAAGAGCTTTCCCGCTCAGGTCAGCGATTCTCACTGTTTACCCTGACGGTCGATACCCATCACCCGGATGGTTTTATCTCGCGCACCTGTAACCGCAAAAAATATGATTTTGACGGTAAGCCGAATCAGTCATTCAGCGCGGTAAGTTGCAGCCAGGAGAACATCGCGACGTTTATCAACAAAATCAAAGCGTCACCGTGGTTTAAAGATACCGTCATCGTCGTCTCTTCTGACCATTTAGCGATGAACAACACGGCGTGGAAATACCTCAATAAACAGGATCGCAATAACCTGTTTTTTGTCATCCGTGGCGACAAGCCGCAGCAAGAGACGCTGGCGGTGAAGCGTAACACGATGGATAACGGCGCGACGGTGCTGGACATTCTCGGTGGCGATAACTATCTCGGACTTGGTCGTAGCAGTTTATCCGGGCAGTCGATGTCGGAAATCTTCCTCAATATCAAAGAGAAAACATTGGCGTGGAAGCCGGATATCATCCGCCTGTGGAAATTTCCTAAAGAGATGAAAGAGTTCACCATCGACCAGCAGAAAAACATGATTGCCTTCTCGGGTAGCCATTTCCGTTTGCCGCTGCTGTTGCGGGTTTCAGACAAACGCGTGGAACCGCTGCCGGAAAGCGAATACTCAGCACCGCTGCGTTTCCAGCTGGCCGATTTCGCTCCACGCGACAATTTCGTCTGGGTTGACCGTTGCTATAAGATGGCACAACTCTGGGCTCCGGAACTGGCACTTTCCACCGACTGGTGTGTCTCGCAAGGGCAGCTTGGCGGTCAGCAAATTGTCCAGCATGTTGACAAAACAACATGGAAGGGCAAAACGGCATTTAAAGATACGGTCATCGACATGGCGCGTTACAAAGGCAATGTCGATACGCTGAAGATTGTTGATAACGATATTCGCTACAAAGCCGACAGTTTCATCTTTAACGTCGCCGGTGCGCCGGAAGAGGTGAAACAGTTTAGCGGGATTTCTCGTCCGGAGTCGTGGGGCCGCTGGTCCAACGCTCAGCTGGGCGATGAAGTAAAAATCGAGTACAAGCATCCGCTGCCGAAGAAATTTGACCTGGTGATTACCGCCAAAGCATACGGCAATAACGCCAGCCGTCCTATTCCGGTACGCGTAGGCAATGAAGAACAAACTCTTGTGCTGGGCAATGAAGTGACCACCACCACGCTGCATTTCGATAACCCAACCGATGCCGACACGCTGGTAATTGTGCCGCCGGAACCTGTCTCAACCAACGAAGGGAATATCCTCGGACACTCGCCGCGTAAGCTCGGGATCGGCATGGTGGAGATTAAAGTGGTAGAACGTGAAGGGTAATTCCTGACTGATTTGTAGGTCGCATCAGGTGCGGCCTACACGCCTTCTCCGGCTTACAACACACTATTAAGAAACAAAAAAAACAGCGCCCAACACTTCCCCGGACGCTGCATGGCAACTTTAATAATCTCGCCTTATCAGAAAGTAATTACACCCTTAATCAACTCACGATTGTTAATCACATTACGCTCGTAGGTTTCTGCCAGCGTGGCGAACGGGTAGCGATGGGTTAACATCATGTCGGCAGTGATTTTCCCTTCCGCCATCAGTCGACCGACTTTAGCGAAATCTTCCGGCGTGGCGTTGCGGCTGCCCATCATCGTCGTTTCTTTTTTATGGAATTCCGGATCGGAGAACTGCAACTCACCTTTAAACAGACCGACAAATACCACCGTGCCGCCGTGACGAATCAGATTTACGGTGTTATTCATCGCATGTTGATTACCTGTCGCGTCGATCACTTTCTGCGCCAGCGAACCACCAAACTGCGCCCGCAGCTGCGCGTCAAAATCTTCGGCTGACGGGTCCAGTACAGGTAATTCCAGACGCGTTGCCACATGTTCACGGCGCGCCGGACTGGTATCCGCCACTACCACCTGTGCGCCATCGGCTTTAGCGATTGCCGCCGCGCCCAGACCGATTGGCCCCGCCCCGACCACCAGCACCTGCTCGCCGGGAGCAATGGCTGCGCGACGCACCGCATGAGCGCTAATAGCGAAAGGTTCAATCAATGCTGCCGCCTGCGGGTCAATACCGTCTGCGGGCAAAATGTTCGCCACCGGCACGCTCAAATACTCACTAAAACCACCATCCTGATGCACGCCAATAACTGAAATTTTTTCACAGCAATTGGTACGACCGCTTTTACATGCAGGGCATTGCTGACAGGCAACATAAGGGATCACAGCAACTTGCTGACCATTTTTAAGATCAGCAATATTTTTACCCAGCCCAACAATCTCCCCACATATTTCATGGCCTAAAACACGTGGATAACTAAAAAATGGTTGATTTCCACCCCAGGCATGAATATCGGTACCGCAAATCCCGACAGACTTAATTTTTATTAATGCTTCATTGTCACCCGGAATAGGTATCTCGCGTTGTTTCCAGACTAATTCTTTCGGCTGCTGGCAAATTAAAACATTCATCGTAGACATGATTCGGCTCTCCATTTTTTGTTGCCTTAGATATCAATGAAAATGAAAAATGGCAGCGGAACGGAAAATCTGTTTTGTGAAAACACACGCATAAAAATGTTTTAAATCGGGTTTTAATGGACTCACAAGGAGGAAAATATGAGTCGTTCACAAAATTTACGCCACAATGTGATTAACCAGGTCATTGATGATATGGCGCGGGGTCATATCCCTTCCCCACTTCCATCGCAAAGTGCGCTGGCGGAAATGTACAACATCAGCCGCACTACAGTGCGTCATATTCTCAGCCACTTACGCGAATGCGGCGTCTTAACGCAGGTTGGAAACGACTATGTTATTGCGCGTAAACCTGACCATGATGACGGTTTCGCCTGTACTACCGCTTCAATGAGTGAACAAAACAAAGTGTTTGAGCAGGCTTTTTTCACGATGATAAACCAGCGCCAGTTACGCCCTGGGGAAACTTTTTCTGAACTGCAACTGGCGCGGGCCGCGGGTGTCAGCCCGGTTGTAGTAAGAGAATATCTTTTAAAATTCGGCCGTTATAATCTTATTCAAAGCGAAAAGCGCGGCCAGTGGAGCATGAAGCAATTCGATCAATCCTACGCTGAGCAGCTGTTTGAGCTACGCGAAATGCTCGAAACACATTCACTTCAGCACTTTCTCAACCTGCCTGATCACGATCCCCGCTGGCTGCAGGCGAAAACCATGCTCGAACGTCATCGGCTACTGCGTGACAACATCGGCAATAGCTTCCGCATGTTCTCGCAACTTGACAGAGATTTTCACTCCTTACTGCTTTCAGCTGCCGACAATATCTTTTTTGATCAATCGCTTGAGATCATCTCAGTCATCTTTCATTTTCACTATCAATGGGACGAAAGCGATCTTAAACAGCGCAATATCATTGCCGTCGATGAGCATATGACCATTCTCAGCGCTCTGATTTGCCGCAGTGACCTGGATGCCACCCTTGCGCTCCGTAACCATTTGAATTCAGCTAAACAATCAATGATTCGATCCATTAATGAGAACACGCGTTATGCTCATTAAGTACGGATTAAAAACAGCAAACTATTAGCGGGTGCACGGTTTTATCAAAAGATAAATACCGGGAAATTCCCGCTTACCTATGCTCACAATCAGTCGACTAAAAATGTTTTTGTGAGCGGTAGTAAAGTCCTAAAACTTTAACCTGCCGTTAATGTCAACCTTGCGTAATGCACAATTACGTAAACAATTAAAATTATAAATACAGGAGTCCGGCGTGGAAAAAGAAAATATCACCCTCGATCCGCGTTCTTCATTTACTCCATCTTCGTCGGCAGATATTCCCGTGCCACCAGATGGATTAGTTCAACGCAGTACCCGAATTAAACGTATTCAAACCACCGCCATGTTGTTATTATTTTTTGCGGCGGTAATCAATTATCTCGATCGCAGTTCGCTGTCGGTAGCAAATTTAACGATTCGTGAAGAATTGGGATTAAGTGCCACCGAAATTGGCGCTTTGCTCTCCGTGTTTTCACTCGCTTACGGGATTGCGCAACTTCCTTGCGGCCCACTATTGGATCGTAAAGGCCCGCGCCTGATGCTGGGACTCGGGATGTTCTTCTGGTCACTGTTCCAGGCAATGTCTGGCATGGTGCACAGCTTTACGCAGTTCGTGTTGGTGCGTATCGGTATGGGGATTGGTGAAGCGCCGATGAACCCATGCGGTGTAAAAGTCATTAACGACTGGTTCAACATCAAAGAGCGCGGACGCCCGATGGGCTTCTTCAACGCAGCTTCTACCATTGGCGTTGCCGTAAGCCCACCGATTCTGGCGGCGATGATGCTGGTGATGGGCTGGCGTGGGATGTTTATTACCATTGGTGTGCTGGGGATTTTTCTCGCCATTGGCTGGTATATGCTCTATCGCAACCGCGAGCACGTAGAACTGACTGCCGTTGAACAAGCTTACCTCAATGCTGGTAGCGTGAATGCCCGCCGAGATCCGCTCAGTTTTGCCGAATGGCGCAGCCTGTTCCGTAACCGCACAATGTGGGGAATGATGCTCGGATTCAGTGGCATCAACTACACTGCGTGGCTGTATCTGGCCTGGCTTCCTGGTTACCTGCAAACAGCCTATAACCTGGATTTAAAAAGCACAGGGTTGATGGCGGCTATCCCTTTCCTGTTTGGGGCTGCCGGGATGCTGGTCAACGGTTACGTTACTGACTGGCTGGTCAAAGGGGGAATGGCTCCGATTAAAAGCCGTAAGATCTGCATTATTGCCGGGATGTTCTGTTCTGCCGCCTTTACGCTGGTCGTACCGCAAGCGACAACATCCATGACGGCGGTTCTGCTGATTGGCATGGCACTGTTTTGTATTCACTTTGCCGGAACATCCTGCTGGGGATTGATCCACGTCGCAGTAGCTTCTCGCATGACTGCGTCGGTGGGCAGTATCCAGAACTTTGCCAGCTTCATCTGCGCCTCTTTTGCGCCGATCATTACTGGTTTTATTGTTGATACCACCCACTCATTCCGTCTGGCACTAATCATCTGCGGTTGCGTCACCGCAGCGGGGGCACTGGCGTACATCTTCCTGGTTCGTCAGCCGATCAACGACCCGCGTAAAGATTAATCTCCCTATGCCCGATAACATTTTGCTTATCGGGCATTTTTATGGCGATTAAAACGTTTCCCAGTTCTCCCCGCTATCTGCCACGGCCATTTTACGCGGCGCAACTGGCGTCACGGTTTTTGCCACAGCCGATGCTTCACGCTGCTGTTGCTGCTGTTGCTGAATCCGGAACACTGCCACTGCTTCGGTCAGGCGACTGGCCTGCTCTTCCAGCGCGGCGGCGGCGGCGGCAGATTCTTCCACCAGCGCAGCGTTCTGTTGGGTTACTCTGTCCATCTCAGCTACTGCTAAGCCAACCTGATCGATACCACGGCTCTGCTCATCAGAAGCCGAAGCAATTTCGCCCATAATGTCCGTCACGCGGGTCACAGCGCTGACAATCTCTGCCATGGTTTCCCCGGCGCTTTCGACCAGCGTAGAGCCAACATCCACTTTGCCCACCGAGTCTTCAATCAGGCTTTTAATTTCACGAGCCGCCTGAGCGCTGCGCTGGGCCAGATTACGCACTTCACCCGCGACCACCGCAAAACCGCGCCCTTGCTCACCCGCGCGCGCTGCTTCAACCGCCGCGTTCAAAGCGAGAATATTGGTCTGGAAGGCAATGCCGTCAATTACGCTGATAATATCGGCGATTTTCTGCGAACTGGTGGAGATATCGCGCATAGTCTGCACCACGTTATCTACCACTTTGCCGCCGCGTTGCGCCGTTTCAGAAGCACTTAACGCCAGGTGGCTGGCCTGGCGCGCATTTTCGGCGTTCTGCTTCACCGTTGCGGTCAGTTGCTCCATGCTGGCTGCCGTCTCTTCCAGCGAAGCGGCCTGTTGCTCGGTGCGCGAAGAGAGATCGTTATTGCCGGTAGCGATTTCGCTGGCACCGCTATAGATGGCATTGGCCCCGTTGCGCACATCACCGACGGTACGCATCAGCTCTCCCTGCATATGGCGCAAACTCTCAGCCAGTTGCCCCATCTCATTAGAGCCATCCACCTCAATCGGTTTCACCAGATCGCCGCCTGCAATATGACGAATGCTGTCAATCAGGCGATTCATTGGCGCTACCAACGAGGCTTTAATACCGAACCAGACGGCGAAGATGACCGCCAGTACGACGATCATCACGCCCACCAGAATCCACATCGCCTGGCTGTAGGAGGCATTGTTATCGCTGACGGCGATATCATAGAGCCGATCGTTTTGCTCCATGTAAGCCACATACTGCTTCTCGAAACCGTCCTGATATCCCTGGGTCGGCTGATCAAAGAACTCGTTGATTTTGCCTGCACCTAACAGTTGGATCAGCTCCGCCAGCGCATTGTGATAAATATCGTAATTACGTTTGATCTCTGCCGCTGCGGCGGTGCTCTGACGCGGGTCACGCGGCAACGCTTCGTAATCCGCCCAGTTTTTTTCCGCCTGTTTCAGCGAAATACTGGCACTCTGCATCAGCTCAGCAACGGTTGAACCGCTACCAATATTATTCTGATCCATCATGTAGCGGATACCCGCGCGGTTGAGGGTGTTACGCGTCTGCAACAACGCGACCCAGCTGCCATTCAGCGTGGATTGCTGCTGGCGAATGGTTTGTAAAACAGTGAAATTTTCTTTGTCATTCTTTAAGGCATTAAAGAACAGACCGCCTGATGTCAGTTGTAAAAGGCCAAAAACGGCCAAAACCAGCAGTAAGCTGGTCACGATCTTGATACGTTTTAACATGGTTTCTCTTTCCACTAGACAGATACACTGGTTGTCGGCCTGGTGGTGGAAAACTTTATGCTGTGGAAAAGCGTCGGCACTGCTTTTGTTGCAGCAAACTTGCGTTTTTTGTGAGGGTCACACTCTATAGCGGCAGTTTATGGTACAAAGTATCAATCTTCTTCGAACCAGTGATACTCCTATGGCTTATAGCATCGATATCATCTCCTGCATTACCGAACGGTTTATGGCGTTAACAGCCACTGAAAAGCGTATCGCACAATTTATTCTTGATGACGTCTCTGCCGCAGTAGAGTTGCCAATTGCTGAGCTGGCACGGTTAACGCAAACCAGTCAGGCGTCGGTGACGCGTTTTGCCCGTGCACTGGGGTGCAAAGATGTCCGCGAGTTGAAAGTCAAACTGGCGCAGTCACTGGCTGTCGGGCAGCGGTTTATTCTCGATGTACCGGATCTTGACGGTGTTCAGGGGATCTACGAAGCGATTATTAGCGTGCTGGAGACGCATCGTCGTTCGCTGGATATGAATGCCATCAGCCAGGCTGTAAGCTGGTTAAGTCAGGCGCGGCAAATTCTTGCGTTAGGAACTGGCGGCGGTTCCACTATCTGTTCACAGGAGATTCAGTACCGTTTATTCCGTCTGGGGCTACCGGTGGTCAGTCAGAATGATGCCCTGATGATGAGAATGATGTGCTCGGCAGTCATGCCGCAGGATGTGGTGATTGTGCTTTCGCTGGGCGGTTATACACCGGAAATCATCGAAAGTGCGGCAATCGCCCGTCAGTATGGCGCGCGTGTTATTGCCATTACGCCAGCACAAACACCGCTGGCGGAACAGGTGGATCTGGTATTGCCGTTACTGGTTCAGGAAAGTGATTACATCTTTAAGCCCACCCCTTCCCGCTACGCGATGTTAGCCATGGTCGATGTACTGGCAACAGAACTGGCAATGGCAAATAAAGCGCAGGCGAAAGATCGCCTGCGGCGGATAAAACTCGTGTTAGACAGCCACCGTGGGGGCGCTAACCGCCAGCCACTTGGCGATTAGCATTGTCGGTTATGCTTCTTCAGGTTTGGTGATCACGACACTCTGGTTTTCACGCTCATTGGTGATAATCGCCAAAGCTTCTTCCCGGCTGACCTGACTTGCTGGCGTTACCAACGTCACCAGTACGCCAGCGACCAGGCTGCCCAGCACTGACGGAATACACGGGTTACCCCAGTAAGCCAGCCAGTCGGCATTCATCAGCACCACAATTGACATCACCATACCGCTCACTAACGCCGCCAGCGCGCCCTGCCAGTTAAAGCGTAGCCAGAAGCGACCGAGAATCGAGCAGATAAACAGCCCGGACATCAGCATCGAAATCATTTTGGTAATGTAGCTGATGATGTCATTAGAGGTCAGAGCAAAGACCAGCGCCAGGCCAATAACAAAGGTCAACATCCAGCGTGAGTAAGTAATGGCCTTGTCCTCCGGCGGCATTCTGCCGGTAATCATGGTGTAGACGTCGCGCATCATAATCGCCACCGCCGCGATGGCATCGGAGCTGGCGGAAGACATGGTGGCTGAAAGCCCGGCAATCAGCACCACCAGCCCAAGAATGGCAGGTAAGAAACTGGTCGCGAACAAGAAGGCGTAGTTGCTGTTTTCCAGATTTGGGTTCATGGTGAACGCCGCCATGCCGATAATGGCAGGCAAAATCGAGAAGAACAGATATAACACCCCAGTAATAACAAACGAACGGCGTACAGAGGGAACATCTTTACCCGAGTAAATACGCTGGCGATAAGACGGTGTTGCCAGCACACCTACGCCAATAACCAGTGCCAGCGAAAGCGCAGGCAGCACGCCCATTTTATCAATCGCAAACAGGCTCATCGCTTTTGGGTCCATCGCCTGCTCAATCGCACTCCAGCCGCCAACGTGAACAACGGCAAGAATAGCCATTAATATAAAGCCAAAGAACAGAATTAGGGCCTGAATAGTATCTGTCCACACTACCGCCGAATAACCGCCGATAATAACGTAAATCGCAAAAGCTAAGGCAATAATTAATTTTGCCACCGTAAGATCAATACCTGTTGCCCAGGCAAGATACATACTTCCACCTAATATATGCGCCCCCAGCCAGCCAATAGAGGCAATAAATATCATCAGGCCGACAATATTTTTAATTAAATGGCTGCCGCCAGTATAATAAGATATTTCTTCACTCATGGTCATAAATCGTAATTTACGTACCGGTGCAAACAGCCACGCCACCAGTAATATACCTACGGCCCCACCGACGCCATAAAGCATTCCGGCCCAGCCATTGCTGTAGCCAAAGCCCACTGCGCCCATACTGGAACCCGTGCCAACCATCGTGGCAACGGTTGACCCCAGCGTCAGAAACAGCGGCAGCGAACGCCCGCCCAGCAGAAAATCTTCTCCGCTTTTCTGATTACGAGAAACAAACCAACCAAGCCAAATCATGGCGATGGCATAAATAATAAAGCCGACTAAAAAGATATGACTGTTCATAATTCACATCCTGCCAGTAGAGAGAAATTAATGTAAGAGTTCCCGGAGTGCTGAATGTATTCAGCACTCAATTGCGGTCTGTTTTTTTAATTCTTAAATTTATTAGCGGGTCGCGTTATAACAGGTCACATCGACTTCGACTTTACAATCGACAACCAGATCAGCCACACAACAAATACGTGCAGGTGGATTCTCGCCAAAAAATTCTCTGAATACTTTATTAAATGACTGGAAATAGCGGGCGTCGGTCAGGATCACTTTCACGTGAACCACATCCGCCAGGCTATAACCGGCTTCAGTCATGATGTCGACACAGTTTTGAATCGCCAGTCGTGACTGTTCAACGATTCCGCCTTCTACCACTTCACCGTTTTTCATGGGTGTTTGCCCGGAGACGTACAGCCAGCCGCCCGCCTCAACCGCCCTGGCAAACGGCAAATGCTGCCCGCCAGTGCCTGTTCCACCTTCCGTACCGTAACGTTTAATACTCATATTCACTCCTTAATGTGAGGTCTGGCGGCGCAGGAAGCGTCCCGCACGGCCTGTAATGTGTTTATCGCGACCATAGCTCATAACGCCGTTCACCATCACCGCCTCAATGCCATCTGCCGGGCGTTTGGGATCAGAAAAGCTGGCAACATCACGAATGGTTTGTGGATCGAACAACACCAGGTCCGCAAAATAACCGACTTTCACCAGTCCACGCTGGGGCAGGCGAAAACGGCTGGCAGAAAGCCCGGTCATTTTGTGGATAGCCGTGGTCAGTGGGAATAAGCCTTCATCACGGCAATAGTGGCCCAGCACGCGAGGGAAGGTGCCCCATAAACGCGGATGCGGCATGGGATCATTGGGCAGTCCGTCAGAGCCAATCATACTGACCGGATAACTCAACACTCTGCGGACGTCGCGCTCGTCCATGTTGTAATAGATAGCCCCGGCAGGCATTAGCAGCTTCGCGGCCTCCAGCATACTCATCTGCCAGTCGATGGCGATTTGCGCCAGTGTTTTCCCGGCCTGCTGCGGATGTGTTTGTGACCAGGTGATCACAATATCGAATTCGTCGGTGACTTGTTTGAGATCCAGCGTTGAAGAGCTGGCTGAGTAAGGGTAGACATCGCAGCCAATTTCCTGGTGTTGACGCATTTGGTCAAAAAAGGCCAACGTTTCTTTTGTCCGCCCCCAGTTTTTCGCCCCGGCGCATTTATGGTGGGAAACCACGACAGGCACTTTGCCATGACGCCCAATACGAAACGCCTCATCCAGGGCATCGAGAATCGGTTCAAATTCAGAACGCAGATGGGTGGTATAAACGCCCTTCTCACCGGCTAATTCTTCCGCCAGCGCCATGACTTCTTCGGTAGTCGCCTGAAATGCCGTTGCATAGGCCAGCCCGGAACTTAACCCCAGCGCCCCCTGACTCAACGCCAGACGTAAGTCGGCACGCATAGCGGCAATTTCATCCACCGTCGCCGGGCGAAACAGGTCGTCCATATGGTTATTACGCAGCGCCGTATGACCAATCAGCGTGCCAACGTTCAGTGACGGCCTGGCTGCTTCCACTGCCTGGGCATAGCTTTCAACGGTAGGATAAATAAAGTGCTCTGCTTCCCCCAACAGATTCATCGGGTCAGGAACTTCACCTTTCATTTTCGCCGACGCCGCACTAATCCCGCAGTTACCGACAATCACCGTAGTGATCCCCTGGCTGATCTTTGGCAGATATCCCGGGATGCGAATAACGTTGATATCGTCATGGGTATGAACGTCGATAAACCCTGGTGCCAGCACCCGCCCTTCCCCGTCAATGACCTGCTGCGCCGTAACGTTAAGCGCAGGGGCAATATCGACAATCCGATCACCTGTTATTGCCACGTCACCGCGAAATTCAGGGCCGCCGCTACCGTCGATAACGGTCACATTTTTGATTAACCAGTCAACCTGCATGTTCGTCACTCCATTTCTGCAATGGTGACAAGTTAACCATTTACAAGGACGAAAAACAGTGGAAAACTACGCAAAACCCAGATGATTTTATGATACTTTTATTCATAAATAATAAGATAAATAAACTAAATATTTATATTTCATTTAGTTACAAATGATACTCACATCCGATACGGTGAAAAACTTAAAAGGTAAATGTTATGAAATACCACTCAGAACCTCTGGTTCCCCATAAATCTGCCCTGATGCAAATGCCCGCAAATCTCCTTGCCGAAGATGTCTGTTTACCTGCCGCGATCATTAAAAAGCAGGCCCTGGAGAACAACATTACGTGGATGCAACGCTACGCTGACGCGCGCGGCGTTTCACTGGCACCGCACGGTAAAACCACCATGACGCCGTGGATTTTTCAGGCGCAGCAGGCGGCTGGTGCCTGGGCAATAGGTGTCGGTAGCGCATGGCAGGCTGGTGCGGCAATGGCGAGCGGTATTCAGCGAGTGCTGATGGTTAACCAGCTGGTCGGCAAGGCGAATATGCAGTTGATTGCCCAGTTGCAACGACATTACCCGACGGTCGATTTTATCTGCTGTATCGACAGCATTGAGAACGCCCGCGCTTTGTCTGCCTTTTTTGCCAGTCAGCAACAGACACTGAACGTGATGATTGAGTTGGGTGTCCCCGGCGGGCGCTGTGGTTGCCGCTCAAGGGATGCCGCACTGACACTGGCTAAACAGGCAGCCCAATTACCGGGGTTACGCCTGCGGGGGCTTGAGTTATATGAAGGCGTTTTACACGGTGACGATCCACAACCGCAGGTAGAAGCTCTGCTGCGGGATGCCGCACAACTGGCCTGTGATATGGCAAGTCTGGTTGATGGCGAGTTTATTCTCACCGGAGCAGGCACGGTCTGGTATGACGTGGTGTGCAATATCTGGCTGGCGGCAGAAAAGCCTGATAACTGCCGCATTGTTATTCGCCCTGGCTGCTACATCACTCACGACACCGGGATCTACGACGCGGCACAACAACAGTTGCTTGCCCGTGATCCTGTGGCCTGCGATCTGGCAGGCGATCTCACATCTGCGCTGGAACTGGTCGCCATGGTGCAATCGGTGCCGGAAGCTGATCGTGCGGTGGTAAATTTTGGTAAGCGTGATTGCGCCTTCGACGCCGGACTGCCGCAACCAGTCGCCCACTACCGCAACGGCAAATCACTGGCATTTGATCCACAGGCGATTCGCAGTACAGGTATTATGGATCAGCACTGCATGTTGCAACTGTCAGCTAATAGCGACGTGCAAGTGGGGGATATTCTGGTGTTTGGCACATCGCATCCGTGCCTGACCTTCGACAAATGGAAAACGTTGTTATTGACTGATGACGACTACAACGTACTGGCAGAATTAGACACTCTCTTCTAAGAACGCCCCTTCGGTTAATTATCGAAGGGGCATTTTTATTGTGATCTCAATCACATATCCACCCGACGAATAATTCTTGCCCAACCGCTCACCGCCATTCCTGACCGCTTACATCCCTAAAATAACCACTCAGTTATTTACCTTACTTTACGCGCGCGTAACTCTGGCAACATCACTGCAGGATAGCGGTCAATTTACCTCCTCAAACGCAACGCAAACCTAGAACGGCTTCGGCCAACTATTAATCAATACATGCCAGGTTTTACTATGGATACTAAAAAGATATTCAAGCACATACCCTGGGTGATTCTCGGAATCATCGGTGCATTCTGCCTCGCGGTAGTTGCATTACGTCGGGGGGAGCACGTCAGTGCCCTGTGGATCGTGGTCGCCTCTGTGTCGGTGTATCTGGTGGCTTATCGCTACTACAGTCTGTACATCGCCCAGAAGGTGATGAAACTCGACCCCACGCGCGCGACGCCTGCGGTTATTAACAACGACGGTCTGAACTATGTTCCGACCAACCGTTACGTGTTGTTTGGTCACCACTTCGCCGCTATCGCCGGTGCTGGTCCGCTGGTTGGTCCGGTTCTCGCCGCGCAGATGGGCTACCTGCCTGGCACGCTGTGGCTGCTGGCGGGGGTAGTGCTGGCCGGTGCGGTACAGGACTTTATGGTGCTGTTTATCTCCTCTCGCCGTAACGGCGCATCTCTCGGTGAGATGATCAAAGAAGAGATGGGACCAGTACCGGGGACTATCGCGCTGTTTGGCTGTTTCTTAATCATGATCATCATCCTTGCCGTCCTGGCGCTGATTGTGGTTAAAGCCCTGGCCGAAAGTCCGTGGGGTGTCTTCACCGTTTGCTCAACCGTACCGATTGCGCTGTTTATGGGTATCTACATGCGCTTTATTCGTCCGGGGCGTGTGGGTGAAGTCTCTGTCATTGGTATCGTGCTGCTGGTTGCCTCTATCTACTTCGGTGGCGTGATTGCTCACGATCCGTACTGGGGTCCGGCACTGACCTTTAAAGACACCACCATTACCTTCGCGCTGATTGGCTATGCGTTTGTTTCCGCACTGCTGCCAGTGTGGCTGATCCTCGCACCGCGCGACTATCTGGCAACCTTCCTGAAAATCGGCGTTATCGTCGGCCTGGCGCTGGGTATCGTGGTGCTGAACCCGGAACTGAAAATGCCTGCGATGACCCAGTACATTGACGGTACTGGCCCGCTGTGGAAAGGCGCTCTGTTCCCGTTCCTGTTCATCACCATCGCCTGTGGTGCGGTATCTGGCTTCCACGCGCTGATCTCTTCCGGTACGACGCCGAAACTGCTGGCTAACGAAACCGACGCGCGTTTCATTGGCTACGGCGCAATGCTGATGGAGTCCTTCGTGGCGATTATGGCGCTGGTTGCTGCGTCCATCATCGAACCGGGTCTTTACTTCGCGATGAACACCCCGCCTGCTGGCCTTGGCATCACCATGCCTAACCTGCATGAAATGGGTGGCGAGAACGCGCCGATCATCATGGCGCAGCTGAAAGACGTTACCGCACACGCGGCAGCGACCGTCAGCTCCTGGGGCTTCGTGATTTCGCCAGAGCAGATCCTGCAAACAGCGAAAGATATTGGTGAGCCTTCTGTCCTGAACCGTGCAGGTGGTGCGCCGACGCTGGCGGTAGGTATCGCTCACGTGTTCCACAAAGTGCTGCCGATGGCTGACATGGGCTTCTGGTATCACTTCGGTATTCTGTTCGAAGCCCTGTTCATCCTGACCGCGCTGGATGCGGGTACCCGTTCTGGTCGCTTTATGCTTCAAGACCTGCTGGGTAACTTCATCCCGTTCCTGAAAAAAACCGACTCTCTGGTTGCCGGTATCATCGGTACTGCGGGCTGTGTGGGTCTGTGGGGCTACCTGCTGTATCAGGGCGTGGTCGATCCGCTGGGCGGCGTTAAGAGCCTGTGGCCGCTGTTCGGTATCTCCAACCAGATGCTGGCAGCCGTAGCACTGGTACTGGGCACCGTTGTGCTGATTAAGATGAAGCGCACCCAATACATCTGGGTAACTGTTGTTCCGGCTGTATGGCTGCTTATCTGCACCACCTGGGCGCTGGGCCTGAAACTGTTCAGCACCAACCCGCAGATGGAAGGCTTCTTCTACATGGCAAGCCAGTACAAAGAGAAGATTGCTAACGGTACTGACCTGACGGCACAGCAGATTGCCAACATGAACCACATCGTGGTGAACAACTACACCAACGCGGGCCTGAGTATTCTGTTCCTGATCGTGGTGTACAGCATCATCTTCTACGGTTTCAAAACCTGGCTGAAGGTGCGTAACAGCGACAAACGTACTGACAAAGAAACTCCGTACGTTCCAATCCCGGAAGGCGGCGTGAAGATCTCTTCGCACCACTAACCGTGTTTAGCCCCGCTTCGGCGGGGCTTTGTTCTTATCAGAGTGAACTATGTTTGGTAACTTAGGACAGGCAAAAAAATATCTCGGCCAGGCGGCGAAGATGTTGATTGGCATTCCAGACTACGACAACTACGTCGAGCATATGAAGACCAACCATCCCGACAAGCCGTACATGAGCTATGAAGAATTCTTCCGCGAACGCCAGAACGCACGCTACGGCGGCGATGGTAAAGGCGGTATGCGCTGTTGTTAACGGAGAGAGCATGAACCCGATTGCAGTTACCCTACTCACCGGTTTTTTAGGCGCGGGCAAAACTACCCTGCTGCGCCATATTCTTAACGAACAGCACGGCTACAAGATTGCCGTGATTGAAAACGAATTCGGCGAAGTCTCCGTTGATGATCAACTGATTGGCGACCGCGCCACGCAGATCAAAACGCTGACCAACGGCTGCATCTGCTGTTCGCGCTCCAACGAGCTGGAAGACGCACTACTCGACCTGCTGGATAATCTCGACAAGGGCAATATTCAGTTCGACCGTCTGGTCATTGAATGCACCGGCATGGCCGATCCCGGCCCGATTATTCAGACCTTTTTCTCCCATGAGATTTTATGCCAGCGCTACCTGCTGGACGGCGTGATTGCGCTGGTGGATGCGGTACATGCCGATGAGCAGATGAACCAGTTCACCATCGCCCAGTCACAGGTTGGCTACGCCGACCGTATTCTGCTGACTAAAACCGACGTCGCAGGCGAAGCAGAAAAACTGCGTGAACGCCTGGCGCGCATCAACGCCCGTGCACCGATCTACACCGTCACCCACGGCGACATCGACCTGGGCCTGCTGTTCAACACCAACGGTTTTATGCTGGAAGAGAACGTCGTCAGCACCAAACCGCGTTTCCACTTTATCGCGGATAAACAAAACGATATTTCGTCGATTGTGGTGGAACTGGATTACCCGGTAGATATCAGCGAAGTTTCCCGCGTGATGGAAAACCTGCTGCTGGAATCGGCAGATAAACTGCTGCGTTACAAAGGGATGCTGTGGATTGACGGCGAACCTAACCGCCTGCTGTTCCAGGGCGTCCAGCGCCTCTACAGCGCCGACTGGGACAGGCCGTGGGGCGATGAAAAACCGCATAGCACGATGGTGTTTATCGGGATTCAGTTGCCGGAGGAAGAGATTCGGGCGGCGTTTGCGGGGTTGAGGAAGTAATTTTGGATGATGGCCGCCATGTGGCGGCCTGAATTATTTTTTGTTCTGATCGCGCAGCATCGCTTCACGTAAAATTGCGTTCAGGCGAGTTTGATAGCCTTTACCTGGTCGCTTCAACCATTCCATCACATCAGAATCAATACGCACCGAGGCCTGAGTTTTCAATGGCCGATAAAACTTACCGCGTTCTGCGTTAGACCATTGCTCATCGCTGGAAGGTGGGATATCACTGTAATCAATATCTTCGTCGGATTTATTCGCCAGCGCCTTCAGTTCGGCCTCATGCTGCACATCGAGTGTAGAGGAGGTCCCTCGTTTATGTTTAACCATGCTCATAGCGATTCCTCTCTTTACGATCTGCTTTTCGTGCACTGATGATTCGAATAATTTCATTTCCGCTTTCGAAACGGATGGTATGCGCAACCAGAATAACCACGATGCCGTAAACCAGGCCGATTGTCTGCCAGCGATACTCACCGTTTTCTATGCGTTCTTGCTGTGACAAATGTTGTGGATCATCAAACACTAACACCGCATCTTCAAAGCGGATGCCATGTTTCACCCGATTACTTTTGGCCTTGTTTGCATCCCATTCAAACTCCATTGGCATAGTTGCCATCCCTAATTGTATATACAAAAATGTATCTACAATTATTCTGCAATTATAGCGTTGATGTTGGAAATAGCATCACGTTTTGGATAATCAACCATGAAATTGACAATGAGTGAGTTGGACTTGATTCATCCAATAGAATTTCTCGCCTGACATGGCACACTAAACACCTCGCTGTCGTTAAGGGATTACCGTGAAAAACTACAAAGTCATTACCCCGCTTTTTCCTACCTATGCGCAAGTTAAGGCTATGATGAAAGCCGTCTCAGGCTATTCCCTGAAAGCGGTGCGCAATATGATTACTGCCATTCACGAGCAAACCGGTACGCCGCAAAAACCCGTTGACTGGTCAGAACCCGACCTGTGGATCAGCGAGCGCTTAACGGGTGAAGATGCCGACATCGCCCGTCGTATTTGGGATACCGATAATCACATCTTGAACCCGCGCCACAGCTACGGCTGCTACTTATTCCTCAACTATCCCCAGTTTGAGCTGATGGAAAGCACACCAGATGATATCTGGCAGCCCACCTCGCGCGGGCAAAAATTCCTGCAAGATGACGAAAAAACGCTGCGTTCACTGGACGACCAGGAAGGCATTCTGCAACTGCTTGAGCTGCTGGCTGGCCGGGAAATGTCGCGCCGCGCCGATTTATTGCCGGAATGGCAGGCCTTTTTGCATCAGCATTCGAAATTCGCGTCAGCAAGTTCAGTGAAAAGCACGCTCTACTCCCGTCTCTATAACCTTATCGACCGTGACATGGTTAACCGTGAAGGCATGAGCTATCGCATCACCGATACCGGGCGCGCCTGGCTTGGAAAAGCGTTGCCAGCACGAAAAAGCGATCCGCGTAAAGAGCTGTTGGAAGCGGTAAAACGCTATAACGAACAGCAAAAAGAGCTGCTGCGCGAACAAATCAGCACGATGAACCCGTACAAATTTGAGCAACTGGTTGGTCAATTACTGGAAGCAATGGGCTACGAGCAGGTCGAAGTGACCAAAGCCTCAGGCGACAAAGGTGTGGACGTGATTGGTCAGGTGCAGGTCGGCATCACCACTATTACCGAAGTGGTGCAGGTCAAAAGAATGCAGAACACTATCACTCGCCCGTATATCGACCAGTTGCGCGGGGCGTTGCCTTACCACAAAGCCATTCGCGGTACGCTCATCACCACCGGGAAATTTGCGGCGAAATGTGCAGAAGCGGCGCTCTTTCCGGGTGCCGCGCCCATTACGCTTATCGACGGCGATCGTTTACTGGAACTGTTAATCGAAAATAACGTCGGCATTCGCCGCAGCAATGCAGTGGAATTGCTGGATGTGGATTTGCAGTTGTTTGATGAGCTGGAGATGGATTAAAGGGCGAAATCTGCCGCCTCTACCATTACAATACGGAGTTCATCGTGGTCAAAGCACCAACTAAAAAAGCCAAAGCAAAGAAAAGCTCTGAAGAAACATTATGTGATACCACAAACCAATTTCGTGGTAGCGTTGAGTCCTCCGAATACAAGCACGTGGTGTTAAGCCTCGTGCTCCAGAAACTCATCAGCGATAAGTTTGAAGCACGCCGCAAAAAATGATTGCCGAAGCGTTAAAAGCTGATGGGATGGAAGAAATTTATTTTTCTGGCGACAAAAAAGCGGAATCTATCGATATTTTTGACGAAGATTATCTGGCGCGAATTAACAAGATCAAACTTCCAGCAACGAAGATCCTGTTATTACAAAAATTACTGGAAAAAGCGATCAGCGAGTTCAGGAAAGTGAACCAGTTGCAAGGGATTAACTTCACCCGCCGCTTCCAGGCGATTATAGATCGTTATAATGAGCAGCGAGAAGATGATGTACTCAACGGTGAAGAATTCGATACATTCAGTCAGGAAATGATTGATATTATCTATGATATTAAAACCGAAATGGGCACCTGGGCCGATTTAGGCATTGATATTGAAGAAAAAGCCTTTTTCGACATTCTTGCTCATATGCGCGATAAATATCAGTTCACCTATGACGATGAAAAAATGCTGTCACTGGCAAAAGAGATGAAAAGCGTTGTTGACAACACATCGAAATATCCTGACTGGAGTAAACGCGATGATATTAAAGCGAAACTGAAAGTTGAACTTATTCTGCTTCTACACAAGCATAAGTTCCCGCCAGTAGCGAATGATGATGTTTATATGGGTGTGCTGGCACAGGCAGAGAATTTTAAAGAACATCATATGAGTGCTTTAAATTAATTATGAAGGCCGGATACACTTTGTTATCCGGCCATTCTGAATTAACGTTAATTTCTCTTCCAGATCTTTCCAGTAACGCTTTTATTATTTTCTATTTTTAGCTGGACTTTCCCTGTATTTACTGATGATATATCCAGGTATTTAGCGCGGTGCGAATGTGCGCCAACACACCCGCACCGCTCATCACAATCCCTATTTCACGAGAATAGTAATCATGACTGACACGCATTCTATTGCACAACCGTTCGAAGCAGAAGTCTCCCCGGCAAATAACCGTCAATTAACCGTGAGTTATGCGAGCCGCTACCCGGATTACAGCCGTATTCCCGCCATCACCCTGAAAGGTCAGTGGCTGGAAACCGCCGGTTTTGCTACCGGCACGGCGGTAGATGTCAAAGTGATGGAAGGCTGTATTGTCCTCACCGCCCACCCACCCGCCGCCGAAGAGAGCGAACTGATGCAGTCACTGCGCCAGGTGTGCAAGTTGTCGGCGCGTAAACAAAGGCAGGTGCAGGATTTTATTGGGGTGATTAGTAGCAAAACGCCACGCTAAGTTTCTCTCCCCTTCCCCATACGGGAAGGGGAATTGCCCCATCACTCCACATCCTCCCTGCGTAACCCAATATCCCTCAACCGCTCATCACTCATCTGCTGTAACACTCGTCGGGTCTGCATTTGCCGCCGCCAAAGCCTCACCGCCTGCCAGAGTTGCACAAGTCTGATAAACGGCGTTTTGGCTTTGTTTTCGTGAAATTCCATCTGCTGCCTCCTCATCTTTCAGAGGCTTCATCATCCGCCTTCTGGCAGTTCACAATACAGATGCAAATATTAGTTTTATTTAACATACAGACAGGTTAAAACAGCATCTGCATCCGGTTTTTTAGCCTCATCTGTACCGGTTTTTCCCTCTGTATGGTCCAAATAAGGAATACAGCATGACGCGTTATCAACATCTGGCGACTCTGCTTGCCGAGCGGATTGAGCAAGGGCTGTATCGTCACGGGGAGAAATTGCCGTCGGTGCGCAGCTTGAGTCAGGAGCACAGCGTCAGTATTAGCACCGTGCAGCAGGCGTACCAGACGCTGGAGACGATGAAGCTCATCACTCCGCAGCCGCGTTCGGGTTATTTTGTCGCACAACGTAAAGCCCAGCCGCCAGTACCGCCGATGACGCGTCCGGTGCAGCGCCCGGTGGAAATTACCCAGTGGGATCAGGTGCTGGATATGCTGGAGGCGCATAGCGACAGTTCCATTGTTCCGTTAAGTAAAAGCACGCCGGATGTCGAAACGCCCAGACTGAAACCGCTGCGGCGGGAGCTAAGCCGGGTGGTGCAGCATAATCTGCAAACCGTTCTCGGTTATGACTTGTTAGCCGGTCAGCGAGTGTTGCGCGAGCAGATTGCCCGCCTGATGCTCGACAGCGGCTCGGTAGTCACCGCCGATGACATCATCATTACCAGCGGCTGCCATAACTCGATGTCGCTGGCGTTAATGGCGGTGTGTAAACCGGGCGATATTGTCGCGGTCGAATCCCCCTGTTATTACGGTTCGATGCAGATGCTGCGTGGCATGGGCGTGAAAGTGATTGAAATCCCCACCGATCCAGAAACAGGCATCAGCGTTGAAGCGCTGGAACTGGCGCTGGAACAGTGGCCGATTAAAGGCATCATTCTGGTGCCAAACTGTAATAATCCGCTGGGATTTATTATGCCGGACGCGCGCAAACGGGCCGTTCTCTCTCTCGCTCAGCGTCATGATATTGTGATTTTTGAAGATGATGTCTACGGCGAACTGGCAACGGAGTATCCGCGCCCGCGGACCATTCATTCCTGGGATATCGACGGGCGAGTGCTGTTGTGCAGCTCGTTCAGTAAAAGTATTGCTCCAGGCCTGCGCGTGGGTTGGGTCGCACCGGGGCGTTATCACGATAAACTGCTGCATATGAAATATGCCATCAGCAGCTTTAATGTGCCGTCCACGCAAATGGCGGCGGCAACGTTTGTGCTGGAAGGTCACTATCATCGCCATATCCGGCGGATGCGGCAGAATTATCAGCGCAATCTGGCACTTTATACCTGCTGGATACGGGAATATTTTCCCTGCGAAATCTGTATTACGCGCCCGAAAGGCGGATTTTTACTGTGGATAGAATTGCCTGAACAGGTCGATATGGTCTGCGTCGCGCGGCAGCTGTGCCGCATGAAAATCCAGGTGGCGGCAGGCTCGATTTTCTCAGCTTCCGGCAAATACCGTAATTGTCTGCGCATCAACTGCGCTTTGCCGCTCAGCGAAACCTATCGCGAAGCACTGAAGCAAATTGGCGAAGCCGTGTATCGGGCAATGGAATGAATTCGAAATAGTGGCGAGCCCCCTGATTTCCTCTCACGAATAGCGTGTGACTCGTTTTATCTTTGCAGGGTCATCTCCACGTTCCAGCATGGCTTAGGCAAAATGCGCTTCGTTCATGCCGGATGCCATGTGAACGCCTTACCAGGTCTACAAAATTTTTAAAGTTCAATATATTGAATGGGTTATGTAGACCTGATAAGCGTAGCGCATCAGGCAGCTTTGCGTTTGTCATCGGCCTCTGATTAGTACTCGATCCATGGATCGCGCTTGCTTTCAGGCAAGGGCTGATCTAATGCCTGCATTTGCTCCGCCGAAAGTCCGGTAATCTTTTGTATCCATTCAGGATCCGCCCCATTCTGCAACAACAATCGGAGGAGGCTCTGTTCCCCTTCTTCTTTCCCTTCTTTCCTCCCCCTCTCCCTTCCCAACAGCCATCCATCATTATGAATTCGCTCTGCAATCGTCATTATTCGCTCCCTGTGTTGTGGCATTCGACTGGTTAGTTCGCTGATAAACTCTTTAAAACTCGCTTCATCGCCAGCCAGTAAAATGTAATTTAACAGCGCGGTTATCTGGCTGTCATTAGCGCACCCTGTAACCAGTAATACTGCCAGTTGATCAATAAGCCCCATTAGATCGCGCTGGCGAATATGCTTTTGGATCAACTCCAGCAGGGCGACTCTGCGATGCTGCACAATCTCGTCGTCTGGCACGACAGTGACATCCACCAGCGGGAACGCTGCGGTATAAAGCTTCCGTGCGGTAGCCGGGTCGGCAAATTCATCCAGCCAGCACAAAGACCAGGGGTAAGGACTACGGCTACCGTGATAAAACAGCATCGGGATGACCAGCGGTAGCGGCCGGCGTTTATCATGCTCGATATGGCGCTGCATCACCGCCATGGAATATCGCATCAGGCGAAAGGCCATATGGATATCCTCGCGGCTCTGATGTTCAATCACCACATAAATATAGCCATCTCCTTCGCGGGTCTTTACCGACCACAGAATATCGGAATGTAGCGCCCGCAATTTTTCATCGACAAAGCTGGCGTATTCCAGTTTTAAGCTGTCGAGATCGCACAGTTCACGTAAATCTTTGGGTAAGTGGATCTCCATAAAATCCCGCGCGGTGTCAGGGTGGGTGAGAAAAGATTTAAATAATGCGTCATGCGGCGTGCTGGTCGTGAAGTTTGTCATGGCGATCCGTCACCTGTAGATAAGATGGCCCGACTGTAGCGACTAACAAAACCATTCTCACCCGGCAATTTCTCGTTCCCCGAGGTGCTTTCCAGGCTATTTTTGTTCCTCTGCAAACGATACATTTTTCCGGAAACAGGCTCGCATTTTACATTTCCTGTACCCGGCAGATATTCCCCTTTCCACCGCACTCTTTTGATTAACCGCAAATTTTAATTACACTTAAGGTGTATATTTTCTATGCAACCCATCAATTCAAGAGGTGTAATGTGCTGATGACTATTTGTAATCGTTATACATTCTGACCTGGAGTCAGAAGGTATTTCTCTGTCTGTATGTTCACAGGCAGTGTGGTTGATTACATGAAATTCAGTACATTTGCCCGTCTCGCCTGCCTTTCGTCATTACCGACGGTATTGAATTTCGTTTTCCCCATTGGGGTTCTCCGGACAAGGAGTTGTTTGTTATGCCACGTTTTTTTGCCCACCATGCCGCCACGCTGTTTTTCCCGATGGCGTTGATTTTGTATGACTTTGCTGCGTATCTGTCGACGGACCTGATCCAGCCAGGGATCATTAATGTGGTCCGTGATTTTAATGCCGATGTCAGTCTGGCCCCTGCTGCCGTCAGTCTCTATCTCGCTGGAGGCATGGCATTGCAGTGGCTGCTGGGGCCGCTTTCCGACAGGATTGGCCGCAGGCCGGTGCTGATTACCGGGGCGTTAATTTTTACCCTTGCCTGCGCCGCGACAATGTTCACCACGTCAATGACACAATTTCTTATCGCGCGTGCAATTCAGGGCACCAGTATCTGTTTTATTGCCACCGTTGGTTATGTCACGGTGCAGGAGGCGTTCGGACAGACAAAAGGGATCAAGTTGATGGCGATTATCACCTCCATCGTACTGATTGCGCCGATTATTGGCCCGCTTTCCGGCGCAGCTCTGATGCACTTTGTGCACTGGAAAGTCCTTTTTGCCATCATTGCGGTTATGGGTTTTATCTCATTTGTCGGCTTGCTGCTGGCGATGCCAGAGACGGTGAAGCGCGGCGCGGTTCCGTTTAGCGCCAAAAGCGTCTTGCGCGATTTTCGCAATGTCTTTTGCAACCGGCTGTTCCTCTTTGGCGCGGCAACCATCGCCCTCAGCTATATCCCAATGATGAGCTGGGTGGCTGTCTCGCCGGTGATCCTGATCGATGCGGGCGGCTTAACAACTTCGCAGTTCGCCTGGACGCAGGTTCCGGTATTCGGCGCGGTGATTGTCGCCAACACCATCGTGGCGCGATTTATCAAAGATCCGACCGAACCGCGGTTTATCTGGCGTGCCGTGCCCATTCAACTGGCCGGCCTCGCACTGTTGATTGTCGGCAATTTGCTGTCGCCACACGTCTGGCTGTGGTCGGTGCTCGGCACCAGTCTGTATGCTTTCGGGATTGGTTTAATCTTCCCGACCTTATTCCGCTTTACGCTGTTTTCCAATAACTTACCGAAAGGGACCGTCTCCGCATCGCTGAATATGGTGATCCTGATGGTGATGTCTGTCTCGGTCGAAATCGGCCGCTGGCTGTGGTTTAACGGCGGTCGCTTGCCGTTTCATCTGTTAGCCGTCGTAGCGGGCGTTATCGTCGTTTTCACCCTGGCGGGATTGCTCAATCGCGTGCGCCAGCATCAGGCTGCCGAGCTGGCGGAGGAGCGGTGATTTTTGCGCGATCCTGCCGTCAGGCTCTATTCTTAACGTTATGAATAAACTCATTGAACTCAGACGCGCCAAAATGTTGGCGCTCTCTTTACTGCTTATCGCCGCTGCTACCTTTGTCGTTACGCTGTTTTTGCCACCCAATTTTTGGGTGAGCGGCGTGAAGGCGATTGCTGAAGCGGCGATGGTCGGCGCGCTGGCGGACTGGTTTGCGGTGGTGGCGCTGTTTCGCCGCGTGCCGATTCCGATCATTTCTCGTCATACGGCGATTATCCCGCGTAATAAAGACCGGATTGGCGAAAATCTCGGTCAGTTCGTGCAGGAAAAATTTCTCGATACCCAATCGCTGGTGGCATTGATTCGACGTCACGAACCGGCGTTGTTGATTGGCAACTGGTTTAGTCAGCCAGAAAACGCCCGCCGCGTTGGTCAGCATCTGTTGCAGATCATGAGTGGTTTTCTTGAACTGACCGATGATGCGCGTATTCAGCGCCTGCTTAAGCGCGCAGTCCATCGGGCGATTGATAAGGTCGATCTTTCCGGCACCAGTGCGTTGATGCTGGAGAGTATGACCAAAAACGATCGTCATCAGGTGCTGCTGGATACGCTGATCGCACAGTTGATCGCCCTTCTCCAGCGCGATAAATCGCGCAAGTTTATCGCCCAGCAGATTGTTCGCTGGCTGGAGAGTGAGCATCCACTGAAAGCCAAAATTTTGCCCACTGAATGGCTGGGCGAACATAGCGCGGAGTTGGTTTCTGACGCGGTGAATTCTTTGCTTGATGATATTAGTCGCGATCGTGCGCATCAGATCCGCCATGCGTTTGATCGCGCCACCTTCGCCCTGATCGACAAGCTGAAAAACGATCCGGAAATGGCAGCGCGAGCCGATGCCGTAAAAAGCTATCTGAAAGAAGATGAAGCTTTTAATCGCTATCTCAGTGAATTGTGGGGGGATTTACGGGAATGGCTGAAAGTGGATATCAACAGTGAAGATTCTCGTGTGAAAGAACGTATCGCACGAGCGGGTCAATGGTTTGGTGAAACGTTAATTGCCGATGATGCCTTGCGGGCGTCGTTAAATGGTCACCTGGAACAAGCCGCGCACCGCGTCGCGCCTGAGTTTTCCGCATTCCTGACGCGCCACATCAGCGATACAGTAAAAAGCTGGGATGCGCGGGATATGTCGCGGCAAATCGAGTTAAATATTGGCAAAGATCTGCAGTTTATCCGTGTCAACGGTACGCTAGTTGGCGGTTGTATTGGGCTAATTTTGTATTTGCTGTCGCAGCTCCCGGCTTTGTTCCCCCTCGGCAATTTTTAGAAATCCATGAAAAACTAAGTGGCTAACCGCGAGAGAGATCAAATAAACCGCACTAAAAGAATGGTAATAATGTGGCCTCTTTTCATTATCTCCCGTGGTACGGGGAAGGAAAATCATGTCACTTGTCACCGATCTACCCGCCATTTTCGATCAGTTCTCTGAAGCTCGCCAGAAAGGCTTTCTAACCGTCATGGATCTCAAGGAGCGCGGCATTCCGCTGGTTGGCACCTACTGCACCTTTATGCCGCAAGAGATCCCGATGGCAGCCGGTGCGGTTGTGGTTTCGCTATGTTCCACCTCTGATGAAACCATTGAAGAAGCCGAGAAAGATC
Organism: Escherichia sp. WS1451; assembly: GCF_046487365.1. Lineage (NCBI taxonomy): Bacteria > Pseudomonadati > Pseudomonadota > Gammaproteobacteria > Enterobacterales > Enterobacteriaceae > Escherichia > Escherichia sp. WS1451. Next base: position 127,819 of record NZ_JBJQJP010000011.1, read on the forward strand.
TGCCGCGCAACCTCTGCCCGCTGATTAAAAGCAGCTACGGCTTCGGCAAAACCGATAAATGCCCCTACTTCTACTTTTCTGATCTGGTGGTCGGTGAAACCACCTGCGACGGCAAAAAGAAAATGTATGAATACATGGCGGAGTTTAAGCCCGTTCATGTGATGCAACTGCCAAACAGCGTTAAGGACGATGCCTCACGCGCGTTATGGAAAGCCGAGATGCTGCGCTTGCATAAAACGGTAGAAGAACGTTTTGGGCACGAGATTAGCGAAGATGCTCTACGCGATGCCATTGTGCTGAAAAACCGCGAACGTCGCGCACTGGCCAACTTTTATCATTTGGGGCAGTTAAATCCTCCGGCGCTTAGCGGCAGCGACATTCTGAAAGTAGTCTACGGCGCAACCTTCCGGTTCGATAAAGAGGCGTTGATCAATGAACTGGATGCAATGACCGCCCGCGTTCGTCAGCAGTGGGAAGAAGGCCAGCGACTGGACCCGCGCCCACGCATTTTAATCACCGGCTGCCCGATTGGCGGCGCAGCAGAAAAAGTGGTGCGCGCGATTGAAGAGAATGGCGGCTGGGTTGTCGGTTATGAAAACTGCACCGGGGCGAAAGCGACCGAGCAATGCGTGGCAGAAACGGGCGATGTGTACGACGCGCTGGCGGATAAATATCTGGCGATTGGCTGCTCCTGTGTTTCGCCGAACGATCAGCGCCTGCAAATGCTCAGCCAGATGGTTGAAGAATATCAGGTCGATGGCGTAGTTGATGTGATTTTGCAGGCGTGCCATACCTACGCGGTGGAATCGCTGGCGATTAAACGTCATGTGCGTCAGCAGCACAACATTCCTTATATCGCTATTGAAACAGACTACTCCACCTCAGATGTCGGGCAGCTCAGCACCCGTGTCGCGGCCTTTATTGAGATGCTGTAAGGAGTGGCAGTGGCATATTCGATTGGCATTGATTCCGGCTCAACCGCCACCAAAGGGATCTTACTGGCAGACGGCGTGATTACGCGCCGTTTCCTCGTTCCAACACCCTTTCGCCCGGCAACAGCAATTACTGAAGCCTGGGAAACTCTGCGCGAAGGGTTAGAAACAACGCCGTTTCTGACGCTCACCGGCTACGGACGGCAACTGGTGGATTTTGCCGATAAACAGGTGACGGAAATCTCCTGTCACGGGCTGGGCGCACGGTTTCTTGCGCCAGCAACGCGCGCAGTAATCGACATCGGTGGTCAGGACAGCAAAGTGATTCAGCTTGATGATGACGGTAACCTGTGCGATTTCCTGATGAATGACAAATGCGCGGCGGGCACCGGGCGTTTCCTGGAGGTGATCTCGCGCACGCTTGGCACCAGCGTCGAGCAACTCGACAGCATTACTGAAAATGTCAGACCGCACGCCATCACGAGTATGTGCACAGTGTTTGCCGAATCAGAAGTGATCAGCCTGCGCTCAGCGGGCGTCGCGCCAGAAGCGATTCTCGCCGGAGTGATTAACGCGATGGCGCGGCGGAGTGCCAATTTCATTGCTCGTCTCTCCTGTGAAGCGCCGATTCTGTTTACTGGTGGCGTTAGTCATTGCCAGACGTTTGCCCGGATGCTGGAATCTCATCTGGGAATGCCGGTAAATACCCATCCTGATGCGCAATTTGCTGGCGCAATTGGCGCAGCGGTAATTGGTCAACGAGTGAGAAAACGCCGATGAAAGAGTTTTTATTTTTATTTCACTCCACGGTCGGCGTCATACAAACCCGTAAGGCGTTGCAGGCAGCGGGCATGACTTTTCGCGTCAGCGATATTCCCCGTGATTTACGCGGCGGCTGCGGGTTATGCATTTGGCTGACCTGTCTGCCCGGCGAGGAAATACAATGGGTGATCCCTGGGCAGACCGAAGCGATATATTGCCAGCAGGGCAGCGACTGGCAGTGCGTGGTGCATTACGATTCAGAAGCGTCAACCAGGCAATAAGACCTTTAAATATAACGCCCGGATATTTGGCTGCACATAATCCTGCATGAAGGAAGTTGTATTAAATATCTCGCCTGATGTGAAATATTTCCCATCCACAAAATGAGCGATTTTTGATAGCACCTTACTATTGCGCGTCTAAAATACAATATACCTTGTATTATACTTAAACCCATAATTATACATAGAGCAATAAAATGATTACCACACCCCCTGATTATTTTAGATTTAGAAGAACATTTCACAATTCAAGGATAAAATTATGGACTCAACATTTAACATATACCAGGATATTCTCCCAGCATTCAACATGTATTCGGGACTAAAACCTTGCCATGAAAAAAATAACCAACCATTTGATATTAACACGGAAATTGAAACCATACAAAAACAAATTAATTATGATATAAATCATTTGAATGACGGTTTGATTAAGCGTGTTCTGAATCTTTTTATTCACCTTATCTCTAATCCCGACAATCTCGAATTAACCTTAAATCGATATTCATCAACAACAGAGCAAATCATCGGCAGAACCAAAAGAAATAGTTTACATGAGTTTGAAGTTGGCGATCTAAAAATAATATTTAATCGACAAGATGATAATGAAAGCGTATTAACTGTTAAACACAAAGATATAAGTCATGGTTGCAATGTTAAAACCGAGCAACTGCAGCAGTTTATTAAAATAATGGAACAAAAAGCGCAACTACCAATCTATATTGACAAGAACAATTTGAAAGAGAGTATTTTCTCTGTTTTGCGAAATGACCCACAGCACGTAGATAAAGAGCAATACCTTCCCTGTGATAAGTTTTTAACACATGCCTGCAAAAGTTCAAATTCATTTGAAGTGAAATTAGATGCCACTCATCAATATCAACATCTGAATAACTTCATGATTTCTTTTGACCCAGTAGAAAATCAATTAACAATACGGGATAACAATAACGAGACTGAAACTATCTCGTTGACAAACTTACAATGGGAAAATGTGCTGCAATACTACAGAGAAAACCACCAGCAGCCAAATATAGCAGGATCACGAAATCTCACGGATAATAGAGATAAAATTAAAAATACAATATCCACCTCTGAAATTATAGAGTGCGCCTCTCCTGAAATAAGAAGTAGCGTCCTGAACGATCTTTATAGCATTGCTAATTTCCTCCCGGACAAAAATCTGACACCAAATGAGAGCTGGAAAAGATTTTGCCATACATGCGAGCGCTTTTATGTTGCTCAGAAGAGTATCACTGGAGATAACAGTGAACGTCTTACGCGAAAAGTCTCTATCTCTGATGCAGGAATTACAATGACCTTCAAGATAGGTGATGTTGTCATCAATACTATTAGCACTGCTATCCCTGAAGATGAATCGGGTCAACGGTGTATAGAAGGGTTGAATTTAGCAGAGATGGATTTAACCGGCATAGACTTGTCGAAAATGGCGCTAAGGAATGTCAATTTTAATGGCAGCATTCTTAGAAATGCGGATTTCTCCGGTACGATCTGTGAAGGCGTGGATTTTACCGATTGTGATCTCCGTTATGCAACCTTTATTGACGCCTCATTAGAAAAAATCGATTTTCGTAAAGTTCGCCACTTGTTTAATATAAATTTTACAAATGCAAATCTACGGAACAGCAACTTCAGCGGAAAAGTTCTCACTGGCGTTAATTTTACTGGAAGTGACCTTAGTAACGCTTATCTTGAACACATAGATTTCACAAAAGTGATTTTCTTTCCGTCATTAATTATTGGAGCAGTATTTGATAATTCCAATCTATCAGAGAAAAATCTTTCAGACAAAGATCTTACTAATATTAGCTGCATGTATACCAATTTTACTAACGCTAATTTAACAAAATGCAAACTCTTAAATACAAACTTTTCGGCTGCAAAATTTGACAATACTAATTTCACTGGTACAAAAGGTTCTAATATTCTGTTTAACCATGCATGGTTGTTCAATACGATATTTATAGATACGATTTTTAAAAATGCCTGTTTTTTCAATGCCAAAGTGAATAATGTTTCTCTTAAGAAAGCATATATTTACAATGATAATATCGATAAAAAAGCCAATGACAGTACCGATAAACAAGCCAAGAACAGTACCGAGCAACAGGACAGTACCAGTTTTAATCAAGCCCGTTTAAAGAAAGAAGTGAATAGCAGTTTTTCCATTCCGGGTTTAACGTCTTATCAGCCAACGTATATAGTTGAAGAATAGTTCAATAATCACCCAAACAGAGTGGGTATGGCAGAGGATATAAATTAACATTTAAACGTTAACCGCCTCATCTATCATTCATGGATGAGGCGCATTTATCAGTCGATGTAAGCTGAAAATGTTCTGCCATCCAGAGACAACCGCCGCCCCCTGCGGCGTTTACTATTTCATCGCCCGCGTTAAGAATTCATTAAGCTTCATCCGTATACTCCTTATCTGTCGCACTGAATTTGACGAGAAAAAAGCAATAATAAGGAGCAACAAGTTGAAAAAGCGCATCACCTTTATCGTTTTTCTTTGCGCCATCGTGGCGGTAAGCCTGTTTTTTGTGCAATCCTGCGTCCGTAAAAGCCAGCATGTCGCAGGGTTTCAGAATTATCAGGCCACTATCGATGGTAAAGAGATTACAGGAGTAACTAAAAATATCTCCTCACTGACCTGGTCTGCGCAGAGCAATACCTTGTTTAGCACTATCAACAAACCTGCAACCATCGTTGAAATGACGACCGAGGGTGACCTGATCCGCACCATTCCGCTCGATTTTGTTAAGGATCTCGAGACGATTGAATACATTGGTGATAATAAATTTGTCATCAGTGATGAACGTGATTATGCCATTTATGTGATTTCACTTAACGCTGATTCGGAAGTGAGCATCCTCAAAAAAATTAAAATCCCATTGCAGGAAACGCCAACCAACTGTGGCTTTGAAGGGCTGGCTTATTCCTCTCAGGACCATACCTTCTGGTTTTTTAAAGAGAAAAATCCGATAGAGGTCTACAAAGTAACCGGGCTATTGCGTAGCGATGAGTTGCATATCAGCAAAGATAAAGCGTTGCAGCGTCAGTTTACTTTAGACGATGTTTCTGGCGCGGAATTTAACCCACAGAAAAATACGTTGCTGGTGTTGTCACATGAGTCACGCGCCCTGCAGGAAGTGACCGTGACAGGTGACGTGATCGGCGAAATGTCGTTAACCAAAGGCAGGTATGGCCTTTCACACAATATCAAGCAGGCGGAAGGGATAGCGATGGATGCCAGTGGCAACATCTATATCGTTGGCGAACCCAATCTTTTTTATCGCTTTACGTCGACAAAATCACGATAACAGTCTGGCAGGTTCTCCTTTTTTGTTATTAACTTGTTAACTCAAAATAATACAAACAAGGAAGAACATGAATTCGACATCGCATCCCGTAGAACGTTTTTCTTTCAGCACCGCGTTATTCGGGATGCTGGTTCTGACCTTAGGTATGGGTTTAGGCCGCTTTCTCTATACGCCGATGCTGCCAGTCATGCTGGCGGAAGGCGAATTTTCCTTTAGCGAACTCTCATGGATCGCCAGTGGTAACTATGCCGGGTATCTGGCGGGGAGCCTGCTGTTTTCATTCGGCGCGTTTCATTTACCCTCACGCCTGCGCCCGTTCTTGTTAGCTTCCGCCCTCGCAACCGGATTATTAATCCTCGCGATGGCGTGGCTGCCGCCGTTTCTTCTGGTTTTCATCATTCGCTTTCTGGCGGGGGTCGCCAGCGCCGGGATGTTGATTTTCGGCTCAACGCTCATCATGCAGCATACTCGTCATCCCTTTGTCCTTGCGGCGCTATTTTCTGGTGTTGGCGTCGGCATCGCTCTGGGCAATGAATATGTGCTGGCAGGCCTGCATTTTGCCCTCTCTTCACAAACGTTGTGGCAAGGTGCCGGAGCACTTTCTGCCATTATATTGCTTGCTCTGGCGCTGCTCATCCCGTCGAATAAACACGTTATCCCGCCAGCGCCATTGGCAAAAATCGCGCAACAACCCATGAGCTGGTGGTTACTGGCGATTCTGTATGGTCTGGCGGGTTTTGGTTATATCATCGTCGCCACCTACCTGCCGCTCATGGCGAAAGACGCGGGCCAGCCTGTGCTGACGGCTCACCTCTGGACACTGGTCGGCTTGTCGATTGTCCCAGGTTGCTTTGGCTGGCTGTGGGCAGCCAAACGGTGGGGAGCATTACCTTGCCTGACCGCGAATTTGCTGGTGCAGGCGATCTGCGTGCTGTTAACCCTCGCCAGCAGCTCTCCTTTATTACTCATCATCAGCAGTATTGGTTTTGGCGGCACCTTTATGGGAACGACCTCGCTGGTGATGACCATCGCCCGCCAGCTTAGCGTGCCGGGAAATCTTAACCTTTTGGGCTTTGTGACACTCATTTATGGTATCGGGCAAATTCTTGGCCCGGCGCTGACCAGTATGCTCGGCAACGGAACGTCGGCCCTCGCCAGTGCCACGCTCTGCGGCGCGGCGGCGCTATTTATCGCAGCATTAATCTGCGGGATGCAAATATTCAAATTGCATACGAATGATTCTTAAGTAATTTAACGAATTTAACTTTTCAGTACATCACGTAAAATAATTAAAACATCCTTTTTCTTTGGAGGTACTCAGCCACCGCCGTTATTAATCCTGGTTTAGCAATTCCACGGCTAATTCATTATTTCTGGTCATATTATAGTCAGGATCGCATTATATCTCCGTGCTAGAAAAAACAAGTTTAATTCTGTTTTTTCACGGAAGGTCACTATGGCTTCAACAAATGCGCATCAAATAAAAAATAATGATCAAAACTCTTTATGTGGTCTGGGTGACAAAATACGCCGCCTGACCGCCGGAGTTTGTTTATTTACACAAATTTTTTTCCCCGTCATGGCGACGGCACAAAATGTGGTACACGCTAAACCTCAGACGACAGTTTCATCTCCGTCCCCTCTAATAGAAAATAATACTGTGCCTTACACGCTTGGTGCGCTGGAATCAGCGCAAAGCGTTGCTGATCGATTCGGTATTTCACTGGAGGAGCTTCGTCGTCTTAATCAGTTCCGTACTTTTGCTCGCGGCTTTGATAACGTGCGCCAGGGTGAAGAGCTGGATGTTCCGGCAACAACCTTGCAGAAAAGTCATGAGCAACAAAATGCCGTACCGCCTGCGAATGGCGAAAACACGCTGGAGAATCAAATAGCCAGCACTTCGCAGCGAGTTGGCACCCTGCTTTCACAAGATATGAATAGTGAGCAGGCCAGCGGCATGGCGCGTGGTTGGGCGTCTTCAGAAGCCTCAGGCGCGATGACTGATTGGTTAAATAACTTTGGCACTGCGAGAATCTCTCTGGGTGTGGATGAAGATTTCAGCCTGAAAAATTCGCAATTCGACTTCCTGCATCCGTGGTATGACACACCTGATTATCTGCTCTTCAGCCAGCATACCCTTCACCGAACAGACGATCGTACCCAGATCAACACCGGTTTGGGCTGGCGTCATTTCACCCCCAGCTGGATGTCAGGCATCAACCTGTTTTTTGACCACGACCTGAGCCGCTATCACTCCCGCGCGGGGCTTGGCGCAGAATACTGGCGTGATTATCTGAAGTTGAGCAGCAACGCTTATATCGGCCTGACCGGCTGGCGTAGCGCACCGGAATTGGATAATGACTACGAAGCCCGCCCGGCCAACGGCTGGGATTTACGCGCGGAAGGCTGGTTACCAGCCTGGCCACAACTGGGTGGAAAACTGGTCTATGAACAATACTATGGTGATGAAGTGGCGCTGTTTGACAAGAATGATCGTCAAAGTAACCCCCATGCTATTACCGCAGGCCTCAACTATACCCCCTTCCCGCTTCTGACTCTCAGTGCGGAACAGCGTCAGGGGAAACAAGGTGAAAATGACACACGTTTTGCCGTTGATCTGACCTGGCAACCCAGCAGTTCAATGCAGAAACAGCTTAATCCGGACGAAGTGGCCGGACGGCGCAGTCTGGCCGGTAGTCGTTATGACCTGATTGATCGCAACAACAACATCGTTCTTGAATATCGCAAGAAAGAGCTGATTCACCTGAGTCTGCAGGATCCGGTGAAAGGAAAGTCTGGAGAAATAAAACCGCTGGTTTCCTCGCTACAGACCAAATATGCCCTGAAAGGCTATAACATCGAAGCCGCTGCGCTGGAAGCTGCCGGAGGTAAAGTCAGGACGTCTGGAAAAGATATCACGGTCACACTGCCAGGTTATCGCTTCACTAACACTCCAGAAACCGATAATACATGGTCGATAGACGTTACCGCCGAGGATGTAAAAGGTAACCTGTCTCGTCATGAACAAAGCATGGTAGTTATTCAGGCTCCGACATTAAGCCAGAAAGATTCTCTGTTATCCGTTAATCCGCTAACCGTGGCTGCAGATAAAAAATCGACGACCACATTGACCGTTACTGCACACGATTCCGACGGAACTCCGGTGCCGGGGCTGGCGCTGCAAACCCGCAGTGAAGGCGTTCAGGATATCACCCTGTCTGACTGGACAGATAACGGAGATGGTAGTTACACACAGATGCTGACCGCCGGAACGACATCAGGTTCAGTAACACTGACGCCGCAAATTAACGGTGAGAGTGCGGTAAAAGAATCCATCGTTGTTAATATCGTCCCTGTTGTCTCATCCCGCGACCATTCATCAATAACAATTGATAACGTATCGTATTATGCCGGAGACGACATCAAGGTTAGGGTGGAACTGAAAGACGACAGCAATCAACCGGTTGCATATCAAAAAGAGGAATTGGTAAAAGCCGTTACTGTCGAAAACAGCAAACCTGGAGCCACGATTGTCTGGCACGAAGAGCAGCCGGGCGTTTATGCCGCGAATTATCCGGCCCATAAGCAAGGGACAGCACTAAGGGCACAACTTAGCCCTCACAACTGGAATGCTCCACTGCAATCGCATATTTATAACATTGAGGCAAACCAGAATAAGGCTCGCGTTGCCACATTATCAGCGACAAATAATGACGTTTACGCCGATAAAAAGACATTTAATACCCTCACGATCAACGTCACTGATGAGAGTGATAATCCCCTGACAAATCATCAGGTCACCTTTAAGAATGAAAAAGGAAGCGCTGAATTTGTCGAACCGCCGCAGCAAAATACGGATGCATATGGTGTTGCCACAATCAACATGGTAAGTCAGGTTGCGGAAGAAAATACGATTAGTGCCACGCTGCCAAATGGTTTCTCACAACGGATAATTGCGAAATTCGTTAGCGATTCGAGTACGCCAAAATTCAAACAACTGGTTGCCGATCCAGATACCATTATTGCTGGCAACAGCCAGGGCAGTACTCTGACCGCCACCGTCACAGACTTTCATAACAACCCGTTAAAAGATATGAAAGTGAATTTTGTGGCACCTGGTGGCTCGCAACTGGACAACACGACCGCCACAACAGACCAGTCCGGTATTGTGCGAGTGCACCTGACCAGTTCAAAAGCTGGTAGCTATTCCGTCGATGCCTCGCTTGAGGCGGATAAAAATATTCACCAGTCGGTCACGATCACCGTGGTCCCAAACAGGGAACAATCGGTAATGACCTTAAATGCCGGGTCGGGCAGTGCGATCGCTAACAATACAAATACCGTTATCCTGACAGCCAGTGTGAAAGATGTTTATGGACACCCGTTGCCGGATGAGGATGTGAAATTTACCTTGCCAGCCTCCATGACCGGGAACTTCACGCTAAGTAGTGAGACCGCCCGCACCGATGCAAACGGTGATGCCGTGGTTACATTGCGAGGCACAAAAGCGGGTGAGTTTACAGTTACGGCGACGCTGACCAGAAATAACACCGTTGCTCATCAGCAAGTCACTTTTATTGGGGATACAAACAGTGCGCAGCTCCAGCCGCTGACTGCCTCATTAAATACCATTGTTGCGGGTGACAGTACGGGGAGTACCCTGACGGCAACGATCCTGGACGCTTACCAAAATCCGCTTAAAGACCAGCTGGTCACTTTCCAGAGTAACGATGTCACTCTAAGTGGAACAGAAGTCACCACCAATACGCTGGGTCAGGCGACGGTAACAATGACCAGCAATATTGCCGGGCAACATAACGTCGTGGTGAGCCGGAAAGCGCAAGTCTCCGATAATAAAACGTTTAGTTTATCAGTGCTGCCGGATGAAAGTTCGGCGAAGGTAATAAGTATAACCGGAGCCGAAAAAACGATAACGGTTGGCGAAAACATCACGCTACGGATACTCGTCCAGGACGCGTTTAACAATGTAATATCAGGTCAACGCGTCAGATTAAGTGCGCAGCCAACAGCTAACATTACGATAGGCGATACGGCTTACACCGATAATAACGGTTATGCATACGTTAACCTTATTAGCACCCAGCCTGGGGTTTATCAGGTGACGGCAACGCTGGACAATAACAGTAGTAGTAAGGTTGACGTGAATGTGGCAAATGGCAAGCTCGAGTTAACATCATCGAAGCCAGAAACCACGGTCCATAACAGTGAAGGTATTACGCTTACCGCAACGGCGAGAAATGCGCGGGATGAATTGATGCCTGGGCAAATTATCACCTTTAGCGTAACGCCTGAAGGTGCAACGCTAAGCAATACAGGGGAAATCCTTACTGACCAGTCTGGTCAGGCCAAAGTGACGCTGACCAGTAACAAAGTGAATGTCTATACCGTTACGGCCACAATGGGCAAAGATGTTCCCGTTCAGAGCCAGGTAACGGTTGCGGTTAAGGCAGATGCTAAAACGGCACATGTTGTGAGCGTCGTGGCTTCTCCTGACACCATAACCGCCGACGGCGTTGATAGCAGCACCATCACGTCACGAGTAGAAGATGATTACGGATTCCCGGTTGAAGGTGTCGATGTTAGTTATGCCTTAGACACCAAAGGCAGCCCGGTAGTTAATATTCCAACTACGCGTACCGATCAGTCCGGGCAAGTCACGGCGACAATAACCAGTACATTGGCAGAAACCTTAATAGTCAATGTGCAAGTTCCTGGTACAGCCAACCAATCCGCAACCATTACATTGGTTGCCGGCACGGCCGATGAAAGTAAGTCAATTTTGAAATCCGACGTTGACACTCTGAAGGCTGACTACCAGCAGAGCGCAAAACTTACGCTAACATTGCAAGACAAGTACGGTAACCCGATAGTGACGTCTGATCATCTGGAATTTGTCCAGTCAGGCCCCTTCGTGAACTTTCTCAAGTTGAGCGATATTGATTACAGCCAAAGAAATTATGGCGAGTACACCGTGACTGTCACTGGCGGAAAAGAGGGAACTGCGACCCTCATTCCCATGCTGAACGGAGTTCATCAGGCAAACTTAAGCGTATCGCTGAATCTCATCCACTCGATAAAAGAAATGTCCGGTCATGTCACTGCAAACAACCATACCTTCTCCACGGCTAAATTCCCGAGCGAAGGTTTTGCAGGGGCGTATTACACACTCAACAATGATAACTTTGAAGCGGGTAAAACCGTTGATGATTATATGTTTTCAAGTTCACAGAGTTGGGTGTCTGTCGATGCGTCAGGTAAAGTTTCTTTCTCAAATATCGGCGATCAAACGTCAGTCACAATAAGCGCTGTTCCCCGACAAGGAGGTACAACCTACCAGACCTTAATTAAGCTGAAAGGCTGGTGGGTGAATAATGGAAATCATACCAATATCTGGCTAGCTGCCAATGCGCTCTGTCATGCTAAAAATGATGGATATAATCTTCCTGGCATCACACATTTGACGTCTGGAGAAAACCAACGCACACAGGGATCGCTATATGGTGAATGGGGGAACGTTGGAGCGTTTTCCAGTAATTCGCAATTTACACAAGGAGCTTACTGGACAAGTGAATCTGATGATTACAATCGGCACTACTATGTGCAGATGCTAACGGGTATGACCGGAAGCGACGCTGATTCCAGCCCCCAACTGACCGCCTGCCGTAAATCACTTTAATTTCAGCAGGTTATTAAGGATACCCTTGTGCGAGGGTATCCTTTCAGACTGATAACAAACGCTACATTGCCTGATCCGCTGCGCTTATCAGTCCTATATAACCCCTGCAATATCTTGAATTTATTGTTTTTGTAACCCAGCCGGCATGAACGGCCACTCAAGAAACTCAACAGCAACCGTTGATGTCAGCCAGACCCCGTTTTCCGCTTGCCAGAAAGGGAGGCCTCGTTTCGCCATTTCCTGTGCTTTGACGGTTAAGATAACCGGCGATCCGTGTCTTGCTCCCACTTTGCGTGCCGTTGCTTCATCAGCAGAGAGATGTACGTAGTGACGCTCACCTGCAATCAGCCCCTGTTTTTTTATCTCGTCAAGGAAACGGCTTGCCGTACCGTGGTAGAGAAACTGTGGCGGTGTTTTTTCGGCAAAGGAAATAGCGACCTGCGAAGTCGAATGCCCCTGAACCGCGCGGATGCACCTACCATCACTGGAATAACTAAAACGCTTTTTATCGCTGGTGGCGACAACGGTATCCAGCAATGCACGGGTTAACCGCTTGCCCGCTTTTTGGGCACAAAGTATGAGCTTATCGATATCCGCCCATCCTTCACGGTCCAGTACGATACCAATCGCCTCCGGTTTGTGTCGGAGGACAAAACTTAAAAACTTGCTCGTATCCGCCAGCTCTTTTTCGTTGTACTTTGCCATCTCGTTTTCGTCCCTGGATTTTCTGTTTTTATTTACTTATGTCATTGTCACTGGGTTTATGAATTTACTGCAACTCAATCCAGCGCAGAACCTTTTCCCTATAGCGTAATTTTTCCGCTATGCAAAAAACGCATAGCCAGAAACATACTTGCATTTTCCCCATACCCACATGGCTGATAAGGTTTTTCAGCTCCAGGAGTTTTCCTGGCTCAAGCAACACACAAACACAAAAAAACAATGGGGATTGTTATGACACAACAAGGGGATGCTGTAGCCGGGGAGCTGGCGACAGAAAAAGTGGGCATTAAAGGGTATCTGGCTTTTTTTCTCACCATAATCTTTTTTTCCGGTGTTTTTTCCGGAACAGACAGCTGGTGGCGCGTTTTTGATTTTTCCGTTCTGAACGGATCGTTTGGGCAACTGCCTGGTGCGAACGGAGCCACCACCTCGTTTCGCGGGGCGGGTGGCGCGGGGGCTAAAGATGGCTTTCTCTTTGCGCTGGAGCTGGCACCGTCAGTCATTCTCTCTCTGGGAATTATCTCGATTACCGATGGTCTTGGCGGATTGCGCGCCGCGCAGCAGTTAATGACGCCCGTGCTAAAACCGTTGTTGGGCATTCCAGGGATCTGCTCGCTGGCGCTGATCGCTAACCTGCAAAACACCGATGCCGCCGCCGGTATGACCAAAGAGCTGGCGCAGGAAGGTGAAATTACCGAACGCGATAAAGTGATTTTCGCCGCATATCAAACCAGCGGTAGCGCCATCATCACCAACTACTTCTCTTCCGGCGTCGCGGTGTTTGCCTTTCTGGGCACGTCCGTAATCGTACCTTTAGCCGTCATCCTGGTGTTTAAATTTGTCGGAGCCAACATTTTGCGCGTCTGGCTTAACTTCGAAGAACGTCGCAACCCAACGCAAGGAGCGCAAGCATGACAACTCAGGTCCGCAAAAACGTCATGGATATGTTTATCGATGGCGCGCGCCGTGGCTTTACTATCGCCACGACCAACCTGCTGCCAAACGTGGTGATGGCGTTTGTCATCATTCAGGCGCTGAAAATTACCGGCCTGCTCGACTGGGTGGGGCATATCTGTGAACCCGTAATGGCGCTGTGGGGATTACCCGGTGAAGCGGCAACCGTCCTTTTAGCCGCATTAATGAGTATGGGCGGCGCAGTCGGTGTTGCCGCCAGTCTGGCAACCGCTGGCGCATTAACCGGTCACGATGTCACCGTTTTACTGCCCGCGATGTATTTAATGGGCAACCCGGTGCAAAATGTCGGTCGCTGCCTGGGGACAGCCGAAGTGAATGCCAAATATTACCCGCATATCATTACGGTCTGCGTGATTAACGCATTGCTGTCGATCTGGGTTATGCAGCTTATTGTTTAACAAGGAGTTACCATGATTGATTATACCGCAGCCGGTTTTACCCTGCTGCAGGGAGCGCATTTGTATGCGCCGGAAAATCGGGGAGTTTGCGATGTCCTCGTCGCTAACGGCAAAATTATCGCCGTTGCCAGTAATATCCCTTCTGACATTGTACCGGACTGCACGGTTGTCGATCTCCGCGGGCAGATCCTCTGCCCAGGTTTTATTGATCAACACGTTCATTTGATTGGCGGTGGCGGTGAAGCAGGTCCCACGACGCGCACGCCGGAAGTGGCGTTAAGTCGTCTGACGGAAGCGGGCGTCACGTCAGTGGTTGGTCTGCTGGGCACCGACTCTATCTCTCGCCACCCGGAATCCCTGCTCGCCAAGACCCGTGCGCTCAATGAAGAAGGCATCAGCGCCTGGATGCTGACCGGCGCTTATCATGTCCCTTCCCGCACTATTACGGGTTCCGTGGAAAAAGACGTGGCGATTATCGATCGCGTGATTGGTGTGAAATGCGCCATCTCTGATCACCGTTCTGCCGCACCGGACGTTTATCACCTGGCTAATATGGCGGCGGAATCCCGCGTTGGCGGTTTGCTCGGCGGTAAACCTGGCGTCACCGTGTTCCACATGGGCGACAGTAAAAAGGCATTACAGCCTGTCTATGACCTGCTGGAAAACTGCGATGTGCCGATCAGCAAGCTGCTGCCGACCCACGTTAACCGCAACGTTCCGTTGTTTGAGCAGGCGCTGGAGTTCGCGCGCAAAGGCGGCACTATCGACATCACCAGCAGCATTGACGAACCGGTCGCCCCTGCCGAAGGTATTGCCCGCGCCGTTCAGGCCGGTATTCCGCTGGCACGCGTCACCCTCAGCTCCGACGGCAACGGTAGCCAGCCGTTCTTCGATGACGAAGGAAATTTAACCCATATCGGTGTTGCCGGTTTTGAAACGTTGCTGGAAACCGTGCAGGTGCTGGTCAAAGACTATGATTTCAGTATCAGCGATGCCCTGCGCCCGCTCACCAGTAGCGTAGCCGGTTTCCTTAACCTGAGCGGGAAAGGCGAAATTCTGCCAGGCAATGACGCAGACTTACTGGTCATGACGCCAGAATTGCGCATTGAGCAGGTATACGCTCGCGGCAAACTGATGGTCAAAGACGGCAAAGCCTGCGTGAAAGGAACGTTTGAAACGGCTTAAACGGTTGTCAGCCGCCCGAATGGACGTAGAATGCCCGCAAGGGCGGCTGACAGAGTAAAACGTAATGGATGGCTGTGGTGCGGTTTTGCATAATATTGAAACAAAATGGCTTTATGATTTTCTGACCCTGGAAAAATGCCGCAACTTTTCCCAGGCGGCAGTCAGTCGCAACGTCTCGCAACCGGCATTCAGCCGCCGCATCCGTGCACTGGAACAGGCGATTGGCGTTGAATTGTTTAACCGCCAGGTGACGCCGCTGCAACTCTCGGAACAAGGGAAAATCTTTCATTCGCAGATCCGCCATCTGTTGCAACAGTTAGAAAGCAATCTGGCAGAGCTGCGTGGCGGCAGCGATTACGCGCAACGTAAAATCAAGATAGCCGCTGCACACTCTCTTTCCCTCGGTCTGTTACCGTCCATTATCAGCCAGATGCCGCCGCTCTTTACCTGGGCAATTGAAGCCATTGATGTCGATGAAGCGGTCGATAAACTGCGCGAAGGGCAAAGTGATTGTATTTTTTCTTTTCACGACGAAGACTTACTGGAAGCGCCGTTCGACCACATTCGCTTATTTGAATCTCAATTGTTCCCCGTCTGCGCCAGTGACGAACACGGAGAAGCACTTTTTAACCTCGCGCAGCCACACTTTCCGTTACTGAATTACAGCCGCAACTCCTACATGGGGCGATTGATTAATCGCACCCTGACGCGCCACAGTGAGTTAAGTTTCAGCACCTTTTTTGTCTCTTCGATGAGCGAGCTTTTAAAGCAGGTTGCCCTCGACGGCTGTGGAATTGCCTGGTTGCCGGAGTATGCCATCCAACAAGAAATTCGCAGCGGGAAGCTCGTTGTGCTTAATCGGGACGAACTGGTGATCCCGATTCAAGCCTACGCATACCGGATGAATACCCGCATGAATCCCGTTGCCGAACGCTTCTGGCGTGAACTGCGCGAGCTGGAGATTGTGCTTAGCTGACATTATTCTGCAAAACATGGAATTTTGACATTAACGCCGGATGGAGATTAATCCATCCGGCAAACGCATTTATTATCTTGAATAACTCAGGCCTTTGCTTCGTTGAAGCGCAGTAAACGGAAACCTGTAGAAGCATAGATCAACGCAAATATCATCGAGCAGAAACAGAATACACAGTACGGCAAGTAACTAAACGTCGGCACGCCTAGTGTTGTCGCCATATACAATCCGGCAGCTGACCACGGAATAATTGGCGCGCTCATGGTGCCAAAATCTTCCAGCGTTCGGGCTAAGACTAACGGTGATAAATTAAGATCTTCGAATTTCTTCATCATCAATTCAGATATAACAATCTTATTCAAACCATCAGAACCGGTAAGTAAGTTAATGATGATCGCTAAAACACCGCTTGCCAGAATAGCACCAAAGGCACTTTTTATTTTGTTTGCCGCACTTTGTAATGTGACATCCATCATTCCTGTTCCCGTCAGGATGCCAGCAAACATCATGGCGCAGATAATAAATGACAGGAATCCGCCCTGATTATTCAGGCCGCCTTGTTCAAGCAGTTCTTTCACAGAAGGTAACAGCGTCGTTGAATCAGTGATCATCGTCAGACGGAAACCACTCATTGTGGCCTTAATACCTTCGGCCAGCGGGAAACCTTGATACAGCCATCCAACCAATACGGCCACGAACGCACTGCTTAATAATGCCGGTACTGTAGGCAAACGCAAAAAGGTAAAGCACAGAACAATAAGCATAGGCAGTAGCGGTAACAGACCAAACTTATATAACTCTTTGAGCTGTACCAGCATCTGCATGCTTTCTGGTGAAATAGAGCCCGTAGAAGTATGAATCATTCCCAGCCAGGTAAAAAACAGCAGGCTAATAATCGTTGATGGGATGGTCGTCCAGAGTAGATATTTAATCAGATCATAAAGTTTAGTTTTGGTTACCGCTGAAGTCAGGTTGGTGGTATCACTTAACGGTGAAAGTTTGTCGCCAAAATAAGCCCCGGTAACAATGGCTGCCGCCAGAATTGGAAGATCGGCATGTAAGCCGGAACCGATGCCCATTAATGCAACACCAATAGAAGCGACAGATCCCCATGATGCCCCGGAAACATAGGACAATACTGCGTTCAGAAAAAACGCTATGGCATAAAGCCATGCGGGCGCAACCAGTAACATACCGTAATAAACCAGCATCGGCAGTGTACCTGCATAGCTCCATGTCGCGACCATAAAGCCAACGAAAATAACGATAAGTACCGGTGCCATCACCGCCGAAATCTTATCGATAATAAACCCCTGGATTTCATCCCAGGTATATTTCAGCTTAGCCATTGCAATAATGCAGGAAAACGCCGCTGAAATTAATAAACAGACGCTGGCAGGCCAGCCCATAACACCGATGCCAACAACCAACACGATCATCATAAAAATGATCGGTGTAAGCGCGACATAAAAACTGGGTTTTTCTCTCATAACTTTATTCCCTGTTAAAAGACTTTTACGCCATTTTGCTGTAAGCGTTCCTGTACCGTCTGAATATCTACCTGTGAAACGGTAGTGTTATTTTTAATGGCAATAGCAGCGGCAGTCCCTGCACCTTCTCCAGTGACAATACAACACCCCATATTACGGATTGTCGCATAGGCGAAATTATCTGCATCGATTGCCCGTCCGCAAACCAACAGGTTTTCAACTTGCTGCGGAATCATTACGCCATAAGGGATTTGAAAATAGTTCGCTTCAAGAGGTAATTTAAGATGACCATTTCCATCTATAAACTCAGGGAATACCCCTATTGAATCCGCATGACGTCCCTCATTACAAATATCATTTTCCGTAAGCTGGACTCGCCCAATAATATGTCTTGATTCTCTTGTTCCCACCGTCATACCGAAATTTTTTAATTGTGCCTGTTCAAATCCTGGCTGGAATTGACGCAACGCTTCAATCGCCTGCATGGCTTGCTTGCGGCCTTCTATTTCTGCACGCGTCAGGTCAAAAACATCCGTACAATCGACGGCAGGGATGCTGACAACGTTCAAGTAATTCGCATCACCATACTCGGTGACCGTACTCCAGGAACCGCCTAACGTCACATCTTTTGGAATAATTCCTGCCGACTTTCCTTTCGCAAAGACTTTACCCAGATAAGGGCTAAACATATCGCGACAAGATTCATGAACATCATAAGACCAGTTTTTATTTTCTTCATCCGCCCCCCAGTCTCCATATTTAGGTTCCGTGCTCTTAATATTTTGCATGAACGCGTTTTTATTTATATTTGCGCAACTAAAAACGGTTGTCATACACATTAGCTCTTCGCGTTCACGCTTAATAAATGGTGCTCCGGCAAACCATGCAATATCGGCATCGCCAGTACAGTCAATAATGACATTCGCCAAAATAGCCTGACGACCAGATTTACTCTCTGTTATTACGCCGAGTAAATTATTGCCCTGCTTAATAACATCAACGGCGGTAATGTGTAGTACGCGGCGCACACCTGCCTGTTCAAGCATTGCATCCGCAACCAGTTTGAAACGCTCGGCGTTAATAGCCTGACTATTCGATTGCGGCTCAGGGCTGGACGCCCCCATTGATTTTGCCGTTTCTTCTATTTCGCGTGCCAGTCCACCTGACTCTACCGTATTTTCATGACGCCACCAGGCAATTGACTCGACGCCAGCCGTTGTCATCATTCCGCCAAAACAACCGAAACGTTCAATCAGCATAGTAGCTGCGCCTTCACGAGCGGCACTCATTGCTGCGGCAATACCCGATGGACCACCACCAACAACTAACACTTCCGTGGTTGCCAGTACAGGTATATTACGAGCGGGTTCCAGATAAAATTCCATACTTTATCTCCGTATTCAATAATTGAGTAAAACAATCCCCCGAGCTTATATAAGCGCGTTGATATTTTTAATTATTAACAAGCAACATCATGCTAATACAGACATACAAGGAGATCATCTCTCTTTGCCTGTTTTTTATTATTTCAGGAGTGTAAACACATTTTCCGTCTCCCTGGCTAATAACCACATTGGCATTTATGGAGCACATCACAATATTTCAATACCATTAAAGCACTGCATCAAAATGAAACACTGCGATATTAAAATTCTTTCAATTTGAAAAGCATCAATCTGCATGCTCAACATTTGGATAGAGATTATAGATTTTAAGCTTGCGCCATAATGTTGTACGACCAATTTTTAATACTTCAGCTGCTTTAGTTAGATTCCATTCGCAGACACGACATGTATGCTCAATAGCTTGCATCTCCAATTCTGCCAGTGAAGTAAGATGAGGGATATCATCGTCGCCACTACTGTTATTTTGTCGGATATCCAGAGGAATATTCTCTAATCCGAGGACAAGCCGATTGCAGTTAATAAATACCTTCTCCATTCGATTTTTGAACTCGGAGATGTTTCCAGGCCAACGGTACTCAAGCAGAACTGAATTTGCGTCAGGCGTGATTGTCATTTTTTTTCGAGTGCGCTCCTGATACTTATCAATAATATCGTCAATCATTTGCTTGAGATCTTCACGACGTTTGCGCAATGGCGGAATTTCAATTTCATTCATGGAGATCTCATAATATAGCTGTCGGCTAAAAGCCCCTTGTTGCACGTACTCACGTAAAGAACTACTGGTACATGTAATCAGGCGAAAGCGTACGGGGATCAAACGATGGCTGTCTGAGCGAGTAACAAGCCCCGTTTTCAATACTTTCAATAAAACACTCTGAACTTCCCCTGATAGATATTCGACTTTATCCAGATATAAGGTGCCATTATGAGCCAGTTCAAATTTCGATGGCGAAGGGCCAACATCAGAGCCAAGAAGTTCGTGTAAGATATTTTCTGGTGATAGCATCTGACAATCTACAGAAATAAATGGCCCATCACGTTGCTCGCTCTCATTATGTATTGCCATCGCCAAACTCAATTTTCCCACACCTTCTTCGCCATTGATCAAAATCGGAGAGATGGATTTAATTGCCCGGCGAGCGATAAGTAATACCTGCTTCATACCACCTGAAGCCGCATGTAAACTGTCAAAGGTAAAATTTGCATTAGTGCTTATTTGCTGTTGGGCTATTTTCCTGATTTTGTCTAATGGATGAAGAAAAAGCAAAAACGAACCATCGCTTAACGGGCGAAGGGTAACCATAAGTTCAATAAATTCGCCACGGCATTCGAGGACAATTTGCTTTTGCGATAGTTTGTTCCGTTGTGTAATTGCCTCATTCAAAATCGGCGGAAATACGAATCCTTTTCGGATGTTCTGACCAATTAAACTTTCTTTATCAATATTCAGTAGTGTTTGTGCTTGAGAATTAACCATCGTAATTAAAGAATGACTATTCCAACAAATAAAACCGTCATCCATGCATTCAATCACAGCATTATGCTGGCAAAGTACTTTGTTTATTAACTTTTGTTCATTCTCAATATAGATATAATTAGCGATTTCTGTTGCACATGAATATGATGTTTTTAATTTAACAAGCTCGGCGGTAGTTTCAATTATACATACAATGTATCCATGGATATTACCATAATAATCAATGACCGGAGCAGCGCTCATCGCATAACAATGTAGCTGTTCACTAAAATGTTCTGCTCCTTCCAGTTGTGTATATAAATTTGTTTCCCGACAAAGACTATATACATTGGTTCCAATGCCATCTTCGGCCCATGACATACCAGATTCAATTCCTAACTCTCGCAATTGACTGGAATAATCGCCTGCTGCATTCAACGATAGAACCCAGCCGTGTGGGTCAATGATCAAAAATGCCAACCGGTCGTCACCAGCCAGGGTGAAATGGTCTTCAACAACTCTTTGTGAAATTCTAATAAACTCTTCGTTACGAGAAAAAATCGTCTGCAATGTTTGCCCGGAAGCTTTGACAGGCGTGTTCCAGTGGCGAGGGTCACAATGCTTGAGACATTTTTGCCATGACCTCAGCATCACATGATTAGTCGAATTTGTCGCGACCCAACCATGCTTAACAAACATTTTCCATTTATTTTTTAGATCATTATGATACGACTCTTTATTCATTATAATAATATCCATTCAAGTCATTTTCAGAACTTGTATCAGAATGCTATGCCAGTAAGCTTGATCAAACGCAATAATATCTAGTCTGGATCATTACAAAAACAGACCTTATCAACAATGTAACCATACATACATTAGAAAGAATAACCGTTAAAGCAATAAAAAACGAATAATACATTAGATAAATTTTAAAACTGCCAACAACATCTGAAATCTTTGCGTTTGATATTTATCATTATTCAAACTGAAACAACACAGGCATATGAGTTGTTTCACTGTGAAACAGTGCAGCGAAATTTGTTCTGCCCTTTTATTTCCTCAAAGATATTTCGTCGTTAAATTCCAAAATTGACTGACTATTCAACTCAGCGTAAATATCAGGAGAAATAATGTATGGCGAGGATGCGTGCAATCGAAGCTGCAGTAGAAATACTGAAAAAAGAAGGCATTAGCGTTGCTTTTGGTGTACCCGGCGCAGCAATCAACCCACTCTATGCCGCGATGAAAAAATCAGGCGGTATTGATCATATTCTGGCCCGTCATGTTGAGGGCGCCTCGCATATGGCTGAAGGTTACACCCGCAGTCAGAATGGCAATATTGGCGTGTGTATTGGCACATCAGGCCCTGCGGGCACTGATATGATTACGGGGCTTTATTCCGCCTCTGCGGATTCCATTCCTATTCTCTGCATTACTGGTCAAGCTCCCGTAGGAAAACTTCATAAAGAAGATTTCCAGGCCGTCGATATTGAGGCTATCGCCACGCCAGTGACCAAAATGGCCCGCACAATTCTCGAAGCGGGTCAGTTACCGGGAATATTCCAGAAAGCCTTCTGGGAAATGCGTTCAGGCCGCCCTGGCCCGGTTCTTTTGGATCTCCCTTTTGATGTTCAGATGACCGAAATTGAGTTTGATATCGATCTCTATCAGCCACTCACTCCCTGGAAACCCCAGGCGACGCTGGCCCAGGCAGTACGTGCATTGAAAATGCTTAACAGTGCAGAAAAACCAGTCATCATTGCTGGCGGCGGCATTATTAATGCCGAAGCGAGCGAACTGTTGCGCGAGTTTGTTGAGTTAACCGGCGTTCCCGTTATTCAAACCTTACGCGGTTGGGGCGCATTATCAGACGATCACCCTTTAATGATTGGCCGCATGGGATGTCAGGCGGGTCACCGCTATGGTAACGCCAGTTATCTTGCCTCTGATTTTGTTTTTGGCATCGGTAACCGTTGGGCAAACCGTCATACTGGAGCCATTGAAACCTATACAGAAGGCCGCAAATTTATTCATGTTGATATCGAGCCAGCGCAAATTGGCCGGATATTTGCGCCGGATCTGGGTATTGTTTCAGATGCTGAAAGCGCCTTAACGTTATTTATTCAGGTTGCCCGTGATATGAAGTCGCGCGGAGAACTGAAAGACCGTAGTATCTGGGCTGACGAATGTGCCGAGCGTAAACGTACAATGCTCCGCCGCTCAGACTTTGACTGCAATCCGATTAAACCGCAGCGCGTGTACCATGAAATGAATAAGGTTTTTGGGCCAGAGACGCGCTATATTTCGACAATTGGTCTGGCGCAAATTGCTGCGAACCAATTTTTGCATGTTTACCGCCCACGCCACTGGATTAATGCCTGCTAGGCTGGACAATGCCCGCAGCATTGGGCGCGGTAAAAGCAGATCCGTCTGTTCCCGTTGTGGCAATATCCGGTGATTACGATTTTCAATTCTTGATCGAAGAGTTAGCCGTCGGCGCACAATTTAATCTTCCATATATCCATATTTTACTTAATAACGCTTACCTTGGTTTGATTCGTCAATCACAACGCGCATTTGATATTGATTATTGCGTTCAACTGTCATTTGAAAATATTAATGCTCCCGAAATTAATGGTTATGGCGTTGATCATAAAGCTGTGGTTGAAGGATTAGGATGTAAAGCTATTCGCGTATTCGCCCCACAAGATATTGGGCCTGCACTGCAAGAAGCCCAGCGTTTGCGTGACGAATTTCACGTACCTGTTGTCGTAGAGATTATTACCGAGCGCGTGACTAATATCGCTATGGGACCTGACATTAATAAAGTCACAGAATTTGAAGAAACTCTCGACTTATAAGGAAACAGGATTATGGCAAAGTTTGCAGCGAATTTATCTATGCTCTTTACCGAGTATCCATTTATTGAACGTTTTGCACAGGCAAGTCACGCAGGATTCCACGGCGTTGAATATCTTTTTCCCTATGACTTTTCCACTGACGAGCTGGCTTCGCAACTGCATCAACATAATCTGACTCAGGTTTTGTTTAATCTTCCTGCGGGTAACTGGCAAGAGGGTGAACGGGGTATTGCATGTCATCCTGGTCGGGCAAAAGAATTTCAGGAGGGTGTTTGCAGAGCGATAGAATATGCCCAGGCCCTTAATTGTTCACAAGTTAACTGCCTTGCGGGGAAACATCCAGGTGGTTATTCGCATGAACAATGTCATGAAACACTGGTCGAAAATTTGCGCTATGCGGTAGATAAATTGGCTTCTCATGGGATAAAGTTAGTTCTGGAAGCCATTAATACAAAAGATATTCCCGGTTTTTTTGTTAACAACACCAGACAAGCCCTCAATATTATTCATGATGTAAAACATCCTGATTTGCGCTACCAATACGATATTTATCATATGCAAATTATGGAAGGGAATATTGCTATTACGATAAAAAACAATCTGGATAACATTGGACATATTCAATTAGCCGATAATCCAGGACGTCATGAACCTGGCACGGGAGAGATTAATTATCCATGGTTGCTGGATTATATTGATCAGTTAGGATATCAGGGGTGGATTGGTTGCGAATATATACCATCCACGACCACGATGGAAAGTCTACGCTGGCTCAAAAACGAGACGCATATTTAACCTATAAGGATATTTATCATGAATATTGGATTTATCGGCACAGGTATAATGGGTAAGCCGATGGCTTATAATTTACAACAGGCCGGACATACCCTTTATTTTTCAGCACATTTTGAACCTGCACCGCAAGAACTGATTGGTGAGCGTGGCCATGTTTGCTCTACACCGCGTGAAGTCGCGCAGGAGTGTGAGGTCATCATCACCATGCTCCCTGATACACCGCATGTTGAAGATGTTCTTTTTCATCCTCACTATGGCGTAATACATGGTTTAAGCCACGGGAAAATTGTGATTGATATGAGTTCAATTTCCCCGGTTGCCACCAAAGTATTTGCACAACGTATTATCGCGGCAGGCGCGGAATATATCGATGCGCCCGTCTCTGGCGGTGAAGTTGGCGCGAAAGCTGGAACGCTTTCCATTATGGCTGGCGGACGTGAAGACATTTATTTGCAGATCAAACCGATTCTGGAATTGATGGGTAAAAATATCACTCTGGTCGGTAACGTCGGTGATGGTCAAACGTGCAAAGTCGCTAACCAAATTATTGTTGCATTGAATATTGAAGCGGTGGCTGAAGCCTTGCTCTTTGCCAGTAAATCAGGTGCCGATCCCGCCCGCGTACGTGAAGCTCTGATGGGGGGTTTTGCTTCCTCTCGTGTATTGGAAGTTCATGGCGAACGGATGATCAAAGGGACATTCGCCCCTGGTTTTCGAATTAGCCTGCATCAAAAAGATCTGAATCTGGCACTGGAGAATGCTCGCCTGTTGAATACCCCGCTTCCTAACACGGCTATGACGCAACAATTATTTAGCGCCTGCGCCGCGCTTGGTGGTAAAGAGTGGGATCATTCTGCGCTAATTCGGGCGCTTGAAACACAAGCCAATTTCACTATCCGTAAATAATGAATTAAGGGAACCACCGGTTCCCTTCGTTCACTCGTTGCCCTGCCCCATTCCCCTATTTTGAGAGACCTGCTATGAAGATAGTTATCTCCCCCGACTCCTTTAAAGAATGCCTTCCCGCATGGAAAGTCGCCGAAGCGCTGGCAACCGGCTGGCGCAAGGTCCTGCCTGGCAGCCAACTGGTGTGTTTGCCCGTGGCTGACGGCGGCGAAGGCACGCTCGAAACACTCATTCATGCGACTGACGGTACGTTTTACACTAAAAAAGTCACCGGACCGCTTGGCGAATCAATACATGCGCAATACGGTATTTTAGGCAACCAAACCACCGCAGTGATAGAACTGGCACAAGCTTCAGGGCTAGAACTGGTTTCTCCTGTCCAGCGTTCTCCCCTTTATACGACGTCGTTTGGCACTGGCGAACTTATTCTCGCCGCCCTGGAACACAATATTGATACCGTTATTCTATGCCTGGGTGGCAGTGCTACAAATGATGGCGGTATTGGGTTGATGTCGGCACTTGGCGCATCGTTTACAGACGCCGAAGGGCAATCAGTCTCCGTTAATGGGATGGGGCTGGCGGCAATTCACCACATTGACTTACAGCACCTCGATCCACGATTGAAAAATGTGAAATTTATTGCAGCCTGTGATGTCACCAACCCACTAACCGGCGATAACGGCGCGACTCGGGTTTTTGCTCAACAAAAAGGGGCCAGTGCTGACAACCTTGAGCAACTGGAACAGGGAATGAAAAACTATGCCCGTTGCATCTACCGTTGTTGTGGTAAAGAAGTCGATACGATACCCGGTTCTGGGGCGGCTGGCGGCGTTGGCGCGGCCTTGATGGCTTTTCTCGATGCTCGCTTACAACCGGGTATTTCGCTCGTGCTGGAAGCGATTCAATATACCCAACATTTAAAATATGCAGCATTGGCGATTGTCGGTGAAGGTAAATTAGACCGTCAAAGCCTGAATGGCAAAGCACCTGTGGGGGCGGCCAAAATCGCCCAGATGATGGGCGTTCCGGTTATCGCAATTGCCGGGTATATCGATGATCAACTTGATTTGAATGAGTTACGCCAGTGTGGAATCGAAGCCTGTTTTTCCGTCGTCAATGGTCCTTGTGATTTACCCACCGCGCTGAGTCAGGGGGAAAATAATTTAATTCGTCTCGGAGAAAATTTGGCAGGGTATTTTCATGCAGTCCTGAGTTAATTCCCGTTCGGTAAAATGCCCGATAATGCAAATTACCGGGCATTCCTGAACATCATTATTCATCTCTCGCGGTTTTCTCTTCAGCCGCAAACTGTGTCAAAAAACTCTTCAATAAAATAAACACTACGCCGCAAAGCGGTAGTCCGGCCAGTATAGAGACCGTTTGTAGCGGTTGCAGACTTTGCGCATCAAGAAGATAGAGTGTGATGGCGACGATTCCGGTCATAATCAACCAAAATGCCACGTTCCAGAATGCCGGTTCACTCTCACTATCTGCCCGTTTTTGCGTCGCAAAACCGAGGGCATAACCCACAGTACAGTGTCCGGTAATATATGAAATTAATGCTATAGCCCCAAAAGCAACCAAAAACACCTGACTTGCGGGTAGCTGCTCCAGTAAACGAGAAACGACAACGCCTCGCCCTTGTTCGTTAAGTATGGGAACAAAATCGATGACATGAGTTGTCTGCAACGATAAGCCGAAATTAGCCAGTACCATGTAAAAAACCATGCATCCCAATGAACCTGCCAGAGTTCCACATACAATCAATTGCCGGATCGTCCTTCCTTTTGAAATACGGGCGATAAATAAACCGAATGGGATGGCATACACGACCCACCATGAAAAATAAAATACGGTCCACATCTGTGGAAATCCGCTACGACCAATAGCATCGGTACTTAAACTCATCGCTACAAAATTTTGCAGCATCAGGCCGAAACCATCAATTGATTGGTTAAGTATAAAAGCTGTCGGTCCACAAATCAGTATTGCCAGTAGCATAAAAATATCGGCACGAATATTCCAGTTACTGGCCCATGCCACACCTTTTTTAAGTCCAAAAAAGAGAATTAATAATGGCACTAGCGTCCAGATAAAAATAACCATGACATTGATAAACTGCCCGGCAGGATCCAGATGGAACACATGGCAAAATACGGCAGAAATCATCGGCGTTCCCAGCGCCAGAGACGTTACCGCGCCGCCGAGCAAACCAAACATGTAGAAAAAATTCACACAATGCCCGCAAAAACCATCAGCACGTGCCCCCAGACACCCACGGCATAAATCACTGACCTTTAATGAGTTCGTTTTCTTAACATGCATAAACCAACCAATGGGAACGGCACAAATCAGATACCATGCCCATGCGGACGGCCCCCAATGGAACATGCCATAAGCAGAGGCCCAACGAGCAGCCTGAGCGCTTCCTGCTGCCGCGCCAAAAGGCGGTTGCTGAATGATCCAAATCCACTCTACAGAGGCCAGATATAACAAGCTGCCCCCCGTTCCAGAAGTAAAAATAAGTCCAAGCCAGGTTAACAAGCTGAAGTCAGGTTTTTCTCCCGACTGACCTAACAAGATATCGCCATAACGTGAGAAGGCCAGCCACAGACAACAAAGTACAACCAGAAAAGTCATGACCAGAAAAATCCCGCCCATTTCCCAGGTTAAAAAATGATGTATTTTATTTATATACCGGCTGGTATCTTGTGGATATATCGTCAAACACAGAATGATTACCGCAATAAATAATATTGCTGGGATAAACACATTCAGTTCAATCAAAGAAAAGCGTTTTTTTAAATATTGCATTTCAGTCTCCTGAATGTTTTCATTCAATGAGGACGAATATTTCGCCGTTCCTTTTTCATGTGTTGCAATTGTCGGGAAAGGCGTAAAGAAAAAAAGGCGCAAATAAGTGAAAGTACCGCAATACAATACAGAGCTAAACCACACTGATGCTGTTGCAGCATGAACAGGAATATCCCCAAAAAGAGGCCGCAGAGAACTGTGGTTATCCAGTAATTGGCACTTAAGTGCTCAAGGTCATCATCCCTCATGGTCTTTCTCCTGCAAGGCGCAGAGAGGCTTTCAGCTCTCTGCGCCTTGTTGTTATGCCAGACGTACGCCCTGCTGTTGCAGCGTGTTTTGCAAATCAGGAATAGCAACCTGACGCACGGTGCAATGTTGCTGTAGCGAAACCACGGCGGCAGTGCCTGCGGCCTCACCGGTAACGGCACAACACATCATGTTGCGCATAGAAGTATGTGCAACTACGCCTGCGGAAATACAGCGACCGGCGACCAAAAGGTTCTCCACTTTTTGTGGCACCAGACAGCCATAGGGGATCTGAAAGAAACGCCCGGTCGTTGGCAAAATGAGATAACCGGAACCATCAATAAATTCCGGGAAAATCCCTACACTGTCCGAACAACGCCCCTGATTAAGGACGTAATCATCAGCAATACGTATTTCCCCCTCAATAAGCCGTGATTCGCGTGTACCCAGCGTGGCGCCAAAATTGCGTAACCGTACATTTTCAAAGCCCGGAACATAATGGCGTAGAGCGTCAATTGCCCATAATGCTTGCTGCCTTCCGGCGATTTCTGCTTTGGTTAAATCGAAGACATCGGTACAGTCAAAACCAAAGGCGTACACCATATTCATCTGAAACGCTTCGCCGCTTTCAGAAAAGGTTGACCAGGTTCCGGCAATCGCCTGGGCGTCGCCAGGAATCACACCATCCTGCTGCGCCCGGGTAAAAATATCCTCCATATAAGGGCTAAACATCGGGTCTTCTTTGCCCGTGGTTTGAATCGTCCAGTTTTTTCCCCAATCCGCGTAGGTCGGCTTAAGTTCTTCCGCAACAAAACGGTTAAAGCGCGCCACATCGACACCTGCGCAACTGAACATCACGGTGACGCCCATCAGTTGGTCTTTTCCCCGTTTCGTCCAGGGCGCGCCTGCACGAGCAGCAATATCAGCATCCCCCGTGCAATCGACGATTCTTTTCGCCAGAATTGCCCCTCGTCCTGATTTGTTCTCGACAATAACACCGCATAACGTATCCCCTTCCTTGATCACATCCACAACCCAGGAGTGATATAACGGCTCAACGCCAGCTTCCGTTATCATCTGATCGGCAACAACTTTAAATCCTTCAGTATCTATAACTTCGCTAATTGACTGAGGTTCTGGTCGCGTGAAGCCCAATGCTCGCGCGCGGCCTTCATATTCACGACAAATCCCTTCACAATCTTCCGTCCCCGGATGGCGATACCAGGCAAAACTTTCCACACCAACCTGCGTCAATACGCCGCCTAGTGAGCCGTAACGCTCAACAATCATGGTTCTGGCACCTAGCCGCCCCGCCGCTATCGCCGCCGTTAATCCTGCCGGACCGCCCCCGATAACCAGAACGTCCGTTTGTGCAATGACTGGCGTTTGCCGTGCACTTTCATTAATCATGTCCACCATTGGTTCCCCCATCAGATTCAGGATGCACAATCCGCATTGTTTTCAGTGATTTCATTGACTTGATTTTTACTTTTACGATTCACACGCTGGAGGACCAGTGCGGCGATAAGGCCGATGAATGCGCAAACCAACATGAACAGGAAAACATCCTGATAACCGGCAATACCCGGTTTGCGGTCGACCATATTGCCCACCATCGTGTAGCAGTAGATTTCCGGGAAATAGGTCAGTAAAGAGATCAGACCCGCAGCAGTCCCTGTGACTTTTGCCGGGATCCGAACCTCATCAATAATTGAGAAGAACACGGCATTCGCAGAGTAAATAAACACGCCCAACGCAACCATATTCGCCAGCGCAATAGTGACGTAGCGCGACTCACCGGGCAGGAAGAAATAAACGGTAGTAAAGACAATCATGCCGATAAAGGCGTAAATCATAAAACGCGTGCGTGACGCACAGCGGTCGGCCAGTTGTCCGCCAATTAATCCCCCCATCGCAAATAACACATAGGCGCGAAGAATACTGGCAACTGCCACTTCCGATTCGCCCATATGCAGGATCTGCGTGAGATACGGCGTGACCATGCCAAAGCCGATATAAATTGACCACATACAAAAGGTCACAACACCTGCCAGCCAAACCGTCGGCATTTTCAGCACGAATGCCATATCTGCCAGACGGAAATTCGCTTTATCTTCGCTGTGCGTTTCATCCTGACAAACAAACCAGGCTAAAACACCTGCCAGAATAGTCACTACGGAATAAAAAATAATTGTCGCCCGTAAACCATCAACACCTTCGCCAAATTTGGCAAATACCGGCACGGAAAGAAATCCCAGTACAATGGAGGTTAATCCCTTACCCAGAAACCAGTAACCGTATAAGCGACCTTGTTCTTCGCTGGTTCCCAGGGTACGAATAATTCGCACACACACGGCCCAAAACGTAAATACGGTTGTAACAGCCCAAAGTGCATGTAACAAACAGATCATAGTATACGAGGGGAAGGTCGCATAATAAAAACCACTTATCCCGGTGGAAATTAATGAAAAGGTCATTAATTTACGTGCAGAAAATCTATCGGCAGCCCAACCGCCAGGTAGATATAATAAAAAGTTCACCAGACCATAGGCTGTCATTAGAAAACCAAGTTCAGCATTAGTCGCTCCTGTAGCCTGCTGCATCGCGTCGTAATAGGTTTCCCGTAAATAAGGCAATTTATATATTGCACTTCCGGCAATACCACATAACGCCAGCGTGATCCAACGTTTCCAGTTACTGGTCATATTTATTCCCGAATGAAGTATTTAAAATGACACCAACGGCCTGCTTTGCACAGGCCGTATTATTTTTTTAAAGTCCCAAATGATGTGCAGTTAAAATTGCGCAAAGAACGTCCTGCGCTGTTACTACGAATGGCATATTATGGATAGTTTCCCCTTCAGCAGTCGCGGCTTCAGCCACTGCCCGTAATTTATCTTTATTAATTTCCTTCACGCCTAACATATGAAGATTTGTCGGCAGACCAACGCTATGGCAGAAATTGAGTACGGTTTCAATTTCCTCCTGTGGTGCGTTTTCCAGTACGAGCTGTACCAGGACGCCAAATGCCACTTTTTCACCGTGGTAGCAATGATGGCATTCCTCCAGTTGCGTCATGCCGTTATGAATGGCATGAGCTGCCGCCAGGCCGCTACTTTCAAATCCAATGCCGCTAAGATAGGTATTAGCTTCGATAATATTCTCTACCGCTTTGGTGCTAACACCTTGTTCAACCGCGACTTTTGCCTTATAGCCATCTTCCAGTAGCGTGGTATAACAGAGTCGGGCAATAGCCAGTGCCGCCAGTGTCGACGCCCCACCTGCCATTGTGGCTTTTCCTGACGCCTGATTGGCTCTCGCCTCAAACCAGGTTGACAATGCATCTCCCATACCGGCCACCAGCAGACGCACTGGCGCGGCTGAAATGACGCCAGTATCCATAATCACCATATCCGGGTTTTTCGGGAAAAACAGATATTCGCTAAACTGACCTTCCGGGGTGTAAATTACTGCCAGAGAACTGGTTGGCGCATCTGTGGAAGCAATTGTCGGCACCACCACCACCGGAATTTTTTGGTAATACGCTACGGCTTTTGCCGTATCCAACGTTTTACCGCCGCCAATACCAATAACGACATTATATTTACGCTGATTAAATTTCTCACGAATTCGAGAAATTTCATTTTGCGAGCATTCACCACAAAAGATATCAAAATCTGCAGTAATATTTTCTTTTGCAAAGCTCTGGCTTACTCTGTCACCCACCAGACCGGTCACAAATTCATCTGCAATAATTAATGGTTCTGTTCCCAAACTCGCCGCATATGTAGCAATATTATCCAGAGAACCATTTCCCTGGATATATTTAGCCGGACTTATAATAATCTTATCCATATCATTCCTCGCGTAACTTGTTTTGCTTCACTGTTAACCTACTCGTTGCATCCAGTGGCGGCAAACATTTCATTCGCGAAAAATTATGTTTTATGATCGCGCTGTAAAAAACATCATTCCAAAGCAATAATAAAAATATTTTTTATGCTTTAATCACAAACCCCTAATCTTGTCACCGATCCCATTTCATTTTGGAACAACACAATGAATTAACTGTTTCATTATGAATCTTATTATCGTGCGATTTGTTTTATTGCGGCTGGAGAATTAATCTCGCAAGCATATTTAGCGCGATTTACGTAATTTATCAGAACAGGAATGACTATGAAGAAATTAATTAACCAGATTGATTCTGTTGTCACAGAACAAATGGAAGGACTCATCGCCACCTGGCCACACCTGCAGGCAAATTACGCGCCCCGATATGTGTGGTGCAAACAAACCGATAATGCAGTGGCGCTGATTTCAGGCGGCGGCTCAGGCCATGAACCACTGCATGCAGGTTTTGTCGGTATGGGAATGTTAACCGGTGCATGTCCTGGTGAAATCTTCACATCGCCCACACCAGACCAAATGATCGAATGTGCCAAAGCGGTTGATAATGGTTCTGGCGTTCTGTTTTTCATCAAAAATTACACTGGCGATATTCTGAATTTCGAAACGGCAGTCGAGATGTTACACGAAGAAGGCATCGCCGTTGGGACCGTCATTATTGATGATGATGTAGCGGTAAAAGATAGCCTGTATACAGCCGGACGTCGCGGTGTTGCGGGTACAGTTTTTGTTGAAAAGATTGTCGGTGCGGCTGCACTTCAGGGATATAACCTGGGGCAGTGCGAGCAACTTGGCAAAGATGTTAACAATGCCACCCGTTCTTTTGGCATCGCACTGTCAGCCTGTACGGTTCCCGCCGCGGGAAAACCCTCATTTGAACTGGCTGATAATGAAATCGAATTTGGTGTCGGGATCCACGGTGAACCCGGCATTGAACGCCGCACTTTGCAAGATCTGAACACTTTAATCGACAGCGTGATAGCGCAATTACTGGATAATACCCCCTGGCGACGCACATTACGCCATTGGGATCGCCATGCGGGGGGATGGATTGACGCATCATCAATGAATGAGTCATTCGATCAAAATGCCGAATATATTGTGTTAATTAACGGACTTGGCAGCACGCCTGAATCAGAGTTATATGGTGTAGCCAGGGTATTTATGTGCGCCGCACAGCGCCAGGGAATTAAAATTAGCCGCCAGTTGGTCGGTAATTATTGTACATCATTAGATATGGCCGGATTTTCCATTAGCCTGCTGAAATGTACCCCAGAGTTTTTGCAACTTTGGGATGCCCCAGTCAATACGCCAGCGCTTCGTTGGGGATGTTAATAAGGACATTATATGAAAATTCAAAACAAACATGTTATTGCCTGGCTGGAGAGTTGTGCTGCACATCTTACTGAACAACAAGATTTTCTAACCGCACTTGACAGAGATATTGGTGATGCCGACCACGGCCTCAATATGAATCGTGGTTTCAGTGCAGTGAAAGCGACGTTGCCCGACATTGAACGTCAGCATATTGGCAATATTCTTAAAAATACTGGCATGAAACTACTTTCCAGCGTTGGCGGTGCCAGTGGTCCTCTTTACGGCACATTATTTATTCGCGCTTCTGCGGCAGTGGGAGCCAGAACAGAATTAACTCTGGAAGAGTGGCTGGCATGTCTGGAAGAAGGGATTGCAGGCGTTATCGCACGAGGAAAAGCAGAACAAGGGGATAAAACACTGTGTGATGTCTGGGTTCCAGTTCTCCACGAAGCCAAAAAGAACCTGCAAGCCGGAATGTCGCCTTCCCTTCTGCTGAATACGATGGTGCAAGATGCGGCAACAGCCGTCGATAACACCATCAATATGCAGGCGAAAAAAGGACGTGCCAGTTATCTCGGCGCTCGCAGTGTGGGCCATCAGGATCCAGGCGCGACCTCCTCCTGGCTGATGATTAAGGCTATGCAGGAAGGATTCGCGGGATAAATTATGGTTGCCATTGTTATTGTTTCTCATAGTCTACGTCTCGCCCAGGGGATTGAGGAATTAGCACTACAGATGTCTGGAGGGGACGTTCCTCTGGCCATTGCTGCAGGTATTGATGATCCGCAAAATCCGATTGGCACTGATGCTATTGCCATTATGTCTGCGATTGAATCGGTCTGGTCACCGGATGGCGTTCTGGTACTCATGGATATGGGCAGTGCGCTGCTTAGTACCGAGATGGCGCTGGAGCTGCTTTCTGAAGAGCAAAGAAGTGCAATTTATCTGCTCGCCGCCCCTGTAGTGGAAGGTACCATGTCAGCGGTAACGTCTGCCGCAGCGGGGCTTTCGGTGACGGAGATTATCGCTGAAGTGGATCTTGCGCTGTGTGCTAAACAGCAGCAACTCACGCCATCCTCAACTGCAGGCGAGGTTATTCCAGCAATATCACCAATCAATCATTGCGATGAATGGCAAACTTTTTGCTGGACGATACGTAATCCCCACGGCATTCATGCTCGTCCGGCAGCCAGCATCCTGAAAGTATCCGCACAATATTCGGCAAACATTATCGTCATCAAAGGCGATAAACGCGCCAGCACCCGCAGTCTCAACGAACTGGCAATGCTGGGCGTCCGCTGTGGCGATGAAATCATCTTCCAGGCCGAAGGCACCGATGCCAGTGACGCTCTCAAGGCAATTGAAACGTTGGCGAAAAATCATTTTGGTGAAGCTCACCTGCTCGCTTCTTCAGAGATTCCGCTAACGGAAACGCCGGTGGTCAGCGCCCCTGTCGATGGCGCAATATCAGGCTTGTCAGTACAAAATGGTATCGCTATTGGTCCTGTTAAATGGTTTACCTGCGAACGACCAGAAATTACGCAGCGCACCGTCGATTCTCCGCAAGAAGAGCTGTCGCGAATCGAGTCTGCTATCGACATTGTTGTTTGTGAACTTGCCGATAAAGCGGCAGGCCCTGAAGGCGATATTTTTGCCGCCCATAAAATGATGCTTGAAGATCCAGAGATTAACCGGCAACTACAACAAAGTCTGGCAAAGGGTCAACAGGCAGAATTCGCATGGTTAGAAGTCATGCAGGCATTAGCAGAGCAATATTGTCAGGCGGAAACACTGTATTTACGTGAACGCGAGGCAGATATCCGTGACCTTACACGTCAGGTACTGAACCAGCTTTGCGGGGTAAGTGAACAACACTTTATCACTACCGCGCCCTGCATTTTGTTAGCCAACGATCTGTTGCCATCACAGATAACCAGCCTGAATAAAGCACACATTCTTGGCATTTGTCTTCATAATGGCGGAACAACTTCACATACAGCGATCCTTGCCAGAGCAATGGGTATTCCTGCCATTGTGAAGGCAGCTATTACCCCGCAAAACGTCCGCGATAACGACACGGTCATTCTTGATGGTGAAACAGGCCGTTTGTGGCTACAGCCGGATGAGGTCACCCGCCTGGATTTACTGCAACGCGCCGAAGCATGGCGGCAACAAAGGGATCGTCAGTTAGCTGATGCCATGCTGCCCGCTGTCACGCAAGGTGGGCGAAAAATCAGCGTGCTGGCGAATATTGGTGACCTGCAAGATATTGAGGCTGCGCTATCTCACGGGGCTGAGGGCGTGGGTTTACTGCGCACAGAGTTTTTATTCCATGAGTCTGCAACATTACCCGATGAAGAAGAGCAGTTTCGCGTGTATTGTTCTGTTGCTCAGGCTTTTGGCGATAAACCAGTCACCATCCGCACTCTGGATATTGGCGGTGACAAGCCATTACCTTCGTACCCTTTACCCGCAGAGGACAACCCGTTCCTGGGACTTCGCGGTATCCGGTTGTGCCTGGCGCATCCGCAAATATTTATTCCGCAATTACGCGCACTTCTCCGGGCCGGGAAAGAATACCCAACGCTGCAAATTATGCTGCCGATGGTTTCAACGCTCGAGGAGGTCAACGCCGTCAAAACGCTGATACAAACGCAGGCAAAACTGCTGGGACTTACTGCAGAAAATCTTCCGGCGCTGGGAATTATGATTGAGGTTCCTGCTGCAGTCATGATTGCAGAAAAATTAGCCAGTGAAGTCGATTTCTTTTCCATCGGCACCAACGATCTGACGCAATATATTATGGCGGCAGACAGAGGAAATAGCACCGTCGCGGAACTGGTCGATTATCGTAATGACGCGGTGATTAACGCTATTGCTATGGTGTGTCAGGCCGGACGTAATAATGAAATTCCGGTCAGTATGTGCGGCGAAATGGCTGGAGATACCCAGCAAACAGCACGACTGCTCACCATGGGGATTGATAAGCTCAGTGCCAGTCCGTCCCGGCTTCCGGCCTTGAAAGCAGCAATCAGAACCTCCCACTAATTGTGACCTAACGCGATACGTCTTGCGCGTATCGCGTTTCCCGTCATTTACTGCGGCATCGTGCGATGCCAACTCCCCTTCTGCCAGACCAGATCAAACGTTAGCGGTTCATCGTCGTGGTACAGCATTATCTCAAGGCTGATCGCCAGCGTGTGGCAGTACGCTTCTTTCAAATTGACCTGCAACGCCGCAATCCGTGGCTCATGAAATAACAGTGCAGAACGCAGCTGACGGCAATACCAGCTCTGAAGATGTTTGTCGCTCTGGTTATGCAGTTGCCACTCGGGCATGCCTGAAACAAGTAATGACGGTAATGCCGAATGAGGAGAATTAAAAAGTGTGAGGAGATCGCTGCATACCGATTTACGCAGCGATGACGTTTTATTGCCTGAAATTTCAGGTAAAACAGCCTGAAGTGATTGGCGCATCATTTTGCGCACTCCTGACGTTTAGCAACATATGCGGCTTGCCCTGAACACCGGGCACCACTGTATTGATGCTCATTTTCCATAGCCATTCCCTTTTGTTCATTACATCCATGTCAGTCTGAGACAGGCCTGAATCCTGTCAGCAAAGTATAAAACCTTACTTGCCTATGAATATCTACTGACTTTTCAGGAAAAAAGTCATGATTTGATAAAAATCATCAAACTCAAAAAAAAACTGCTAGTATATTCTGAATATTCCGAATAGTTATGTAGATGAAAATACTTGTCACCGCCGCTACTTAATTCCGGTGGGAAATTATTTATTTCCGCATAATCAGCCATGTATTACTTGAAACAATTAGTTTGTAAATAATATAAATTGATAACATATCAAATACATCAAAAATACCATTCATAGGCATTATTAATATAGACATAAATATAGCAACATCAAATTCCAATTAGTAATAAGATATGCTTTTTAATTGCATGAAAATAATTTCAAATGAGCGTTTTTTGATACTTTAGAGTGTTTCCCACCCTTTAATATCACCGTGTAGAGTTGATATCACTACAACAGAAACATGCATGTCATTTTTTTACTTCTTTTTTACTACAGAAAAATTTATCTATTTTTCTAAACATCAGTGAAATACTCATAAAAGGTAACTATTATGTCTATGCCATTAAGCAATGCCGCTAATAACCAATTCAATACAAATAATCACTTCCTTCATCACCCAAGAGTCGACAATAAGTTAACACGTGAATATGAATATGCACGCATGGATACGGAAAATATCTATCTTCTGCCTCTTGCTCGTGGCAATAACCATAATTACGATGGAAAAAGTGTTGTCGAAATTAGAAAACTTAATATTAGCAAACAGTCCTGGCCATTTAATTATGTGACAGAAACATGCAGAGAATTCAATGGTATTACAACAACAGGACGTATGCTCTATCGAAACTTGAAAATCACCTCAGCTTTAGACGAAATATATGGTGGTATATGTAAAAAGGCGCATGCTGCCACAGAGTTAGCGGAAGGATTACAACTAAATTTATTTATGAAGAGCCCCTCCGATCCTGTAGAGGACTATACTGTGCATGAAATAACATTAGGCCCTGGCTGCAATGTTCCTGGTTATGCCGGAACCACGATAGGATATATTTCAACCCTTCCAGCTTCTCAGGCAAAAAGATGGACCAATGAACAGCCAAGGATTGATATCTATATTGATCAGATAATGACGGTAACAGGGGTAGCAAATTCTTCCGGATTCGCCGTTGCCGCATTACTTAATGCTAATATTGAGATGGGAAATGACCCAATAATTGGTATAGAAGCCTATCCCGGTACCGCGGAGATCCATGCAAAAATGGGATATAAAGTTATCCCCGGTGATGAAGATGCGCCACTCAAACGCATGACTCTGCAACCGTCATCTCTTCCAGAACTGTTTGAATTAAAAAATGGTGAATGGAATTATATTGGTAAATGACTACTGAGAAGAATGAGTACTAACATTCAGGTTATACAGATATTTAAACAATACCCTGCAATTTACAAAGTAATACTCATTGCGACTTCTTAATTTAAGAAAGCGCAAGGAACGTTTACCCTTGCGCTTATCATAATAAGTCAGGCGTCGACTTTATCCAGCGGCCATGAATCAAACAGATAGCCGTCAAAATAAATATCGTCAACGTTCGAGAATTCCAGCAGACGTTGCTTAACGTTTTCCAGATGCTGCCACATTGCCAACTTCGCCGCTCGGGCATCTTTTTTGATTAACGCGGCGAGGATCTGTTTGTGATCGCCCAACCACTCTTTGCGATACAGGCTGTCATCCAGATGGCTGTGCAATTGGATCCACATTGGATTGTTTTCCCGCCACTGCCAGGACTGACGGAATAGCTCCACCAGCATGCTGTTATGCGTCGCTTCGGCAATGGCGAGATGGAACTGCATATCACCGCTTTCGCTGCTGCCCGGCGCGCTGGAAGCCAGTTCACGCTCTTCCAGTTGCAATGCCTGACGCATTTTGACGATATCTTCGCGGGTAGCCTGCAAAGCGGCAAATTCCGCGATGTTACTTTCCAGTAACTGACGCGCCTGTAACAGCTCAAAAGGACCGGCATCATTACAGACGTTGGCATCCGGACTGTCTGTGTTCTGGCTGTCTGAGCTATCAAGAACATAAATACCGGCACCCCGGCGCACTTCCACCAGCCCTTTGATCTCCAGCATGATCAGCGCTTCACGTACCACCGTCCGCGTGACATCAAGCATTTCTGCAATTTCACGCTCCGGCGGCAGCCGTTCGCCAGGATTGTACGGCGTCTTTATGATCAGATCGCGGATCATCGCCCCGACTTCCTGGTAAGGTCTTTGCGCAGAGGTGACAGATTTCATGGTGTTGTGTCCGTTAGGTGCGGTTAATCAAATTTTTTCCGGATGCGGCGTGAACGCCTTATCCGACCTACAACGGGCAATTTTACGGCACCCGTTAAGCTCAAACTATACCATTAGCACTGGATGTTGGCACGTACAGGTGGGCAAAAAAACGAAAACTGGTCAACCAAATATTAGTTTGATTGACCAGTAAGTCTGTAGGGTAATCAGTTAGTTACAGCGCAGCCACACACTCGCGCGCACCGCGCTCACACAGCTGCTGATATGCCGCCGTCA
The DNA here is from genome assembly GCF_046487365.1 of Escherichia sp. WS1451. Lineage (NCBI taxonomy): Bacteria > Pseudomonadati > Pseudomonadota > Gammaproteobacteria > Enterobacterales > Enterobacteriaceae > Escherichia > Escherichia sp. WS1451. The sequence goes on from NZ_JBJQJP010000011.1 coordinate 167,466, forward strand.
CCGCGCCAACAAAGTCGGCGTTCTGCGGCAGATCATCGGCAAAGATACCGCTCAGGCCCAGCAGTGCTTTCACGCGGTCTGCACCCTGATACTGCGCGTTGATCTTCTGGAACTCCGCCAGCATCGGGTCAACCACGTCAATGGCATTACCCTGCTCATCCACGCCCTGGGTGTAACGCATCCAGCCCGCCACGCCCAGCGCCAGGTGACGCCAGCTACCGCCGTTTTGCAGGTGCAGACGCACCGGGTCCAGCAGACGCTGCGGTAACTTCTGGCTGCCGTCCATTGCAATCTGCCAGGTACGGTGACGCAGAGACGGGTTGCTGAAACGCTCGATCAGCAGCGTCGCATAAGCGTTCAGGTCTGTACCTTCCGGCATCGACAGCGTTGGCGCTTGTTCCTGCATCATCAGGGCAAAGGCCGCTTTGCGATAAGCCGGGTTAGTCATGGTGTCGGCAATAGTTTCATAGCCGCCGAGGTAACCGAGGTACGCCAGGAAAGAGTGGCTACCGTTCAGCATACGCAGCTTCATCATTTCGAACGGTACAACATCCGCAACAAACTGCGCGCCGACTTTATCCCAGTCCGGACGACCATTAACGAAGTTATCTTCAATTACCCACTGACGGAACGGTTCGCAGGCAATGGCGCACGGGTCGTAAACACCCAGCTGGTCAGCAATTTCCTGTAAGGTTTCTGGCGTCGCCGCCGGAACGATGCGGTCAACCATGGTGCACGGGAAGGTGACGTTTTCTTCAATCCATGCCGCCAGTTGCGGGTCACGCGCCTGAGCCAGCCCAAGAACGGCAACCTTCGCCACATGACCGTTTTCACGCACGTTGTCGCAGGACATCACCGTAAATGCTTTCAGCCCTTTTTCACGACGCAGACGCAGGGCTTCTACGATGTAACCAATCGCGGACTTCGGCGCAGTCGGGTTTTCGAGATCGTGCTTGATCAGCGGGTTATTGAGATCCAGCTGACCGCTTGCCGCATCGGCGCAATAACCTTTCTCTGTGACCGTCAGAGAGACAATCGCCGTCTGCGGACGCGCCATCGCGTTGAGAATACCTTCGCAACCGTCGATTTCCGGATGCAGCGCTTCTTTCATCGAACCGATAATTTTCAGCTCGGTGCTTTCTGCGCCTTTTTCCGCCACGGTGTACAGCAGTTGCTGTTTTTTCAGGTTTTCGATCAGCACGCGGTCGTTGCCTGGCATCAGGTTAACTTCGCAGATACCCCAGTCGCTGTCGGTACTTTCCAGCAGATGATGGGTATACAGCGCCTGGTGCGCGCGGTGAAACGCCCCGCAACCGAGATGCACAATGCGTGATTCCAGACGAGAATGATCCCATGACGGGCGGGCAACCGGCAGATTGCTGTCAACAATAGTAGTCATCGTAAACTCCAGAATCCGTCTTCAGAGAGTGACGGCAAGGAAGAAGGAACCGGCACGGCGCGCAGCCATGCCGGTGGATATTAACGGCTAAAGAAAGCGCGCTGGATCGCCAGTTCGACACCGCGAACTTCGGCCAGGCCTTTCAGACGACCAATTGCGGAGTAACCTGGGTTGGTTTTCTTCTTCAGGTCGTCCAGCATCTGATGACCGTGGTCCGGACGCATCGGGATCAGGTCTTCTTTGCCTTCCGCTTTACGACGGTGTTCTTCTTCAACAATCGCTTTCACCACTTCGTACATATCAACGTCACCGTTCAGGTGCGCCGCTTCGTGGAAGGTTTTCGGGTTATCTTCACGCATGGTGGAACGCAGATGGGTGAAGTAAATACGCGGACCGAACTGCTTGATCATATCAACCAGATCGTTGTCAGCACGCACGCCGTAGGAACCGGTGCACATGGTGAAACCGTTCGCCATGCTGTTTACGGTATCAACCATCCACTGCATATCTTCAATGGTGGAAACAATGCGCGGCAGGCCGAGGATTGGGCGCGGCGGATCGTCCGGGTGAACAGCCATACGGACGCCAACTTCTTCCGCAACTGGAATGATCGCCTTCAGGAAGACCGCAAAGTTTTCGCGCAGTTTGGCTTTGTCGATATCTTTGTACAGCTCCAGGTGCTTACGGAACTGGTCGAGGGTATACCCTTCTTCCGCACCTGGCAGACCGGCAATGATGTTACGGGTCAGACGCGCTTTGTCTTCGTCGCTCATAGTGGCGAAGCGTTCAGCGGCCTGAGCAATTTCTTCTTCGGTGTAATCCGCTTCCGCGCCTGGACGCTTCAGGATATGCATTTCGAATGCAGCGAATTCGATCTGGTCGAAGCGCAGAGCTTTGGAGCCGTCTGGCAGCACGTATTCGAGGTCAGTACGGGTCCAGTCGAGCACCGGCATGAAGTTGTAGCACACGGTGCGAATGCCGCACTGCGCCAGGTTGCGCAGAGTCTGCTGATAGTTAGCGATCCACTGCTCATAGTTGCCAGTGTGGGTTTTGATATCTTCGTGAATTGGCACGCTTTCTACGACAGACCACACCAGGCCTGCGTCTTCAACGATCGCCTTGCGTTTGAGGATCTCTTCTACGGACCATACTTCGCCGTTCGGGATATGGTGCAGCGCGGTAACCACGCCAGTTGCGCCCGCCTGACGGACATCAGCTAAAGAAACCGGATCGTTTGGGCCGTACCAGCGCCAGGTCTGTTCCATGATTTTTCCTCTTTCACATAGTGGGTTCCACAGCAAAGAGACGTGGAGCCCCGGAGTTGTTTAGGTATCCGGATGAACAACCAGACCGCAGCCGTGGCGTTGCATCGGATGAGATGGCGTATAAGTTCTACCTTTTGGTAAGACATGTCAACCCGAATTCTAAAATTGGTTAACCACATCACAAGAATTTCACTCTCATGGTTGTTGCTGCAAATTGCAGCAAAGGGTAATCGATGGTTATTGATCAGAGGATGTGACATTCATCGCAACAATGGTTGACCAATTTACATAACATGTCGCCCAAAATAACAACGGTTCAACCAGGTAAGGTAAAACGTTATGCATGTGCTTAACATTCTCTGGGTGGTATTCGGCATTGGCCTGATGCTGGTACTGAATTTGAAGTTCAAAATCAATTCGATGGTGGCTTTGTTGGTGGCGGCGCTGTCCGTCGGGATGCTGGCCGGTATGGATTTGATGTCGCTGCTGCACACCATGAAAGCAGGTTTCGGCAACACGCTGGGGGAACTGGCGATCATCGTGGTGTTTGGTGCGGTCATCGGTAAATTGATGGTCGACTCCGGCGCTGCTCACCAGATAGCGCATACCCTGCTGGCACGTCTCGGCCTGCGCTATGTTCAGATATCAGTGATTATCATCGGACTTATTTTTGGTCTGGCGATGTTCTATGAAGTGGCCTTTATTATGCTGGCGCCGCTGGTGATCGTAATTGCCGCCGAAGCCAAAATCCCGTTCCTGAAACTGGCTATTCCGGCAGTAGCGGCGGCCACCACCGCACATTCACTGTTCCCTCCGCAACCGGGTCCGGTGGCGCTAGTGAATGCTTATGGCGCGGATATGGGGATGGTTTATATCTATGGCGTACTGGTGACGATCCCAAGTGTAATCTGCGCAGGTCTGATCCTGCCGAAGTTCCTCGGCAATCTTGAGCGCCCAACGCCATCATTCCTGAAAGCAGATCAACCGGTAGATATGAATAATCTGCCCTCTTTCGGCGTTTCGATTCTGGTGCCGCTGATCCCGGCGATCATTATGATCTCTACCACCATCGCCAATATCTGGCTGGTAAAAGATACCCCTGCCTGGGAAGTGGTTAACTTTATCGGTTCCTCGCCGATTGCAATGTTTATTGCGATGGTGGTTGCATTCGTACTCTTTGGCACCGCGCGTGGTCATGACATGCAGTGGGTGATGAACGCTTTTGAAAGCGCGGTGAAGAGTATTGCAATGGTGATTCTGATCATCGGTGCGGGTGGCGTGCTGAAGCAGACCATCATCGACACCGGCATTGGCGACACCATCGGCATGTTGATGTCCCACGGCAATATCTCGCCCTACATCATGGCATGGCTGATCACTGTGCTAATTCGTCTGGCGACGGGTCAGGGTGTCGTTTCGGCGATGACCGCCGCCGGGATTATCAGTGCTGCAATCCTTGATCCAGCAACCGGTCAGCTGGTTGGCGTGAATCCGGCGCTGCTGGTGCTGGCGACGGCTGCGGGTTCCAACACCCTCACCCACATTAATGATGCCTCATTCTGGCTGTTCAAAGGTTACTTTGACCTGTCGGTAAAAGACACGTTGAAAACCTGGGGACTGCTGGAGCTGGTCAACTCCGTGGTTGGGCTGATTATTGTGTTGATTATTAGCATGGTAGCGTAAAAAACACCGGAGCCTGCCAATGGCAGGCTCTGACTGATGACAAAGTCTAAAAATGTGCCCGGCCAGTCCCCTCGCCCCTCCGGGGAGAGGGTTAGGGTGAGGGGAACAGACCAGCAAAGTGCGCTTTGTTTATGCCAGATGCGACGCTGACGCGTCTTATCTGGCCTACAAAGGGCTAACGTGCAGGTTTTTAGCTTCAGGTAATATTGCGTACCAGCATTAGCAATGTCCTGTGATTTCTTTATTGATAAACAAAAGTCACGCCAATAATCGATTGCACATTCCCTGCAGTCACCTGCCCTCCGGTACGTGCGTAATTTGCCGTTAATCCCAGACTTACCGCCGAAGTCCCTACTGCTCCTAACGATACCGTGTTATTCGCTGGAATAATCGTACCGTTGCGCGTCAACTGTACGCCGACGCCCTGCGCGGGTGAAAACGAGGCGGTATTGGTGAAAATCGAGTTGCCCGCATCTGCGGTTGTGCCGGAGAGGTAATACCCCAGGTTTTGGCTTTTCGCACAATAAACGGTAAGAGGAATTGGCACTGAACCAGGGTAGTCCGGCAGAGTAACGGTGACATCACGAGCAGAAACATCGCAGCCGCCAGTGGGCACCACCACATCATTATTGGCGTAAATATTCCACACAAACTGAAAATCATCGCTGTTATAATTGTTGGTCTGTCGCAAAATAAGCACGGCAATTAATGAACCAGCTTTAATCGCCACCCCGCCCGCACTGCTCACCGGCGTCAAATAAAGCGCCACCGGCCACGGCTTATCCGTTCTCGAATTATAAACAACGCGCGGCGTTTCGCTGGTAGTAGGGAAAGGATAGCTACTGCCATTATATTTTACGGTCCCGGAAAAACTAGATAACACGCCGCCATAAGCCGAACCTCGTTGCAGTGTGACATAGTCTGTAATGGTTTCTGGGTAATCGTTATGGCAAAAGATTTGCGTCGAAAGATCTACGACCAGGTTTTGCCCCACATTCACGGCAGGCGCAAGGTTTACATAAACATTGGCGCTGCCACCGCCAATAGGGATTGCGGTACCATTGGCGGTTTTACAGGCGAATGACCAGGCATTTACCGACCAGCCCATCAGCAGTACAGCAAACAGGGTAATAACTCGTTTCATTACAATCATCTCTTTGGGTTCAGCTGTAGGTATAGGTGATGCTAATCACTGCCTGAATGGTTCCCTGAGTGGCTCCACCATTTACGGTCAATGCTCTGACCTGTAACGGGAAGTGCGCTGATTGTGAGGAATCATCCACCTGAACTGTTTTGATTGCGCCAGTATTCAATGTGTTGCCACTGTCATCCTGTAGCTCTAACTGGATGTTTTGCGCGGTCCCCTGGTTTTTATAATATCCGGTACTGTCGGCTGCCCCGCTGAAGCTGGCGGTGACCCTCGACGTTCCCACCGGACAATTAGTCAACTCAAGAGCAACATCATGCCAGGCCGATGCCGCCCCGGCAGACATCAGACTGAAAGAATAAAGATCGCCGAGATCTACCGTGGCATTGGTGGTGGAAACCGTGCACGGTTTGGCGACGACCTTACCGTTCACCGTGATGGTGACATCGGCTGCCTGTATCGTCGCACTTGCGAGCGCCAATATTGCCGCCAATACATACCCACGTTTGCACCATTTCATGAGCATCTCCAGTTACTGATATTCAAGAGTGAAGGTAGCCGTGGCATTGATATGCCCCGCAGTGACAGGCACCTGTGTCGCCATTAGCCGGGCGTAAAAATTCAGCGTATTTGGTTTACCCGGCGTCAGGGTCGTCCACGAAATCGCGGACGATGGAGCATTAAGGGGTATTTGATTTTGCTGCTCATTCAGAAGCTGTATTCCCAGTCCCGAAGCCGCTGACACCGTATTTTCAAGTGCAAGCAGGTTGGCATTGTGGCTATCTGCAACACCGGTAAACCCAACTTTTACGGCAGAAACGGCATTACCACAGGGTGACAGCAAAATACGAAATGGAACGACAGGAGTCGTCGCGCCAATGTTGTTAAATTGCTTCGCCGCGTTTTCCATCAGATCAACAGTAAAATTGGTTGATTCAGCGGCCACACTACAGCCATTATCTCTGACATAGCCGCGGATAGTAATCGTGCTATCCGCAGCCAAAGCGTGACTTACCGCCAGCCACAAAAAAGCGCACAGAAGATAAAAAGGTTTGTTTCTCATCACGCCCCCTTAACGACATTCAGCTGATAGCTGGGTTAATAACTGCTGCTGACTCTCTGGTGGCAGTTGATAATTGGCGACACAGTGAGCATTTTCCTCTTCTCCCCATTTCACCTGAACGTTTCCCGCTAAAGGCATCCCGCTGAGGTAAACCTGACCATTATCCGCAACAATGCCGCTACTCTGGCTACTCTCTGATGTCACCATCGCCCCAAACGGCAGCGGCTTATTATTGTGGGTTAGCGTCATGAGCAGTTTTATCCCAACGCGCGCTTTAAACTCTGCTCGCACGATCGCCCCACGAGTGGGAACAACGTTAGCGACCGCATTATCTAAATCGACGTTATCAGCCAGGGTATTGGTATCCAGCGCCACTCTGTTTTCCCGATATTCAGTGGCATATGGCAGCACGGCATAACCCCGCCAGTCGGTACGCACTCCTGTCTGGTTTTCGACTTTTGCATCTTTTGCGCCAGGCGCTTTAACAAGCACCACCGTATCGTTTAACGGCTGCCCCAGCGTTACGCCATTGGCATGAGCCAGTACCCCACCGCTGACTCCGTAATAGAGCTGCTTAATATCATCGCTATGGCTGTAACCGATGTTGGCATTGCCGTAGCCACCGCGATAATTCAGCGTGGCGTAGCCTGTACTTCCGCTATTACCATCGCCTCCCCCGGCATAGCCGGTTTGCACGCTATAGCTGAGGTTGTTGTCTGCCAGCAACGTACCGTATACACCGGCCAGATTGGTCATCCGACCGTTGAGATCGTGTGACATGCTGTAGCTGGCACTGGCATGTCGCCACTGAGATTTACTGTCAGAACGCAGCCAGTGGCTGAAAGGAATATTGACGTTAAGCGCTAACATCTTATCCCGTCCTTTTTGCCAGGCGTTTTTCGTCAGGCTATAGCTGAGCGTCCAGTTAATATCTTCGAACGCAGTATTTAATCCAGCCTGGAATTGCTCATCGACATTACTCGTTCCCCAATAAGTTTGATGGCTACCACTCAAATACAGTGTTGATGTGCGCCCGAGTTGCTGAGTAACGGTGAGTTGTAATTTCCCGCGTTTGTTATAAGCGAGATTGTAATAGTCGGTGAATTTCGGCTTAACCTGAATAACACCATCCTGTGTTTCGATGTTGTAGCCATTCATTCGACTGTATGTTGTATCAGCGAAATTAAAATATCCGCTGGTCGAATAACGGTAACCCACTAACTGAATATTCGTGCCTGACTCATTGAGCGATTTGTTATAGAGAAAACGCACCGATTGTCCGTCATGCTGACTGTCATCGGGAAGTGTGGAATTAGCCTGCGTCATATCCACAGACAGAGCGCCCAGTGCCCCCATGTTTTTCCCGATACCGAAATTAAAAGCACGATAACGATCCGCCAGTTGCGTTCCACCATATATTGTCCAGCCAGCCGGAAGGCCGTGGAGTAATGTACTCTGGAAAAAGCGGGGTTTTTCCTGTTGCGCATTTCCACTACGGTATTCTCCTGCCGTAATGGAATAACGTGTATGCCCTTCACGTTGCAAAAGCGGGACTGACGAATAGGGTACGGTAAAGATCTGCGTGCTGCCGTCAGCCTCTTTAATCGTTACCTGCAAGTCACCACTATTACCTGCGGCATAGATATCGTTGATGGTAAAAGGCCCCGGCGGCACCGTACTATTATAAATGTCATACCCATTTTGTTTAATAGTGACCTGTGCAGTACCACGCGCAATACCGTGGATCACCGGGGCAAATCCTCTTTGGCTATCGGGTAACATATTGTCCTCTGAGGCCAATTGTGCGCCGCGAAAGTTAATACCATCGAAAATATCGCCCTGAGTATAACCATCACCCAGCGTCAGCCGGGAACGTAAAGGAATTATGTCTCGCTCAAGCCAGGTATTGATATGCTGCCATTTATTTTTGCTACCTGATGATCTGTCGCTACTGTTATAACTCCAGGTGGTATTGTCGCGTAAACGCCACGCACCAATATTTAACCCACTCTGTAGGTTTAAATATGCATAATGGCTGTTACCCCCAATCCGATTCTGTACACTATTTCCGCTGAAATTATAATTGAGCAAGCCTGCATTAATACCGGGATCCCACAACTCAGGAGGAATATATCCACGCGCGCGATTACTCATAAATGCCTGAGGGATCGTCAGGTTGAGTCGCTGCTGACCCACATCCAGTTGCGCAGTAGCGTCATGTATCATTGAGGTTAATGGCACGCAGGCATCATCCGCCAGCAGATTCATACCGGAGACAGAAGCCGTATTCAGCCCCATACTGGCAAGTTGCGCGCGTGTCAGGCAGGGAACAATCCCTTGTTCGCTGTCGCCCGTATTAAATGTGACATCACGCGTTGCCATATAACCATTATTCAAATAGATATCGACACGATACGTCCCTGGCGGTAATTCTTGCCCATTCTCAAAACGCGATAAATCAGCCACAGCCTGGGGATCATCCGCTAAAAAACGCGGGTTAAAATAGAGTTCGGCAGATGACAAAGGTGCCTGTGCGGCAAAAGCACAGGCAACAAAGAGCCGGACAAAAAAACCAGCCAAACGATGCTTACGAATATGCAAGCATTGTGTGTTTCGCTGGTAAAGTCTTAAATTCAGATATGACATTATTCCTCCGGTTTAAAATCACCCGGCAGTCAATTCTTTTTATTCAGGCGAAAAATTCCCCCTGCGTTATTCCATTACGCCCGTCATTTTGGGGGTAAGTGCGCCATAATCATTTATTGTTCGGTAAGTAATATTGCTTCCTGCATCAGAAGGCAATTTAACCGTGCTTTCGCCCATTGGAGGCACCAATGCATTTTCAAGAACCCGGGTTCCGGCATTCAACTCTGTTACCGTCAGGTAATAGGGTGTCGGGTTGATCAGCGTCAGAGAATTCGCGCTACGACGAAATCTTAATTTTTCTGCGGCCTGATCGGGTGGCAACGCTAATTTAGCCGGGCGATAGTACAGTTTAATGCGGCTGATAATTGCGAGCTGTAGCGTATTCTCAGTCAATTTTGATTTATCCATTGACGGAATCGCTTTAACGTTCATCCAGAATAAACTTTCCCGATCCTGTGGCAATTGGTTATTTGTTGCATCAAGAATACGTAAGGTATTCTCTTTTTTTCCCTTCATCGCAAACAGAGGTGGCGTCACGATAAAACGACCATCCTTAACACCATCGGCATTTTCCACCCATGATTGAATTAAATAGGTGCTATTTTCATCATTATTTGTCACGGCAAGTTGCACTTGTTTTTGCCCTGCCGGATAAATTACGCGGGTCGCACCTAAGGCCACTCCCGCTTCAGCGCGTCCGGCAACCATCATTGCCATGAACATCAGGATACCTGCCAGCAAGCAGAATGTTATTTCCTGCGATTTCCTTACATTGACGTTTTTATTACTCACTGTCCTGTTCCTGTTATCACATTATCTGCTGAACAATTACTGATAGGTTAAAGAGAACCAGGCCTGGGCATTGGCGATGCCGCCAGTAACCCGACGCCCGGTAGCACGATATTTGGCGATGAAATGTAGCGAAGTAGAGCCTGAGTAAAGCCGTTTCCAGTTTGCTGGAGGACGGTTAATCGGTACGAGGTTTCCTTCATCATCAAACAACGCTACGCCAATATTGGTGGCTATCCCTGGCCCCTCTCCCACGGAAAGCACATCCGGATTTTTACCATCCGCGACACCGTGAAACGCCACACCCACACGTTCACTCACCACCGTGCTACATTCCCGTAAATGAATAACAAAAGGCACCGGTGCGCTATCTTCCCCTACCGCATGAAACCGGTTACTGCTGATTTGCCCCATATTGACCGTCATTTGTTTATCGCCGGCTTCAATCCGGCAAGTTTCCGCAATAATGACGCCCTGAAATTGCATATTTCCGCCGGGCAGCGTGGTATTCCATTTATTTCCGGCCAGAGCAAACATTGGCAGCAACGACGCTAACAGAAATAATCTCTTCCTTTTCATCGTTATTTTTATCGCACAAGGGTGGGCATCCCTGCCCGTAATGACGTCCCTGAACCTGGGTAGGTTATTGATACTGAACCTTGAAGGTCGCATCCGCATTAGCAGCACCCGGGGTTGCAGCACCGGTTGCAAAATAACGCGCCTGGAACGGAATGGTGTTAGTACCGTTATTCAGGGTTGTTTCTGAACTAAATGTCGCACCGTCCAGCGTCAGCGCAACACCTGTTCTGTCCAGAATCTGCACACCAACATTTGTTGCGCTACCCGCAGCCGAACTCTGCAGAGCCAGAACGTTGGTATGAGCCGCATCAATCGCCGTACCTAAAAAGGCAACAGCTGCTTTAGATGCAACATTGGTATCGCAATCATTCAGCTGAATGTTAAAACCGACAGCAGAACTGGTTGCTCCTTCCTGCGCCAGCGATGCGGTACGAACCTGTCCTAACTGAACGGTTTGATCAACAGAGCCTGCATCAACTGCGCAAGCGGCGTTAACAACTTCCCCTTTAAAGTGAACGGTCCCACCATTAACCGTCGTGGCAGCGGCCAGAGCCGCTGTGGAACTGAGGGACAGAGCCGACAGAACAACGATTGCCAGAGTTTTAATTTTCATGCTGCTTTCCTTTAAAAAAACTATTTCTAAATCGACATGGGCAGTCGTTCTGTACACTTTGTTTTGTCAACGAGTTTGACTGCCAACACTGCACAGTTTTCCCCCAAAAGATGAAACATTTGGGGCCATTTTGACTCATAGAGGAAAGCATCGCGCACAAACTTTTTCAGTTTATTTGTTGGCTTAATGTTCTATAATTATCTTTATTTGCAGTTTTTTATATTGCATGAGGTGGTTTTTGGAGAGAAGAATGAGGAAGTTGCGTCGAGCTACAGAAACGTTAGCTTTACATATAGCGGAGGTGATGTGAAATTAATTTACAAGAGAAATAATTTACATATCAAACAGTTAGATGATTTTTGTCGTTTTTTAATATTTTTATGCTTGAGAAAAAATACGTAACTTATTTATGATATAGACAGTTTGGCCCCAATTGTCTTGTATTTATTTGTTTTTTAACTTTATTATCAATAAGTTAAATCAAACTTCTTCTCTTTTTAATTTTTCGTTTATGAGATTATTTCTTTCCCATAATCCGGCAAAACGAGCAGCATTACTGGCGGTATAACGCACAGTATGGCGAATATTTCGATGCCCGAGATAATCCTGAATTAAACGGGTATCTGCACCACGCTCCGCCAGTTCATAACCACAAGCATGCCTTAACATATGAGGATGAGTCTGCGTTACGGTTCCAGCTTCAATACCGGCATCGCGAATAATGCGATAGGCCTGCTGGCGAGAAAGCCGACTCCCACGGCGAGAAATAAATATAGCGTCGGTCCGGTCAGCGCCTTTCCAGTTAGCACGTTCCTGGGTCCAGCGTTCCACGGCTTCACGCTCATCAAAACGTAACGGGTGAACGGTAGAAAATCCGTTCTTCAGTCGGCGAATATTTATTCGACCTTCATTAAGGTCAAGATCCTGATAATGCAGATCAAGCAGTTCACTAATACGCATCCCATGCCGATATGCCAACAGAATAAGACAATAATCTCTGGCTCCCGTTGCCCCGTAACACACCGCCTGCATCATGGCCTGAACTTCTTTACCTGTAAGATAACGACGTTTACTCACAATAGTAGTACTCCTGACTGAGATATATTTGAATGAATACCTATAGGAAACCTCAATCGGTCAAAATTAGCCCAATAGATAAAAAGATAACCACACCCGAAGTGATGTGGCTATCAGTCAATTACATTAAATATCATACAAAAATAAAATATCACTGATGTGACAATATCTATTTTCATTGATTTGATTCAATATAACAATAGATTGCAGTGGATTAACTTCCAGTTGCTTAAAAAATAAAGAAAAAAGTATGGAAACAGGCGAATTTAAGTGATGTGTAAATTTATGAATGATTTTGTTTATTTATTTTGAAGAACATAAACCATTGTATTTTGTATGGATATGGTTAACTTAATGTTTATTATGATAATTAAGAATCATACTTACAATAACATCAATTAATAAATGGTTAATCATTTTTGATATATCGTAAGAATAATGTAGTTTTTAACACCATCCCTGGTATCTCAACTATCTCTATAAAACAGCGTGACGCTGTCGTCCTCTGGCTCTATCCCAGATGCCGTAAAAACGCCCTGCATTGCTGGCGGTATACCAGACAGTATGACGAATATTGCGATGTCCAAGATAATCCTGGATAAGTCGCGTATCTATTCCCATATTCGCCAAAGCAAAACCACACGAATGGCGTAACATGTGCGGATGAATCTCCAGTGACAACCCGGCATTACCACCGGAAGTCGAGATAATATGGTAAAACTGTTGCCGAGAAAGTGGATTCCCCTTACGTGATAAAAATACCCACTCGCTCTCAGCATGCGGATAAGAAGTACGGATACTCAACCAGTTTTTTAAAGCCTGAATTTCTTTGTTCAATAGCGGGTGCGTTGTTGAAAAGCCTTTTTTTAATCGATGGATATATATACACTTTGCCTTAAGATCAATATCCGAAATCCTCAATCGGCAAATTTCACTCGCCCGGAAACCATGAATAAAACAAAGTAATGTCAGACAATAATTACGTGCAGCATGAGGCCCGGTATTTGCTGCTTTAAGGAGTGATTCGATTTCACTATGGGTCAGGAAGTTCCTTTTTTTGTTATCAGCCTTATTCTTCATCGTTTTCCCTTATAATTACAGACGCGCACTAGCTGTGCTGGGTTAGCAATAATCCAACATTTTAATCCTGATTATGTTTATAAAAGCGAACGTTTGCTTAATAACTAACGTAAGTGGACCAGTTCTTCTGAGTGAACTTAAATGGAGTAGCGATAGTTACTTATAATAACTTTGCCATACAAACGCCATGCTCTTGCATGCTATGTACCTTTATATATTTATCAATCTGATACGAATCGAATAATAACCCTCATCATTAATGCAACTAATCTTATCTATATATCATGTGATATGTTCTGTAACAAGTAAAATCAACATAAAAAATTCAGCAAAATTTAATATTTGTTCAACTAGCCGTCTCACATATGACATTATTAGTCAACTGCATTTGCCACAAAATGGCTATTTCATGGAACACAGTAATTTCTTAGTGGCTATTATCATGCTAATGCTTAGGTCCCTAGCGATTATTCCTGCCTGGTTCGTCAGCTTACGCCATGAGATTGTTACATTCCTTTTTCAGACTGTGTATTTCCTGGAGATATGGGGGAACGCAGGAGACGCTTTTTCATCTACATTCGTTGGTAAATATGGCTTTGGTCACTGCGACTTAAACCTTCCTCAATCACAGCTATTCGCCGGGCGATACGGCAAACAACCTATCTGAAACATCATCCTGAAAACACCAACATCTACAAGCCTTTCCAGATCGACTTCAGGGGTGACCACTTACAAGCCAAAAACCAGGAAACATATTTCATGATGAGAATTATGCTCAGCCTGATGGCGGGTAAACACTTATTTTCACCAAGCTCACTGAGTTAGCTTGCAAAGCTTTCCTTGTTTAGATTCTAAATAAAATATTTATAAAACAAATAGTTAAAATAAAATCTTTAGTTTTTTGAAGACCACCGCAAGTGTTCGTCTGGCTTCACATGGCATCTTCTTCTTAGAAAAAGATCGACATATTTTGTGACACGAATTGCAAATCTCGTTTTGTTGTATGGATTGCGTGATTTTTGATCTGGTATAACAGGTATAAAGGTGCACCACGATAGTCAATGAGACTGGGCATCTCGTAATCTATGGCAAACATCACTTCAGTTCTTTCACATCGGGTGATGAAAATGCACTTCAGTCTGAAAGGAATATGAAAATGAGATCAACAGACACTCTATTTTATGACTCTGGGTAAAATGGATTGAGTAAGTGATATAGCTTACGAACATTCAAATCAATTAAACATCAGAAGAGATTTTATACTCAGGTATTTAATCTGGTTCTCTGTTTATTTAAATAATGTGAAAAGAGAATTTTCACAGGAGACCTTATACAAAAAATATAAAATACAGCTACCCGTTACCAAAGACACTATAAGCCTGGCAAAAAATATTACACAACATAAATGCTAATTGTTTATGCGGGCTTTGTATTGCTTTCTGTATCCTACAAATGAGTGAAATTTATGAAAAAGGCTAAAATACTTTCTGGCGTATTATTACTGTGCTTTTCGTCACCATTAATTTCTCAGGCTGCGACACTGGACGTACGTGGTGGATATCGTAGCGGAAGCCATGCCTATGAGACTCGACTCAAAGTCAGTGAGGGATGGCAAAATGGATGGTGGGCAAGCATGGAAAGTAATACCTGGAATACCATTCATGATAATAAAAAGGAAAATGCCGCACTCAATGATGTTCAGGTTGAAGTTAATTACGCGATTAAACTTGATGATCAATGGACGGTGCGCCCGGGAATGTTAACGCATTTTAGCAGCAACGGCACACGCTACGGACCCTACGTAAAACTGTCCTGGGACGCGACAAAAGATCTTAATTTTGGCATTCGCTATCGTTACGACTGGAAAGCTTACCGACAACAAGACTTATCCGGTGATATGTCTCGTGATAACGTTCATCGTTGGGATGGATATGTCACTTACCATATTAATAGTGATTTCACCTTCGCATGGCAAACGACGCTATACAGCAAACAGAACGATTATCGCTATGCAAACCACAAGAAATGGGCGACAGAAAATGCATTTGTTCTACAATACCATATGACGCCCGATATTACGCCATACATAGAATATGACTACCTTGACCGCCAGGGTGTTTACAACGGCAGAGATAATTTATCGGAAAACAGTTATCGCATTGGTGTGTCATTTAAACTGTAGTAGACAGGAGACAGTCACAATGAATAAAACAATAATGGCGCTTGCTATCATGATGGCTTCATTTGCCGCAAACGCGTCTGTATTACCGGAAACTCCTGTGCCATTTAAAAGTGGTACCGGAGCAATTGATAACGACACTGTCTACATTGGTTTAGGTAGCGCAGGTACGGCATGGTACAAGCTGGATATACAGGCCAAAGATAAAAAATGGACAGCGTTAGCTGCATTCCCTGGCGGACCAAGAGATCAAGCAACCTCGGCATTTATTGATGGCAATCTGTATGTGTTTGGCGGCATTGGCAAAAACAGCGAGGGCTTGACTCAGGTATTTAATGACGTACACAAATACAACCCCAAAACCAATAGCTGGGTTAAATTGATGTCGCACGCGCCGATGGGCATGGCGGGTCATGCGACTTTTGTACACAACGGCAAGGCTTATGTTACTGGCGGTGTTAACCAGAATATCTTCAATGGCTATTTTGAAGATCTCAACGAGGCTGGAAAAGATTCAACCGCTATAGATAAAATCAACGCCCACTATTTTGACAAAAAAGCAGAAGATTATTTCTTCAATAAGTTTCTGTTGTCTTTTGATCCCTCAACACAGCAATGGAGTTACGCTGGCGAATCTCCCTGGTACGGAACGGCTGGTGCGGCGGTTGTGAATAAAGGTGATAAAACCTGGCTTATTAATGGCGAAGCCAAACCAGGATTGCGAACGGATGCCGTATTTGAACTTGATTTCACCGGTAATAATTTAAAATGGAATAAGCTTGCTCCCGTCTCATCACCAGATGGCGTCGCTGGCGGTTTTGCGGGGATAAGCAATGATTCTCTTATATTTGCCGGAGGGGCCGGATTCAAAGGTTCACGAGAAAATTACCAGAACGGTAAGAACTATGCGCATGAAGGCCTGAAAAAATCATATAGCACTGATATTCATCTTTGGCATAACGGGAAATGGGATAAATCGGGCGAATTATCGCAAGGTCGGGCCTACGGAGTATCATTGCCCTGGAATAATAGTTTATTAATTATTGGCGGTGAAACTGCAGGCGGCAAAGCGGTGACGGATTCAGTTTTGATTTCTGTGAAGGATAATAAAGTCACAGTACAAAACTAACGCTTCAGGGCCCTGGTAAAGGGGCCCTGATATCAATTTATCATTTCAATTACGCGAAAATTATATGAACGCGATAATATCGCCCGATTATTACTATGTTCTTACCGTTGCTGGTCAGTCTAATGCCATGGCGTATGGCGAAGGACTGCCATTACCGGACGGGGAAGATGCGCCTCATCCCAGAATTAAACAATTAGCAAGATTTGCGCATACGCATCCCGGAGGCCCGTCATGTCACTTTAACGACATTATTCCACTGACTCACTGCCCACACGATGTTCAGGATATGCAGGGTTATCACCATCCTCTGGCAACGAATCATCAAACACAGTACGGCACCGTTGGCCAGGCACTGCATATTGCACGGAAATTACTGCCCTTCATTCCTGATAATGCAGGGGTTCTCATCGTTCCGTGTTGCCGTGGCGGATCGGCTTTTACCGCGGGCAGCGAAGGGACATATTCAGAACGGCACGGAGCCAGCCATGATGCTTGTCGTTGGGGAACGGATACTCCGCTATACCAGGATTTAGTCAGCAGAACGCGAGCCGCACTGGCAAAAAATCCGCAGAACAAATTCCTCGGCGTATGCTGGATGCAAGGCGAATTTGACTTAATGACCAGTGACTACGCGTCACACCCTCAACACTTTAATCATATGGTTGAAGCCTTTCGTAGGGATCTAAAACAATACCATTCTCAGCTTAATAATATTACTGACGCACCGTGGTTTTGCGGCGATACCACCTGGTACTGGAAAGAAAATTTCCCTCATGCGTATGAAGCTATTTATGGCAATTATCAAAATAATGTTTTAGCCAATATTATTTTCGTCGACTACCAGCAACAAGGTGAAAGAGGACTGACGAACGCGCCTGTTGAAGACCCGGACGATTTAAGCACGGGATATTACGGTTCAGCGTACCGGTCACCGGAGAACTGGACGACGGCACTGCGAAGCAGTCATTTCAGCGCGGCAGCCCGTCGGGGGATTATTTCTGACAGGTTTGTAGAAGCAATTTTGCGTTTGTCACATTTTCACAAAGAATAGTACACGCTATTCCTTGTGCAGTCAGACCAACTCGCAATAAAGGCAGCAACTATGCTTGAAGCCCCTTCCCCGCCGGATAAATAATATCCTTACGGCAATTGGTAACCGTATAAAAGGCCTGATGTTTTGAACTGCCGTTGACGGAGATGAAGTAATCTGCTTTTTTGGCAGCATCCAATAACGCATCAATGGCAACGCGATCATTGTTGAGCTCAATTCATAGCGCCGGATACAATTTCAATAAGGCGTCTTTACCACGTTGCGTGGCATTTTTGTAATACTGTAAAACACCCGCTTTTTCCCGCGGAGATTCCGATACAACGGAGACGTTACGCTTGCTGGTATGGTTTCTGTCGGGAGGGTACTACCGATATCCTTACAAGCGTAGAGCTGTTCCATCATGCGTGCCAACAACAGCATACGGATATCCAACCGTTCCCAGCGACGTAGGAACATCTCGCGAATGTTAATCCAGTACTGTAGTCGGCGATCGCTATCACCAGATTCACAATCATAAAAAACCTCTGCAATATCAAGAGCATACTTGAGAATTTGTTTCGATTCATTTTTCGTGCACAACATTTCAATAGCTTCGAGGGCATCATGGTATTCTTTGTGACTGAAGGTCCATGAAAGTAACGTATCGAGAATAATCCCTGTAGTTGCCAAAATGAGTTGATAACTACACAATGATTTGTTTGTACAGAAGGAACGATTATTATATGGTCTTGTAGGGCAGAGCACGTTGCTACCGTAACAGCGTTGAAGATAATTTGGTCGAGACTGTAGTGGACCAGTTTAAAAGGTAGCAGAATTTTAAAAGTGTCAGGTGCATAGAATTAAAAAAAATGGAACTATAAAAATGGAAATCATGTTACCAAAAAACACCTTATATGATAGAGAGCAAAATATCTTTTTTGAAAAGGTTACGGCCTTAATTGGCGAAAATGGTGCTGGTAAGTCCTCGATTTTACAATCCGTATTTATTAACTGTTTAACAAAAAAATATCTACCAGAAACAAAGGTTGTTTGTTTTTCTTCTGGACAAAATGAGAAATACTCAACGTATTTCTCTGATTATCTTTCTCATGAAAGGCAAGCAAATAGAGGTCTTAACTTAGATTGTTGTTATTACGATAAAGCATGGTCAAAGTTACTAATATTCATATCCACAATTTGTAAATCAAATGGTTTTGTTAGAAATTTTTTATGTGAGAAAGGCTATATTGATGTATCAGATGATAAAAATGATGATATATCAAGCAAGCTTACATTGACGGTCCGAGTAAATTCGGCTTACGTTAATCGAGTAAAAATGGCATTAGCACAAGAAGAACAAGGTATTGAAAATACTTTAAGGTATTCAGCTTATCATAGGACTTTAGAAAGTTTCATTAATAATATTGTTAATGCTGATTATGATTTCGAGTCTCCACTTGAAGCTCAAGAGATCTTGCTAACTCATTCAAATTTTTTCAATCCATCATTTGAGGAAGCAGAAGATTCCTTTTTTGATCCTATCATAACATTTTTCACTCAAGCAGCAGATAATGATTACTTTATAATAAAACCATCATTACAGCTAGAGTTTAAAAATAATATCGAACTGAATGATATTAGTGATGGGGAATATCAAGTACTCTTTTTATACTCTCTGCTTGATATTTTTGATAGTCCTAATACTTTATTCTTATTAGATGAGATAGATTCCCATTTACATTACAAGTAGACTGGCCCCCTGAATCTCCAGACAACCAATATCACTTAAATAAGTGATAGTCTTAATACTAGTTTTTAGACTAGTCATTGGAGAACAGATGATTGATGTCTTAGGGCCGGAGAAACGCAGACGGCGTACCACACAGGAAA